>NZ_CP022222.1:3079466-3380461 GCF_009930815.1 Bradyrhizobium sp. CCBAU 051011 | reverse complement strand
AAATGGCTCGACGACGCCAACAACCCGGCACTGACGCCGGAACAGCGGGCGCTCGGCAAGAAGAACTATGACGAGACCATTATCACCGCCTCGTTCCCCAACAAGCCTGATGGTACTCCGATCAAGTACCGCTCGGACGTCAAGACGGGGCTGATGTTCACGGTCGCCAAGAACAAGGCGGAGGGCAAGGAGTTCATCAAGTTCCTGCTGCAGGAAGAGAACGTGCGGCCCTACATTGAAGGCGCGCTCGGCCGTTGGTTCCCGGTGACGACAGCAAGCCAGCAGAGCCCGTTCTGGCAGGCTGACCGGCATCGCAAGGCGGTGTACAACCAGTTCACCGGCGGCACCACGCCGTTCGACTTCACCAAGAACTGGAAGTTCACGATCCTGAACAACGAGAACGTCTGGGCCAAGGCGATGAACCGCGTGGTCAGCGAGAAGGTACCGGTCGACAAGGCCGTCGACGAACTGATCGCCCGCCTCAAGCAGGTCGCGGGTTGATGTATCCCTCCCTCTCCCAGCTCTTCGCGGGGTCGAGACGAGCGAAAGCTCGCTCTTAGAGGGTCGGGGTGTGGGGCTCCCTCCGCGAGCACAGCTCGCGGAAAGTCCTGTACCCCCTCACCCGAAGCATTCGGCTTCGACCTCTCCCCCGCAAGCGGGGTGAGGTGACCACAACAATTTCCGGCCGCGCCTTCCTTTCAAGAGTAAACGTATGGCAATCACGCTTTCGGGCGATCAGGCAATTCCAAGCCCGCCTTTATCAGCCCGGCTGACCACGCCGCAGGTCTGGGGCATCGTGCTGCTCGCGCCCTATCTGCTGGTGTTCCTGGCCTTCGTGGTCTACCCCGTCGGCTACGGGCTGTGGCTGGCGCGGCATCCGGCGAGCTATGTCGCGCTCTATCACGATCCGATTTTTGCGCGCGCCGCCGTCAACACGCTGATCTTCCTCTTGGTCGGCATCAATCTGAAAATGGCGATCGCGCTGTTTTTGTCCGGCTTCTTTGCGCAGCAGCGCACCTGGATCAAATGGCTGTCGGTGCTGTTCATCCTGCCCTGGGCGGTGCCGTCGATCCCGACCATCCTCTCCGTGCGCTTCATGCTCAACCCGGAATGGGGCGTAATCAACCAGATCATCTTCAAGCTCACCGCCGAGGATGGCCCGAACTGGCTGAACGACCCGACGGTGGCGCTCGGCATGGCGATCGGCGTCCACATCTGGAAATCGCTGCCGTTCTGGACGCTGATCCTGATGACCGGACGGCTCGCGATCTCGCATGACCTCTATGAGGCCGCCGAAGTCGACGGCGCGAGCTGGTCGCAGAAATTCCGTTATATCACCTGGCCGTCGATGCAGACGCTCTACGTCACCTGCACGCTGCTTTCGATGATCTGGACGCTCGGCGATTTCAACAGTGTCTATTTGCTCACCGGCGGCGGCCCCGCCGACCTCACCCACGTGCTGGCGACGTTGGGTATCCGCTATCTCAGGCTCGATCAGCTCAGCCTCGCGATGGCCTCGATCGTCTGCGCGCTGCCGTTCGTGCTGCCGCTGGTCTATTTCATGATGAAACGGTTGTCGCGATGAAGCTGCCAACACTCCGCGAAATCGGCACCGAAGCAAAGCTGCTCTTGATCGGCATTCCCGTGCTGATCTGGACCCTGGTGCCGATCTACCACATGTTCCTGTTCGCGATCTCGCCGAAGGAGGACGCGTTTTCGGGCAAGCTCTGGCCGGCGCATCCGACGCTGAACAATTTCAAGATCGTGTTCTACCAGGAGCACTATTTCCTGCGTGATTTCTGGATCCAGTTCTTCAATTCGGTGGTGATCGCGTTGTCCGCCGGCGCGCTGACATTGATGATCGCGACCGCAGCGGCGTTCTCGATCTCGCGGCTGCGCGTGCCCGGCGGTCGCTGGGTGATGAATCTGGCGCTGTTCACCTATTTCATCCCGGCGGCGTTCCTCGCCGTGCCGATGTACCGCACCATGGGCAATTACGGCCTGCTCAACAATCACTGGTCGCTGATTCTCGCGATGGTGACGATCGCCTCTCCTTACGCGATCTGGGTGTTGAAGCAGGCGTCCGACAAGCTACCGGTCGAGCTGGACGAAGCCGCCACCATGGACGGCGCCACCACGCTGCAGCTGTTCCGCCTGGTCTATGTGCCCCTGATGATGCCGTCGCTGGTGGCGATCGGCACCTACGCCATCCTGCTGGCCTGGAACGAGTATCTCTACGCATTCCTGCTGCTCTCGAAGGACACCGAGATCACGCTCCCCGTCGCGCTCGGCAACTTCCTGGCCGCCGACGACTCGCCGTGGGAATTGCTGATGACTACCGGCTTCATCTACGCGCTGCCGCCGGCCGCAATCTATTACGCATTCAAGCGGTATATGGTCGGCGGGCTGACTGCGGGCGCGGTGAAATCATAAACCGCGTCCCAGACGCCGTTGCGAGGAACTCGCGACAAAATTGCAAAGCAATTTTGTGCTGAAGCGACGAAGCAACTCTGCAAATGGCGCAGTGGATTGCTTCGCTTCGCTCGCAATGACGAGAGAAGGTTCGTCTAGTCCTGCTTTCCTGTTTTGCAGATACCGCGCCTACGCCGCCATCAGGTCAAGCAGCGACCGGGCTGAAGCAGCTTGGCGACCTCAGTCAGCACGCTGACCGGCGGCTCACAGGCGATCGCCGTCTTCGCCTTGCCGGGCTTGGCCGGTGGCGGCAGACGGTTTCGTGCTTCGTCCTTGACGACGGGAACTCGGACCACAACGGACGTGTCCTCAAGGCCCACGGTGCGGATCGTAATCGTCTCGGTCTCGCCCGGCGCGACCTTCAAGCCCGCGCGGTCGGCTTTGCCAGCGCGGTTGATGCCCGCCGCTGGCGCGGGCGAGGCAAGTTCCCGGCCGCCGGTGAGATCGTGACCGGAAGCGAATTGAACGGCGCCCAACGTGGCGGTGACGGCGAGTGCGGCAAAAATTGCTTGGAAAATCTGTAACATGACGGTGCATCCCTCGCCCCATGGCGATCACCGAAACAACCCGACGAGAGCCGCCGAAGGTCCGGCGCTCCTCGATCACTTAACCGTGTACAAAAAATATTTGCGGCACCATGGAACGACTTCGGGGGCCTCGGAGTCATCCCGGCAGCCGGTTATTCCCCCTGCCCCATTGACCGGCGACGTAGGGCGCGACCGTGGTGATGCCGGTCGCGCCCTGCTTTTTTTCCCGGGCATTTCAGAAGATGCTCCCGCTCCGCCCCACCATCCGCCCCACCATTGGTTCATGGGCTGTGCCTGCGCCGCGTCGTCATGAACTACCGCCGATGCGACGGCGTCGTGCCCCTCAGACGGGCACAGCCTAGTGGGCAGCGTCCAACCTGGCCGACGCTGAATGGCACAAAAAGAAAATGAGGCCGCACAGGTGCCGTCGGCGTGGCGCCTTGTCCACGCTGCCGAGTTTTCGCAGGAACGCGTACGGATGATGCGTACGCATCCGGCGAAGCTTACGATTACCCACATTTTTGAGTCAGAGTTTTGCTCCCGTTGCGATATCGATGAATCGCGATAATCCGCGCCACATGATCAGATTCCCTGGTGGCGGATCGTTGGCGCGGGCGAGATAGCCGCCGAGCCTGGCGATCTTGATGAGATAATGCGACAATGTTTTTCGTTGTGTGCTGACTGGATTCTTGTCTTTGACGAGCCGATCAAGCAATTGGATTTCAGCTTTGGTCAGCACAAATTCCGGTGAAGCATTTGGCGCTGAACGATTGAGCATCGTCATCCAAAAAATGCGCCAGCTCACAACGCAGAATACCGAGATCAGATTCGTCAATCGCTGAGCAGTCCGCAGTTGCGAGTCCTCTGCCCTACAGCCGGATTTGAGTATCTTGTGGAAGACCTCGATCTTCCATCGCAGGGAATACCATTCGAGTTTCTCGATCGCATCCCCGCGCGATTGCACCGGAAGATCGGTCAGGAGTTTCCATTCAATCTTTTTTCTGTTCTTTGGCGCTCCTCTTTCATCAGCGTGGATCACCGTCAAAGTCAAAGCTGGATACCGCGACTGCTTGCCTATCGGTGGCAGAATACGGATTTTGCGATACCGGATTTCAAGAACAGCCTGATCTGGATTGCCCTTGCTATCCTGGACTTCGATCCGGTGGAGACCTTTGACCAAGACCTCATCCATTATCGTTGCAACGGTATGATCGCCATCGCCTGCCAGGCGATTGACACAGGTCCTTACCAAGAAATGCGTTCCAACCTCTTGGGCGGCGCAAAACAATTCATAAATATCGGCCTCACGATCACCGATATGGATGCATTGCGATGGCTTCTCGAAAAGCTCCGTGGATTGCTTGAGGTTCTCCAGCCACCGAATGCTCTCCTTGGTTTCAATGGGGATCCGTGTCAGGTTGACCTCGCGCCTGAGCGCAGCGACCCCTCTGAATTTCTTTCTGGTCCAGAACTTCACAGCGCTGAGCCCCAGTGGAAGCCCATCGAGGGTCACCGCAAGGCTCGAATGCATCAATATTCCGCATGTCGTGTACGTTTGGGATTTTCCGTCCAATCTTCGAGAGTAGCTTTTGGGGATGCGCTTAATCATCCCGATCAGATCCGGGCGCTCCCTTTGATAGGTGAATTCGGTCGTATCATGCAGAACAAGAACAGGTCCCTTCGCAGCCGCGATGCGTTCCCGCGTCGATTTAAAATGACCAGACAGGATGTCGGCCTCGCTTACTCGTTCATTGGAGAAGAAACGATAGGCCGCCTTGGTATTCGCCCAGTCTTGGCAAACCATAGGAATGCTCTGGCCGACGTCTCCACCAATCTGCTTCAGCAGCATGCGAAATCTCTCGCCAAGCCGAGCGTCCTGGAATTCGCACAGCGCAGCTTCACGGTCAAACCAGGTCACCGCGTCAGACGCCGACCGATGCGCCTTCTCATCCCGGGCGCGTGAAGTCAGTCCCATAGAGCACCTCTTCTCGAATCAGGTGCCCATCAAAGAATCACAAGCGATTCTAGCGACTCAAGTTTTTCGGCTCAGTGCACCTCAAAAAAATGTGGGTAATCGTAAGCCGGCGAAGGCCCCCGGTTAGGGCGTTTTTTGGGCGAAAGGCTGATCGCGCCTAAGCGGCGTGAGCGACGCTTTGAGGCTGCCACTTCCAAGGCAGCAGTTCGTCAATGCGCTTTGCAGGGTGATCCGGTAGGCGCGCCAACGCGTCGGCAATCGCTTGGCGGTGGCGATGAGGCTGTAGATGGCAGCCGCACGCCGGCCGCCCGCATCGGACCCGGCGAAGGTCCAATTTTTTCGTCCCAGGGCGACCGCCCGTAGCTCACGCTCAGCAGCATTGTTCGACATGCAAAGCCGTCCGTCATCAAGGAAGCGGCTAAATGCATCCCAGCGGCTGAGACAGTAATTGATCGCTTTGGTCGTCCCGTTGTTCCTGGAGAGCTTGGCGCGCTGCTCGCGCAACCACGCCTCCAGCTCGACCATCAGGGGGCGGCTACGCTCCTGGCGTACACGCAAACGCTCCTGCGTAGTAAGATCGTTGATCTCGCGCTCGATGGCGAACAGAACATCGATGCGCTTGACCGCCTCGGCCGCGATCGGCGCCTTGCTGAGCCGCGCGAGATCAAAGAACTTGCGCCTGCCGTGTGCCCAGCACGCGGCCTCGATGATTGGGCCGCCCTTGCGATTGGCCTCGTAGAGCTTGCTGAACCCGGCATAGGCGTCGGCCTGCATCAGTCCGGCATAGCCCGACGGATGCTGCTCCGGATGCGCACCGCCACGATCAGGCGAGTAGAAGAACACGGCCGCCGGCGGATCTGGGCCGGCAAACGGACGGTCGTCGCGCAGGTAGGTCCAGAGCCGGGCGGTTCGGGTCTTGCCCTTGGCCAGGACCGGCACCGTGGTGTCGTCCGCGTGGATGCGTTCGGCCGCAAAGACATGGCTCCGGATCGCCTCAACCAGCGGCATCAGGGTTGCGGCGGAGGCTCCCACCCATTCTGCCAGCGTCGAGACATCGAGGTCGATGCCTTCACGCTGGTAGACGTCGCTCTGAGAGTGGCAGGTGCAGGCCGTACTTGGCGAACAGGACATGGGCCAGCAGCTTGGGCCCTGCACGCCCGCGCGCAATCGGATGCGAGGGAGCCGGCGGCTGGGTAATCGCTTCACAGGCCCGGCAGACGAGCTTCTCGCGCACGTGCTGGATCACTTTCCACTGGCGCGGAACGAGCTCCAGCGTCTCCGTCACGTCCTCGCCAATCTTGCGCAACCGGCTATCGCCACAGCATGGGCAGGTCGCAGGCACTGGATAGACAAGGCGTTCCCGCGGCAAATGCTCCGGCAGCGGCCAGCGGGCTGGCTTGCGGCGCTCGAACGATGGCACCGCAATCTTCTCGGCTGCCATTTGCGCTGCGGTCTCAGCTTGCGCCGCGTTCTCCTCCAGGTCGGCGAGCTGTAGCTCGAGCTGATCCAACAATGCGCCTCGCTCGGAGGACTGTCCGAACTGCTCGTGCCGCAGCTTCTTGATCGTGAGCTTGAGCTTCTCGATCAGCAGTATCCGTGCCTGAGCTTCCGCCTCCGCGGCCAAGCGGGCCGCTCGCTCGGCGCAGCATCGCCTTCAGGGTGGTCACATCGTCGGGGAGAGAATCATCGGCGCCCATCGCCGACCAAGAATCACAAGACGCGGCCTCTGTCTGGACTGCTGGTCGCGCCGTCGATTCAAATCACAGCGATTAGCCGCCGCCTGCGGCCTCCACGTGTGTTGCGGCATCCGCCAGTCAATGCCCTCCAGCAGGTAGCCAAGCTGGGCTGGGGGGATTGTCACCACGCCATCAGCTGACGACGGCCAGAGAAAGCGGCCCCGCTCCAGCCGCTTGGCATAGAGCGACATGCCCAGCCCATCATGCCAAAGGATCTTGATGAGCTTGCCGCTCTTGCCACGGAACACGTAGATGTCGCCGCCGTGCGGGTCGCGCCTAAAGGCTTCCTGCACCAGCAAGGCCAGCGAGTTCATACCGCGACGCGTATCGGTGTGGCCGGTCGCAACCCACACCCGCACGCCCGACGCAATGGGGATCACCGTAGGCGTCCATCTGCCAGAGCCGCCACGGCGGCCTTCAGCGTCGCCGTGTCGACCGTCCCCGTGATCCGCATCCGAGCCCCGGCAGCAAACTCGATCTCGATTGACCCGCCGCTGCTTGCCGGCGCGACTGGACCAGGCGTCGGCCCCGACTCCGCGACCACCATCGCCGGTACGAAACCCGTTTGATGGGCGGCATCCTTCGGCTCAGGCCGAAACGAGCGTCGCCACCGCAGCAGCAATGAGCGCGAAACGCCATACCGCCGCGCCGTCGCCGCGACCTGGCGCGGCGCCTGTAAGCTCTCCAGGACGATCTTGAGCTTCTCATCCTCGGACCAGCGCCGCCGCCGGCCCGTGTCCACCACTTCAAGCCGTTCGACTTGGGCACTGCGCCTATCACTGTCCATAAGGACAGTACTCAACAACACGCCTCATTCGGCAAGGCGGCCTTCACCGGCTTACGATTACCCACATTTTTGAGTCAGAGTTTTGCTCCCGTTGCGATATCGATGAATCGCGATAATCCGCGCCACATGATCAGATTCCCTGGTGGCGGATCGTTGGCGCGGGCGAGATAGCCGCCGAGCCTGGCGATCTTGATGAGATAATGCGACAATGTTTTTCGTTGTGTGCTGACTGGATTCTTGTCTTTGACGAGCCGATCAAGCAATTGGATTTCAGCTTTGGTCAGCACAAATTCCGGTGAAGCATTTGGCGCTGAACGATTGAGCATCGTCATCCAAAAAATGCGCCAGCTCACAACGCAGAATACCGAGATCAGATTCGTCAATCGCTGAGCAGTCCGCAGTTGCGAGTCCTCTGCCCTACAGCCGGATTTGAGTATCTTGTGGAAGACCTCGATCTTCCATCGCAGGGAATACCATTCGAGTTTCTCGATCGCATCCCCGCGCGATTGCACCGGAAGATCGGTCAGGAGTTTCCATTCAATCTTTTTTCTGTTCTTTGGCGCTCCTCTTTCATCAGCGTGGATCACCGTCAAAGTCAAAGCTGGATACCGCGACTGCTTGCCTATCGGTGGCAGAATACGGATTTTGCGATACCGGATTTCAAGAACAGCCTGATCTGGATTGCCCTTGCTATCCTGGACTTCGATCCGGTGGAGACCTTTGACCAAGACCTCATCCATTATCGTTGCAACGGTATGATCGCCATCGCCTGCCAGGCGATTGACACAGGTCCTTACCAAGAAATGCGTTCCAACCTCTTGGGCGGCGCAAAACAATTCATAAATATCGGCCTCACGATCACCGATATGGATGCATTGCGATGGCTTCTCGAAAAGCTCCGTGGATTGCTTGAGGTTCTCCAGCCACCGAATGCTCTCCTTGGTTTCAATGGGGATCCGTGTCAGGTTGACCTCGCGCCTGAGCGCAGCGACCCCTCTGAATTTCTTTCTGGTCCAGAACTTCACAGCGCTGAGCCCCAGTGGAAGCCCATCGAGGGTCACCGCAAGGCTCGAATGCATCAATATTCCGCATGTCGTGTACGTTTGGGGTTTTCCGTCCAATCTTCGAGAGTAGCTTTTGGGGATGCGCTTAATCATCCCGATCAGATCCGGGCGCTCCCTTTGATAGGTGAATTCGGTCGTATCATGCAGAACAAGAACAGGTCCCTTCGCAGCCGCGATGCGTTCCCGCGTCGATTTAAAATGACCAGACAGGATGTCGGCCTCGCTTACTCGTTCATTGGAGAAGAAACGATAGGCCGCCTTGGTATTCGCCCAGTCTTGGCAAACCATAGGAATGCTCTGGCCGACGTCTCCACCAATCTGCTTCAGCAGCATGCGAAATCTCTCGCCAAGCCGAGCGTCCTGGAATTCGCACAGCGCAGCTTCACGGTCAAACCAGGTCACCGCGTCAGACGCCGACCGATGCGCCTTCTCATCCCGGGCGCGTGAAGTCAGTCCCATAGAGCACCTCTTCTCGAATCAGGTGCCCATCAAAGAATCACAAGCGATTCTAGCGACTCAAGTTTTTCGGCTCAGTGCACCTCAAAAAAATGTGGGTAATCGTAAGCTTCACCGGACGGATACGATGATGCGCTGTGGCCAAAAGGATTGGATCAGCCAAAAGACTTACGCTGTGTAATCAAGAAGGGAGCTTGAGGAGAAGCCAAAGATAGCAATTGATCATAACGGTGTTGTCTTATCGAGTAGCGTGAGGAGCGACCGGATTAACACTAAGCGCCGACGTCCAACGGCGATTGTGATGAGTTGGCCCGTTCCTATCAGCTCGTAAAGCTTTGTGCGTCCCAGGCCAGTTGCTTGGCAAGCCTCGCCGATCGTGCAGCTCAATCGCTCGGCAAACGGGACCGCCTTCGGCTCTCGACCAATCGTAGTCGACGGAGCGCTTTTCGGCTGTCTCCGCCCATCGCCCTCCAATTGGCTGTTCGTCATAGACCCTCGTGGTAAAAAAAAACGCTTGGTTACAGCGTGTTGCGAGACAACGTCGAATGATACAATGCGCAACAACGAAGAAACTTCAACAGACTTGCAAATCGCGCGAATGAGCCGCGGCTATTTCAATCCAGTACTCTCACTGCAAATCCAGCCCTGGCAAATTTGAGCGAGTGTCGTCGAACAGTACAACAAGCCGTGAGCAGTCAGATGGAGTTATCAATTTCATCAGGAAACGCTTAGGGCGCTATGGGCCCGCCACCTCTATACGGATTCTGCCGGGCTGCACCATTGCCCTCGCCGGCTCATAACGGTCTGGTTGCAGGTTCGAGTCCTGCCGGGCCCACCAAGAATATCAGTGATTTACTCGGTCTTCGTTGCCCGCACCGAGACGAGCGCACCAGAAACCGCACCAGATACGTGCACTTTACGTTCGTCAGGAGCGAGTTTCCGACGTACCCGTCCGGCGTAGGCCGCAGACGTCTTCTAATCCTGGCGCCTGAGCAGATGAGGGTTCTCTTTGTGGATCCTGATGAGCTCCATCAAGGTCTCGATCCCAAAGTCGGTGAAGGCCATGACGCCGTCTTCTCCGACACCGTAGACCCAGAGGCGGCCGTCCTCGGCGTCCATTTCGCTGGCGACGTCCGACAGCCAGTCCTCGTCTTCGCCGAGGTCCTGGGCGACGCGATTGATCGTGGTGACGCGATAGACCTTGTTGACGTGCATGGTCATGCCGCTCGGGCTGAGATTGCTGACGCTGACAGGGCCCAATTCCAGGGCAGCAGTTCGTCCAGCCGATGAGCCGGATGGGCGGCGATACGGGCGAGGACGTCAGCCAACCAGGGGATCGACACCGTTCATCTTGGCCGTGACGATCAGGCCGTACATGGCCGCGGCGCGTCGTCCGCCGCGATCGGATCCGCAGAAGAGCCATGACTTTCGCCCAAGAGCGATGCCTCTCAGCCCCCGTTCGGCGGCGTTGTTAGAGAGGCACACGCGCCCATCCTCCAGGAATAGCGTGAAGGCCGCCCATCGCTTCAGGATGTAGTTGAACGCCTTGGCCAGGTCGTGCCCGCGGGAGAGCTTGGCGAGTTGCTCTCGCATATAGACCTGAAGATCCTCCACCAGGGGGCGGCTCAGAGCCTGACGAACCTCCAGGCGCCCCTCGGCACTCTTGCCGTTGATGGACCGCTCGATCTCAAACAGCGCATCGATCCGGCGCACCACCTCGATCGCGATCGGAGAGAGCGCAATTTCCTTTTTGCCGGCGGCCTTGCGCCGCGCATTCTCCTCGATATCGGCCATGGCAAAGAACGGGCGCCGCGCGTGCGACCAACACGCAGCTTCCCGGATCAGTCCAGGATGGCGCCCAGCCAGATAGAGCTGGTTATACCCGTCGTAGGCGTCGGCCTGGAGGATGCCGGCATAGCGGGCCAGATGCGCCTGGGGATGCTCGCCCTTGCGGTCGCGCGAGTAGTGGAACATCGCCGCTGGCGGTCCGGCACCACCAAATGGCCGGTCGTCCCGGACGTAGATCCAACACCGTCCCGTGTCGGTCTTCCCCTTGGCTAGCACCGGCACGGTCGTATCATCGGCATGAAGACGCTCAGCCGCCATGACATGGGCTTCAACCAAGCGAAGCAGGGGATCAAGCGACGTACAGACCGATCCCACGGCGTCGGCCATGGTCGACAACGCGATCGGCACACCTTCGAGAGCGTAGCGCTCGGCCTGACGGTTCAGCGGCTGATGCTGGCCGAACTTCTCAAACATGATCATAGCCAACAGGCTGGGGCCGGCCCATCCCCGTGCGACGGCATGGAACGGCGCCGGCGCCTGGCTGATCTTCTCGCAGTCGCGGCAGCTGAACTTCTCCCGCACCGTCTCGATTACTTTCCACTGACGCGGCACCGATTCCAGCGTCCGGGTCACGTCTTCCCCGAGTTTGCGCAGGCGATTGCTGCCGCAGCACGCGCAAGCCGTCGGCGGATCGATCACCACCCGCTCGCGTGGAAGATGCTCAGGGAATGTCTGGCGCTCGGCGCGCTTGCGCGTAAATCCGCGCACAGTCGTCGTCCTGGCCGCAGCCCGTTCGGCTGCCAATTCGTCTTCCGTGGCGTCGGCTTCCAGCTCTTCGAACGTCAGTGCCAACTGATCGATCAGCCGCGATGATCGCTCCGACCGTTGTCCGTAGATCTGACGCTCGAGCTTGGCGATCCGTAGCTTCTGCTGGGCGATCAGCGCGCTGTCTTCCGAGGCTTTCGCGCGGGCGACCGCGAGTTCCGCTGCAACCTCTAACGCCTTCGCGCGCTCGATCGCCAGCGCCTCTTTCAAGGCAGCAATGTCATCCGGAATCGCTCCGCCATCAGCATCCATGCGAAGCAGTGAATCACAGATTGAATGCGTTGTGACTCCCCAAAATGCCGGCAGCCGCAACTTCTTCGTTCAGCCCGCGCTCGCAGGCCGCCAGCTCAGTTGAGGATTTCTCCAGTCAATGCCTTCGAGCATATAAGCCATCTGTGCCGCTGAGATCGACACCGCGCCGGCCACCGCCGAGGGCCAGATGAACTTTCCACGGTCCAGACGTTTGGCGTAGAGCGACATGCCCAACCCATCATGCCAAAGAATCTTGACCAGATCGCCGCGACGGCCCCGGAAAATATAAAGATCGCCGGCATGAGGATCGCGCTTCAAGCTCTCCTGAACCGTAAGAGCCAGGCTTTGCATGCCGCGGCGCATGTCCGTGTGACCGGTGGCGATCCAGACCCTGACGCCGCTCGGAATCGGGATCATCGCCGCCTCAGAAGCTCAAGCACTCGCTGCAGCGCTTCGGCGTCAACCTCCCGGTCAACGCGCACGCGACAGCCGCCGCCAAGCTCGATCTCGATCATTCCGTTCCTTGGACGCTGCGCAGGAGGCGAAGACGGCTGCGGCCCGAACGTGGGTGCGGGAGCCGGCGTGGAGGCGATCTCGACAGGAACAAGAGCCGGCACGGCCTCGCCGCCCAGGCGGCCCTGGCGCGTTTGCCGACGCCAGGTGAACAGCAGGCTCTGCGCCATTCCATGTCGGCGCGCGACGCCGCACACAGTCTCGCCAGCCTGCAACGTCTCTTCAATCAGACGAACCTTCTCGTCGTAACTCCATCGGCGCCGACGTTCAGCGCCCAAGACCTTCACCTGCATTCGCCACATGACCTTAAGGCTAGACTTAAGGTCAAATCCTCAGACGAACCGCCAAACCGCACAAGGCGGCCTCCGCCGGAGCGATACTTTCCGACTGCGAGTGCGGAACGAAGTCTGCCTGAGTCGTGCGAGCCGTCAGGGCTTCAAATCGCGGTCGCGCAATCACCGACACCGAGATTTCACTCCCGCGCCATAGAGCGTGTAAATCGCAATCTGTGTGACGAGTGAAACCGGTGCGCCGAGCGCAAGCCAAAGAGCGCCAAGAGAGTGCCCGACCGTTTGGGAGGGGCTGCCCCACTGCGGCAAGGAGGTCCCGGGCCCGTGTTGCTAATGGGATGGTTCGCATGATTGCGACGTGGCCAAGTTAAGAAATAGTGGCGGTCAGCCGCCAGACAGGCGAAGCGGAAACATGCAGACGTGGGAGCGTGACTTGAGGGCGCGGGATCGACTGCGATCGTGAGACCGGTTCTAGCTGGGCAGCCGCAGGAGGTCACATAGCGCCGACGCGCAGCGGCGGGACCCGGGACCGACTGCCCCCGGCGAGCGATGCACTATTTCCAGCGCAAGGGATGTAAGCCAGACGGCGGAGACGCCTCTTTGCGGCTCCGTTCACGACAGCCCGGTCCGCGAGGCGGGTGCGCCAAAGTGCAACGATACGCCGAAAGTCGTCAGCTTCTCCGAAACATCGGTTGCCCGCATACGACTAATCGAACAAAATAAGCATAAGGCGGATGGATCATTGGGGGCGAGGTTGAGCATGACATCGCATAATGAAGAGATTGAAATTCTGAAAGTCGTCTTCCCTGAGGCATACGCGTTACTGGGTGAAGAACGTATCAGACACATTGTTGAGAAGCCGGAAGATAACAAGGAAATCAATATCGTTGGTGGACAGAACCTTTCGCTCAAATCAGTTTATTCGGTCGTGAAAGCGGGGCTGGGCGTAATTCGTGAGGTCCAGACAGCATATCGGGATACGTTTCCACGGGAAGAAAAGGTTGAGTTCACGTTTGATGCCAAGAACAGCAAAGTCATCGTCATCACAACCGAAAAGGCAATTAAAGAGGAACTGACAAGACAGCTTCCGGCTATTGTCCAGGCCGTCACAAGACATACTCGCTCGCCTGGTCGCACTGCCCGCTAGCCTGCCATGCTGTTTTGGAAGATCATCGCTGATCTCGTCTATTACGAGATGGCCAACGTGGCCGTGTTGCTCTACGCAATTCTCGGCTTCACCAAATGGAGTGACAGCCTCACGGGAGCACTAGTGGTGGCTCTCTGTATTGCAGTGGCGGCCTTCTACAACAAGTGGGCGATTTTCTTCGATGCTTACAGGAGAAACGCAACTGACGCCCGCGCTGCCCTCCTGTCGTATCTTCAAGGATATCGGATCGTCGAGGCTCCCGACGACTTTCTGGTAGGCGACGCGACCACCCTTGGTCAGCTTAAAGAGACCACTGGTAAGGCCCGGGTCCTGTTGGCGTCGCCAAGGTCGGGCTATGAGCCGATGCTTACTTTCAAGTCCTTCATCCAACCAACACCGGGAGCCTACCGGACGATTGTCCTTCTCGGAGCGGACGGCAAGCTCGGAATAGCCGACCGCTTCTACCTGCTCCACGAGCTCTGCCACGCGAGCGTCCCGGGGCATATCAGGGAAGTCCATGCCCACAAGGCCACCTACCGGCTGATACTGCTTTACTTTCCTTTGCTTCTGGCCTGCCAGCATTGGCTCGCATGCTCCGCCATAGCCGCCATCGCCGGTCTCCACCTCTACAACGCAACGGAGCGCGTCAGCACTGAGATCGATGCCGATTGGAATGCCTGGCGCTTGCATGAGCGATACTTCGGACCACAGGAAACCGTTCGGACTGGGAAGCTTATCGCCTATCTTTTCTCTCAGAAAGCTGCGTTTGAGCAAGATCCGGAATTCAAAGTCCGGTCGATGCAGGCAAGACGAATAGCGGAAATTCTGGAGACGGACAGGACACGATTCGATTTATACAAAAAGGCGCCAACTCTGGGATTGCCAATTGTGATTCTGGTGTTGTCTCTGTTGCAGGTCGCAGCCGCCTCTATCGCCTATCTCGATGCGATACCGACTCTTCCCTGGATAATGCTGTGGCTTGCCCCACTTGCTGCTGTGATTGGAGTAGTCCGGAGTCGGTTTGCTTCGATTGCTGCCGCGAAGGAAGAATCTCTTTCCGCGTTCGTCGATGCTGTCCTGGAGAAGAGTCGCGAAATTGATGGCATCGCGGCAGAGCCGAAGGCGGGCACAACTGATCGCACGGAGCCGAAATAGGTTGCTTGAGACTAGCAGCCAATGTCAGGTGAGCCGACACTCAATGACCGCGTCAAACGTCCGTTACCGGTTCAATCGGCAGGACGAGATCAGCGTCCTTGTTGCGCACGTTGCCGACCTTATTGTCGACCGGCCAAATCTTGAGCCAGTCATCGGGGCACGGCTTCAAGAGGAGTGAAGAGTTTCAAAGTCCCGCGAAAGCCAGAACACGCTTGCTGTTCTGAGCTACCGTCGTACGAAGTACGGCGGCGTCCGCCGCGAGTAATCTCGCGACGCCATCACAAGTCTGGATGACATCCCAAGGCGCACTGATGCGGCCGGCAGTCGAGGTGAATGGGGCGTCGGTTTCCATCAGAAGTCTATCGAGAGGAATGCTCCCGACCAAGGTTCGGCCGGTCTCGGTCTCAAGCATGTTTGCGTTGACGGAGAAGTAGCAACCGCAAGCGATAGCCTTCCTGGCGCTCGCAATTGATCCTGAGAACCAATGCAAAATAGGTAGCAGTTTGTCGGGTGTCGTCAGGGCTTCGAGCATCGTGATCACGTCGTTTGCCGCGCGACGGCTATGGATGGTAACGACCCGGCCGCCCAACGACTGCGCGGCAGACAGTACCCTTCCGAAGACCTCTTTTTGCCTTGGCATGCTCGCCGCGTGCTTTCGGCTCCCATCGAGGCCAACTTCTCCGACTAGCCGGCTTTCGGGTAGGAGGCGTTCGAGGAGATCAAGTTCCGCATAGCGTTCGGCTACGAGTTCAGGATGCAGACCGAGCGCCGGATAAACATATCTGCTCTGGCGCATCCATTGTTGGTTGTGAGGCCATGCCTTCGGAGTGGTTGTGACTGCGATCGTGGCGATACGCTCGCGTTCGCATGCTTCAACCAACGCGGCGGGGTCGCGGTCGAGGTCCACGTGGCAATGAAAGTCGGCGCCACGGATATCATCGGCAATCATCAAGGGCGCACCGTCGCTTGTCTTAGAATATGCGCGACCTCCTCGATTCCACGGCGGAACACGGCTGCGTACTGTGCGATGTCGCCCCGGGGATAGTCCGAGAGCGGCCCCGGCTTGTGAACAAGTATACTCTCAATGTCGGGCGATTCAGACAGGCGGGACGCCATCATCTGAAACGATCGCACGTGCTCGCTTTCTGCCTTCGATCCCTCCAATGGCTGAGCGGAAAGGTTCGGAATGGAATAGAGGGTCCGATCCGTTCCAAACGCGGACTCAATCGCGGCGCGGCGGATAAGGCAAGGCGTGCAATAGCCGCAGTGTCGAGGTGATAGACTCCTATAACGAGCCTTGCCAAAGGATGAGCACGAGATTGTCTTGGGCGCGAACCGCTTGGCAAGCGTGCGGTTTCGGCATTTTTTTAGCATGTCGCCCTTGGTCATGAATCGGTACGGGTTGGTGATCATCGCCGAGATGCCAAGCGCGTCGATCAATTGTTGCCAGCGCGCGAGGTAGAATGGGTGCGTCGTGCGTGTGCTCCATGCGCCAAGACGCAAGGGATCGAGCGGTACATTTAGCGAGATCAGGCCATTCTCGGGAATATAGATCGTGGGGCTCGGCAATGCGCTGGCCGCGAGGGCGGCAAGGCTCAAGAAGAGGAACGACCGGCCCCGCGTCGTTAGTTCAGGGTTCGAGCCCTGCACCAAGTCGCCCGGAAACCCGACATTGGCACGAACATGGCGCGGCTCGAGATCGCCGTAGACTGCGCCAATGCCTTCGGCGCACTGCGTCTGCGAGCTTGTGCTGACATCACCGTAGTGGCTGACGAAGAGCGGACTCTGTTTTTTGGCGAGCAAATCGATCGCGCCGACGAAGCTATCGAGGCCGCCGGAGAACAGGCAGACCGAGTCGAAAGTGTCGAAGCTTAGCTCGTTAGTCGGCTCGATGAGCTCGTGATAGTCGCGGTGGCGCCTCCGAAAAGCGAGCCGCCAGTGATCGCCGGTGAGGAAGCGAAGCATTCGCTCGATCAAAGCGGCTTGGGCCGTCCACGCGTCGGGGTCCAGGACCGGCAGATAGAGATCGATTTCGCGCGTCCAGCTATCCTGAGACTCGGTCGCACGTGAGACTCGTGTGTCGGCCGCCATCACCACGGCGGAGAGGATCGCGAGGTCGATAGCGCGCTCCGTGGGATATAAGCCCAGATCGGCCAATTGATCGACCATCTGGCCGAGGCCGAAACCCAGCCGATGATCGCCATCGACGAAGCGAATTGTCGTCTTCACAGTGTCGCTATCGCGCAGCGCGACGCGCGTTTTATCGGTTGGACCGAGACGGGCGATGATACTGTGCCGGCGCATCAGCTCTGATCCCCCCACGTCTCGAACAATTCCCACGCATTCTGGTAGGTCTGATCGACGATCGCCCGAATCTCGGCATCCGAAAGTTCGGCAATCGAGGAAAGATCGGAGGCGAACGAGTCCCGAACGTCGCGCTCCACATAGCTGCGAAACTGCGCCTCAAACGCTTGGATGGTGTTGAGGTCGGCCACCTCAAACCCGTTGATGCCGATCTCCTGAAAGAGTCTGGCCTCGACCGCGTGCGCGATGAAGGCGAGGAACACGTCCCTGATCTGTTCAGCGGTCAGGGCATCGAGGTTGTCGATGCCGATCTGTTCGAGATCGACGCAGGTTTCAAGCCAGGCGTCGCGAGCGATGGCCTCGTCAATCGGCCCGCCATCCCGGCAGATGATGTCCGTGAGGCCGATGAACACTTCGCGGGTCGGGCGACCCACGAGGTTTCCGAGGTTAAGCCGAGCGAGCGTGTCGGCAACCCCATCACGTTGAAAGGCCCTGAAGACGCCCAGCGCGCCGCTGGCGGTGTCGCGGGCGCTGCCCATCTTTCGGGTGGCATTGCGGCTGCCGCCCGTGCCCGATCGCACATAGTCTCGTACCGCACGCCGCAAGGCGCGGCGGTCATTTCCCCCGGACGAGGCAAAGCGCGTGAAGTTGGTGCGAGCACCTGTGTAGCGCCCGGCGGATGGTGGCGGCTGGATGGCGGGTCGTGGTGCTTGCGACCCGGTCGGTGGTGCTCCATCACCGGGCCCCTTGCCATTGCCCGTTTCGCCACCGTCCGCGGGATCGACCTCACCGCCTGGCAACGGTTCGCTCGAGATTGGCTCAAGGAACGTCGGGACGAGAGACGTGTTCGAGCCGGGACCTCCCGAAGAGCCTGAGGTCCCCACTAGCTCTTCCTCTTGCGAACGGCGGCGGTGGCCTGCGCAGCGGCCCGTTTCAACGTCGCGTTCTCATCTTGCGCCGCCCACTCGCTGAGGACCGCTTGAAACTGCGCCATGGCCGCCCCGTCGGTGAGGATCTCGTTCCAGCCTCGGACGATCCAGATACCAAGTGATCTAACGTCAAGTGCGCTGACAAGGGCGACCAACTGCGACTGAAACCGGGGATGATGTTTGGCGAGGATGCCGAGCCCCTCGAAACCCTCCGGGGGGCTCTTGAGATTGGTCGCTTGAAGGACGCGCTCGCTGAGCGCCCTGAAGGCGGCCTCAGCATCTTGTGCCAGCAGCGCCCGCACCTCAGGCTCGACCATTCGCAAAGCGAGACCTGAGCCCGTGAGCTTCTCGACCAGCCCTTCGATACCGCCGATGCTTGCCGGTCCGGCCAGAGCGCGCTTATCGCGCGTGACAAAGATGTAAGGCCGCAGATCGGTATCACCTAGCGCGGGCGGAATGGTGAGCCAGCGCCTCAGCCAGTCTCGTGCAAGCCACTTCGCTCCATCATCCTCGGCCGTCTCCGACGTCTGTTGGCCCGATTTCTTCTTCGGCGTCTCGGCCTCGTCCTTCTCCGCCTTCAACTCCTCCTCGAATGCATGGAGTTCGGCGACTTTGCCGTCTTCGGAGGACATGGCCTTGCCGGCGACGTAGTTATAGAAATCCTCCTGGAATCGCTCGGCGAGCATCAGCTTGGCGAGCTTGCTTTGATCGACTTCGCCGTCGAAACCACGCGCCTTGGCGATCGCGCGGCGCACAAGCATGGTGTTGAGAAAGCGTTTGATCTGACGCGGATTGCCTTTGGTGCCTTCGCCCAGGATGGGGCCAATTCGCGTTGCAAGAACGAAGGCCGCGTCGAGTTCGGATGCCCGCCCAGGGTCCGCTGCGCGCACGTCAGCTTGCGTTAGGCCAGTGCCGAGCCAGGGACGATTGAGTGCAGCCTTGGCGCCCGAAAGCAGTTTTCTAAATCCAGCGTGCTCGCTGCCGAGAAGACTTTCGACCATTAGGAGCATCACGTAGACACGGGTCTCTTGCGTGCCGAGAGCCGGTATGCGGAAGGGCACCTGAATCAGCTTCTCGAGATAGTTGCGTGTGTAGGAGACAGGTCCTGATGCGAGGGGAAGGTCAGGAAAATGCTGCCGGACGGCATATTCGATCATGCCCTCGTCAGCGCCGATCACGAAGGCTGTCTTCGGGACGAAGAGGAAGAGCCTGATGGCTTCGAGAGTTGCGATCGCGGTGGACGGAAGGCAGCGATCGAGGTCGTCGATCAGCACGACAAGCTGATCGATCTTCGCTTCCTCCAGCAAGTCGGCAAACTCTTTACGGAAGTGATAAATGATCTCCGGCACGTTGGCCTCGGCGGCTTCCGCCGGCTTCAGAAAAGTGCTGGCCTCGGAGAGCTGCTCCTTGATCTGATCGGGCGACAAATCCTTCAGGCCGCCGATCGTGGCGTTGAGCTTTTCGATAACGGAACCGATCTGATCGGGCGAAGGCAGTCCGGTAGCCACGTTGAACACGAGGCCGCCGCCGCGCTTCAAGAGCTTGAGCCACTCGACGCGCTTGAGCAGTCGCCCGCCGAGTTCTTTCACTTTGCCAATCGTCGAGCGCTGCTGACACAGCTCGGTGATGGTCGCTTCGATAAGAACCGTCTTGGCATCCTCGAAGCCCTGAAAAGCCCAACCGTTGAACCACAGGCAGGCAACAGCTTTGTCTCCGGCAAGGTCGCGCTGCACCATCTTCAGAATGCTGGACTTGCCCGCGCCCCAGTCCCCGTGAATGCCGATCGTCAGCGCGCGACTGCGGTTCTGAACAAGCAGTTCAACGACTGTCTTCGAAATGGCTTCACAGTTCAGAAAATCGACTTCGGTCTCGTAATCTGGAATCAACATGCCCCATCCCCTGTAAAGGCCGTTGCGGCTCTTCTTTGGGTGCAACTATAGCGAGCATTTGAAGGGGAGCCAAGCCGCAGGCCCAACATAGTCGCAGCGTCCAAATCTTGCGGTCTGTTTGCGTACTTGCGGCGCTCTGTCCTCTTGAGGTCGTGGCTTGGGCGAAATTGTGAACTCTGGCTGCACATGTTCGAACGGTTTCAGACAGCTTCGACAATGCTCTGCGCTGGGATACGCAGCCGCTGATGGACGAAGAGCTCGTCCGGATCGTCCAGGACATCGCGGTTGGCTTCGAAGATCACACCCCACAGCTTCGCGTCGCCGTAATATTGCTTTGCGAGTTTGCGGAGCGCATCGCCAGACTGAACAACATGTTCAGTCAAGAGGTCGGAAGAAGGCGCGGTTTGCGTGATCAGGTGCGCGCTAAGGCGTTCCGAAACTTTGCTCAATGCTTTGGGTCGATAGAGCGTGCGTTCTGGAAGCCTTTCGGCGTTCGCGGTCCACCTCCGTATGGCAGCCGCAGAGAGCTGCCAAAGGTGATCGGGCCCAGGCCGATCCGTTCGGATGATATCGGTGAAGCCTTTCTCCGGCATCTTCATGTTGATGAGCGGAGCGAAGGGATCAGGTGCGAAACCGTGAATGCGAGATCCGTGCTCGACATCAAGTCTCAGGCCGGCCAGCTTCGCGCCCTTCAACACCCACGCCAATGAACCGTCCGATAAACCGCGGATGTCGCCGCCGCCACCGACTGATCCGTGGACACCGGGAAACCATTTTTCTTGATAAGGCGCGTCGAGCGCGTCCGCCGACGAGCTTTTCGCCTTGTTGATCTCCGTCAAATCGCCCCACAGCACAGCCGGAAAGAGCGCACGCCGTTCGTCGATGGCCACGGCGTGGCGTGCGCTTTCCACGAAGTTCGTGAGGCCCGCGTCGTGGAATGCATGCTTTCGATTGAGGTGGGCGCTGAACGGCGTGATCGCGGGAAGGCCGAGAGCAGAAACGGTGTCCCAAACGCCAAGATACTTGATCGCGAACAACGGGGCGGCGCCCTGAACATATGCGGGCACGTGCCGGCATCGCCAGTCGTCGTCATCGGTGCCGATGCAAACTTTGTTGGCATAGTCAGCCCTGAAGCGCCGCATGCGATCGCTCGACCCGGGAGACTCCGTCAGGCGCTGGCGATATAGCTCAAGCGCCTCGTCAATCCGCGCGGCATGCAAGCGGTGCAGCGGCCCAACATGGCGAAGGAAGCCGACAAAGGTCTGCGCACTGAAAGCGCCGCGGGAGAAGCCAAAGACGTAGATTTCATCGCCGGGGTCGTAATTGAAGATGAGAAAGCGATAGGCCTCGCGAACATTCTCGACGAGGCCTGATCCGATGATGCCACCGGACCAATGCTCGAGCCGGTCCGTCCCGACGCCTTCGTCGTAGTGAATGATCTGCGTAATGCCGTCCGGCGCTTGCCGCATGATGCTCGCCGCCGTCAGCACCACGTTGGTCGGCGTGTCTGCGCTCAGCCTGTTCCAGGTTCCGTCGAAGCAGAAGATGATCCGTTTCATGAGGGTCTCAGTCGCTTGAGGGTGAACTCGGCGGTGCGCATCGCCCGATCAGTGCTCGCGGTCCTTCGGCGGATTGGGATCGTTGCCAGGGGGGATCGTGTCCTTGCCGCGAATCTGGCCGTCGCGGCCTTTCACGATCAGTTCGCCCCCGCCCTGCTTGCCGAGGTTCTCCTTGGCCGCCTTGATGGCCTCGGCCTGTGTATCGTGTTTGCTCGATGCCCGGTCGGCGTCGTTGCGCTTGTTGATCCACTCGCCATCGCGGCGGAAGACCGTTCTGTCACGATCTTTGCTCATGAACTTTCCCTTCTATTTGGGCACTAGGCCTCAAGTTGATTTGCATTACGAATCCGCCATGGCATAGTTGACGGTGCCGCCATACTGACTCCATATGGCGAATACGTCAATATCGTCATGTCGAAAGAGCCATGGAACAACAGCAAGCTTCTGATATCTTTAAGGAACGTCTCAAAGCCGCCCGCGACCTCCGACGGCTTAATCAGACCGATCTGGCCTCCAAAGCAGGGCTGCCGCCAAGTTCGGTGTCCCACTTCGAGTCGGGCGCACGAAAGCCATCGTTTGAGAATCTCAAGCGCCTGGCGATAGCGCTCGACGTGACGACGGACTACCTGCTCGGTCGCGCCGCGACGCCTGACGCGTCAGCCACGGCGGGCCGCCTCAACCGCGATGTGAACAAGCTGAGCGCCGAAGACATCAAGCTGACGGAGGCCTTCGTCGAAATGCTGATCAAGCGCGGTCAGTCGAAGGATAAGAAATGAGTACAAAGCTGAAGCTCGCGCGTCGCGCTTTAGCTGAGAACACCGCGCACGGCGTGCTGCGCGAGATGAAGATCGAAGGTCTCTATGTTGACCCGGAAGCGATCGCGACGGCCAAAGATATCGTGGTACAGGCCAAGCCGGACACGGCGAACGGTGTCTCGGGCGCGCTCATCAAGGTGGGCGATGAGTTCGGAATCATGTACGCCACGAATATTCCGAGCAAGGGATTCCAGCGCTTCAGCATCGCCCATGAAATTGGCCACTACTACATAAGCGGCCATGTTGATGCGCTGCTTGGAACCGGCGTGCACTATTCGCACGCCGGATTTCATTCGGCCGACCCGTACGAACAGGAGGCCGATTTCTTCGCCTCAGCGCTGCTGATGCCGGAGCGTCCTTTCAAGAATGCAATCGACGACCATCCCATCGGGCTCGCCGGCATCGAGGCGTTGCGCAAGGCGTGCGCCACGTCTTTGACGGCAACCGCCATTCGCTATTCGGGACTGACGCGTGACGGTATCGCCGTCATTTCCAGCGTTGGCGGCACGGTCGACTGGTGCTTCATGTCCGACGGCCTCAAGGAGGCCAAAGGAATAAAGTGGCTACGCAAGGGCACGCCCGTTCCCGGGGGCACATTGACCGAGTCCTTCAACGCTCGCCCGGAGAACATCCGCACTGGGCAACAAGACGCCGCCGACGGCAATCTGCGCGATTGGATGGATATCGAACGCGGGTACAATATCACCGAAGAAGTTGTCGGTCTCGGGCAGTATGGCCGAACCCTGACGATCCTGACCTGCAAGAGTCTGAGTGCACGGGTCGAAGAAGACGACCAGGAAGATGACGACGAAGCTTTGATCGAGAACTGGACGCCTCGATTTCGACGCTAGCGCTACGGCCTGCTACTTGGTCGGGCCGTCGCAGCGCGGCAGCTAGCGTCGGGCTGTCATTCCACCCACATGCTCCTCCGTTTCCAGGCCAGGGGTAATTGCAGTCATTCGTGCTACGTATGCGCCGCCTTGGCCTCGTAGCGGCAAGCTGAAGCTTCTCGGTTAGCGATCTGCTAACCGGCTGATTTCATTTAGGTTTGGTTGCGGGGATGGGATTTGAACCTATGACCTTCAGGTTATGAGCCTGACGAGCTGTGCGGGAGCGGTCATGGATCCCGGCCCACTCAAATTTTTTGCTGAATTACTCGGCTCAGGCGGAAATCACCCTCCGTATCAGCCTCCACCCGAATCCCAGTCGCCTTGGTCGGTCCGTGTGGCGAGGTGGTGGATCGATAGCCACGTTCAGGGACCTCTCCTCCGAGATGAGGGCGCGAGTAGTAGCTTGTCCGGTGTCACGTTCAGAGCTTTTGCGATTTTCGCCAGGACCACGATTGTCACGTTTCTTTGGCGGCGTTCGACCTGGCTAATATAGGTCCGATCCACCCCCGCCTCATGGGCTAATCCTTCTTGCGACAGCCCAGCCGTCTTTCTGAGCGACCTGACGTTGTCAGCCACGACGCCGATTATTCCTTGATCGTCCTTCCCGACCGCCATCGGCCCAAAGAACGTCGGAGAAGACTATCGATCCACGGACTTTGAGTCCCATTTTTTGGCCGCAAATGTTAACTATCGTCTACATTAAGTTGCTTGATCTAATTGCTCCTCGAGGATCAATGGCCACCTGCAAGATCGCTTTCCACAATAGCAACCTGGCTCCGAAGCCTGCCTACGATGACTGACACGGTGGAAGCGTTCTGGGAGATTAGCGAATTGGGACCTTTGGGTCCCATATCATACCGCGCCGGCTATCGCCTCCGGGCGGCTATTATCTGCAATGTAGAGCTACCTGCAGCGATCGTTGAGGCAGCCATCTTAGCTAAGTCAGCGCTTGCGATAACGATCACCCCCGACGGACACGTTAGATCCAGCGTAGGTGGAAGTGCGGGCTCCACGTCGAGAGCAGAACCGATCGACCAGCTCATCGCCCAGTTGCTTTCAATCGAAAATCTACACCTCGAGGAGATCTCGGCGGGGGATTTGGCTTTGCTGTTAGAGCGGCTTGAGCGGTCGGTAGAACTTGTTCGACAGGTTATGAAGCATGGGTCGAATTAGCAATCCCTCGTGTCGGCGAAACGCGTCGCGGTCAGAATTGCTGTTGTCGGAAGGCGCTGCCGCGCTGGTTGGAACGCGACGTGTGACTGCTTACGCGACCCGATCCAAGCTGACGGGATGAGGCAATCCGCCGCCGCGGCCATGGACCACGCAGATTCGATCATCTGGCCTCGTTTGCATCAAAAGCTGCGGCGACGTTCGGAAGCTCGCCAAAGGTAGGGGTGACCTCAATGTCCTGTGGGGCAACGATACTGTGCCTGCTGCGACCAGCAAGCACGCCCAATTGCAAGTCTTCGAGGCGCGGCCGCGCTCCGCTGGACTTAGAGCGGTCAGGGTCGCAAACTCGGACCTAAGCCGATAGGTAGCCCCCGCCGCTGGTTACGCGCGATGGTTAACCTGTTAAGTGCCGCCGATCCTGACCTCGTCGACGATGCCGGCCGAGTTACGGATGAGGCGGCAGGCCTCGCTGCCGAATGCCTACGCCGACGCAACGATAGCCTCATCGGCACCGATCGGTCCGAGTTCGGTCGCACTTGCGCTGCTGCCGGCGCGATTCCGGAATTCTCCGAACGACAAACCCAAATGGAGCATGCAGACGAATTTCACGAAGAGACTGCGCCACTTGAGCACGTTGTGGCGACACGTAGTGCGCCAATGGCGCCAAATCTTGGATGTGCAGACAACGACTTAGCCGCTCTTGGGCGATAGTGCTTTTATCTTGCTCTACACCCTACCCTGCCCCGTCCCCAAGCTTGGCTGGTCTGGCTTTGCTTACATTGCCAACTTCATCCACCCTGGTTCAATGGGAGCGACGTGAAGTAGAGGCCTTTCGCTCAACAAATTGAAATCAGTTTGAGCCCTGAGAGCAGGTGTGGACACGTCCCTGCAGCTCGTGAGAACCGACGAAATAGCACGTCCGGACATCGAAAATCGGGGCTCGATCCGACGCGAAATTCCGAGGATCAGCCCAAACAGTGTCCCAGGATCTGTCCGATTGATCGCATTTTGGCGGGCGGCGAAGCTCCTCTTCTGAACGCAAAATGCTCTTCTGCTTCCTCCCAAAGCAGCGCAAGAAACGCAAAAGGCCCCGCCTCCGAGGAGGCGGGGCCGATGGTCCCGGGCGATCAGTCGCCGTTGCGGCGCGACCAGATCAGGCTGAAGCCTTCGTCGCCTTCGACCTTCACCAGCGAGGCGTAGATCGGCGCCGGGAAGCTCGGATCGTCGAGTTTGACCGAGAGATATTCGCGATCGGTCTCGCGGGCGGTCTTCTTCCAGGCGGCGCCGAACTCGGTGGCGCCGGCGAAGATACGGTAGTCGGGAGCCTTGTCGTTGTCCTTCTCCGATGCCACGAACTTTGCCTTGATGTTCAGCGTCAGCGTCTTGATCGAGCCGGTGTATCCGTTGTCCGATGCGGTGAAGGTGCCGATGGTCGCCATGGTAATCTCCGTCTGTTGCTCGGGCCGCGCCCATCGCAGCCTCGATGGCGATCCTTGGCCCGGGGAGCGATCGGCCCGCAGCCTAAGGCCCGCAGCGCCAGCGGAGGACGGCGAAAGCCGGCTTTTTTGTTTTCCCGCGAGGAATGCCGCCGCTTGGCGGCAGGGGAAAAAAGCAGGCGTAGCCGTTGCAGGAAGACGATCGAGGCTCTTGCCGTCCCTCGGGCTTGATCGGCCCATTCGAGGTTGCGTTGGACGCGAGTCCATGAGCGAACTGATGGCGATTTTCGTGGCGACCGCCCCCCGCCGCAGCACCGGGACACGGCTGAATCGGTTGAAGATAGGTCGATGTCTGCGCATCAATCGCAGGGTGGACGCAGCCGGACCAACACAAGCGAACCCAGCGACATTTGCGCGTAAGGAGCCGGCGGTACCGCCAGAATTATCGGCCAAAGCGCGCTCTCGAAGCCTGCCATCATGACATGATCGAGGCGTCTGGCCCAATCGCTTCGCTCTTCAAAAGGAGGCGAAACAGTTGCCCCGGACGCGCCGAACGGACAGATTGTAGCCCTCATCCGAGCGAGGGCTTGCGTCGACAAGCCGTTACTTTGGACCGATCGAACCAGCCGCGCGCCATCAGGCACGTGGCCAAAATTTTGGAGCCGGCCGGGGCCGCCCTCGCGGCCCCGGCGCTGGCTTCATTCCGCAGCTTGCGAATGGAGCTCGCTGCCTTGCGCCTCGCTTTGCACATCGGTTTGCCCCTGCGACGCGGCCGTCCGCAGCAACGACGGGAGCCAGCCCGTCGCCGCCAACAGCTGCTCTGCGGCTTGCGCATGTCAGCCTTCGTCATGGCCGACATGCGCTCAGTCGCCTCCTCGCCCACGCCTTCGCGCACGGCTTCCAGAATGCCCGCCTTGGTGACACGGCCGAGACAACTGCGCACTGTCGGGCGCCAGCAACTGGTCATGTCGAGGGCCACGGCTTCGGCCAAACGATCGGCTGCCGCCAAGGCGCGCGGCCTGCGATCCCACGGCAATTTGACCGCATTGACGGTGAGCGCAACGCAATGCGCGAACAACGCCATGCGGCTGTCGTGGTCAAGTTCGGCCACAAAAGTCCACAAGGAGATCGCGTCCCGAGGTATCTGCCTTGCCCAGTTGTCATTGCCTGCAATTCCAGGAAAGAGGCCAGAAACTGCAAGCTCGGCAAAAGCTCGACAAGCATCGCGAGAAAAACCGCCCAGCGGATTACCTGCGACCATATAACATGACGGTACCTCACCAAACCGCGGTTCGTGTTGCCTACATACGGCCGAAAGCCGCCCACACCCCGTCTTCGCCGTCCCAGCTGCCGCGACTCGCTGCCTTGGAGTACTCCGTGGCGCGCTGCTCGAAGAAGTTGGCGTGCTCGACGCCATTGAGAATCTCGACGAGCCACGGCAGCGGATGCGCCTTGAGCTGGGAGAACCCGCCCTCCTTAGCCTCGAAGAAGCCGAAGACCGGGGCAATCCGGAGTTGGGTCAGTCGCCAGTCGGCGACATAGCGGACGTAGGTGTGGATCTGCTCAGGCCGCATGCCCTCGATCGTGCCGAGGCCGAAGGCGAGATCGACGAAGTTCTCCTCCAGCTTCACCATGGTCTTGGCGACGTCGACAATGTCGTCGCGGACCGAGCGCGTCACCGCGCCGGTTTCCCGGTGCCATTCGTGAAATAACTTGATGACGCCCTCGCAGTGGAGACTCTCGTCGCGCACTGACCAGCTTACGATCTGTCCCATGCCGTTCATCTTGTTGTGGCGCGGGAAGTTGAGCAGCATGGCGAAGCTCGCGAACAACGCCATACCTTCGGTGAAGGCGCCGAACATTGCCAGCGTGCGCGCGACATCGGACACGGTGTCAACGCCGAACTCGTGCATGTAATCCGCCTTGGCGCGCATCTCCGCATAGCCGCGGAATGCCTCGAACTCGGTCTTGGGCATGCCGAGCGTCTTGAGCAGCAGCGCATAGGCGTCGATATGGACCGTCTCCATGTTGGTGAAGGCGGCCATCATCATCTGAACGGTGAGCGGCTGGAAAATCGGGATGTAGCGCTTGAGATAGTTGTCGCCGACCTCGATGTCCGACTGAGTGAAGAAACGGAAGATCTGGGTGAGCAGCGCGCGCTCGTTGGCGGTGACGCGGTCCGACGCCCAGTCCTTGAGGTCGGTGCCGAGCGGCACCTCCTCGCCCATCCAGTGGGTCTGCTGCTGGCGCTTCCAGAACTCGTAGGCCCAGGCGTAGCGATCGACGTCATAGCTGCCGGTCGAGTCCAGGAGGCCGACGCGTCCCTTGCCGATCAGCGTGCGCGGATCGACGGCCGAGAAATCGATCACTGACATGCGAGGCACTCCTCATAGTCGGTGCGCTGCGGCGCCAGCGGCGCGGCCTTGTCGCCGTCGGCGGTCTTGCCGGCGAACGCCGCGCGCGAGATCGATTTTGAACGGCAGTAGTAGAGGCTCTTCACCCCGCGCTTCCATGCCGTCCAGTGCAGCATGTGGAGGTCCCACTTATCGACGTCGGCCGGCAGATAGAGGTTGATCGACTGGCTCTGGCAGATGAACGCGGCGCGATCGGCGGCAAGCTCGATGATCCAGCGCTGGTCGATCTCGAAGGCGGTGCGAAAGATCGCTTTCTCGTGCTCCGACAGGATGTCGAGATGGGCGACCGACCCCTCGTGCGCGATGATCGACTGCCAGGTCGCCAAGATGTCGGCGCCCTTGGCGGTCAGCACCTTGGCGAGATGCGGATTGCGCACCGAGATGGCGCCGGACAACGTCTTGTGGGTGTAGATGTTGGCCGGGATCGGCTCGGTGCAGGCGCTGGTGCCGCCGCAGATGATGCTAATCGAGGCGGTCGGCGCGATCGCGATCTTGTGGCTGAAGCGCGCCATCACGCCGCGTTCCAGGGCATCCGGGCACGGGCCGCGCTCGCGAGCGAGCGCCACCGATGCCGCGTCGGCATCGCGACGGATTTTCTGGAACATGTTCAGATTGAACGACTTGGCCAGGACACTCTCCATCGGAATGCCCTTGGCCTGGAGAAACGAGTGGAAGCCCATCACGCCGAGGCCGACGGAGCGCTCGCGCAGGGCGGCGTAGCGGGCACGCTTCATGCCGTCCGGCGCCACCCTGATGAAATGGGTGAGCACGTTATCGAGGAAGCGCATGACGTCCTCGATGAAGCCGGGCTCCTCATTCCATTGATCCCAGGCCTCGAGGTTGAGCGACGACAGGCAGCACACCGCGGTGCGCTCCTCATCGCGATGATCAATGCCGGTCGGCAGCGTAATCTCGCTGCACAGGTTGGAGGTCGAGACCTTGAGGCCGAGCTCGCGCTGGTGCTTGGGGAGCGAGCGGTTCACGGTGTCGATGAACAAGAGATAAGGCTCGCCGGTCTGCAGCCGGTTCTCAAGGATTCGTTGCCACAGCTGGCGGGCGTCGATCTCGCGGACGACCTCGTTCGTCTTCGGGCTGCGCAGAGCGAACGCGGTGCCGGCGCCCACCGCATCCATGAACTCGTCGGTGACGTTGATGCCGTGATGCAGGTTGAGGCTCTTGCGGTTGAAGTCGCCGGACGCCTTGCGGATCTCGAGGAACTCCTCGATCTCGGGATGGTGGATATCGAGATAGACCGCCGCCGAGCCCCGCCGCAACGAGCCCTGGCTGATCGCCAGCGTCAGGCCGTCCATGACGTGGATGAACGGGATGATGCCTGAGGTGACGCCGCCCTTCACCTTCTCGCCGATCGAGCGAACATTGCCCCAGTAGGTGCCGATGCCGCCGCCGTTGGAGGCAAGCAAGACGTTTTCGTTCCAGGTGCCGACGATGCCTTCGAGCGAGTCCGGCACCGAGTTAACGAAGCACGAGATCGGCAGGCCGCGCGTGGTGCCGCCGTTAGAGAGCACCGGTGTGGCCGGCATGAACCACAGCCGAGACATCGCATCATAGAGACGTTGAGCATGCGCAACATCGTCCGCGAAGGCGCAAGACACCCGTGCGAACATGTCCTGGAGGCTTTCGCCGGCGAGCAGATAACGGTCGGTCAGCGTCAGCTTGCCGAACGATGCCAGCAGGTCGTCGCGCGACCGATCGAGCGTGAGGTCGGACGGCTTTGGCGATGGCGCAAGGGGCCACGGCAGCGGAGCCGGCGATGGCGGCGGCACAAGATACAGCTCTGGCGCGGTAGGCTTTGCATGCGCTGGCCGCGGCGGCATACTCGGCTCAATGAGATGACCATGCTGATCGAAGTTGTAGGACTGCGACATCGGCAACCCCGCGATGTTTGGGGCTGGGGCCGCGGACAACTTGCAAGAAGACCGGGCAAATGTTCCCAGCTGCAAGCGCCCCACCGGGCACCCCGCCCGAGGACGTTCGTTCTGTCGCGGCAGGTCTCCTGGCTCGCGGGTCGCTGCAGCTGTCGGCCTTCCCGGCGCTGTCGCGCCAGTGACCATGATGACAACCGCTCGCCGCTTACAGTTGCGGGGGCAGCCCCGGAATAGCCGTTGCCGGCGCACCGGGTTCCCTCTTAGCTTCCATCCTCCGAGATGTTGGAATAGAAGACCGTAACAGACCTACATATAGGGGTCGCTCGCCGAGATTCGTCAAGTCGGCACCGTCACGTTACGGAAATGGAGCGGCCGAGGGATAGACGACCGGCATGCCGACCGCCCGGGCCCCTCTTTATCGCCGCCGGCGCGCCCCCGCTCGCCGCGACAAACGGCATTTGGACGAAGTTGTTATCGCGATCGGGCGGACAACATTGGCTCTGACGCGCTGTCGACCAGAATGGCTTCGTTCTCGAGGTCTTGATCCTGCGCCCAAAGAAAGTCGCGCGCTGCGCAGCGGCTCATGAAATGTTGAAATCCGCCGGCACGCCGCCGGGCGTGATGATCACGGACAAGCTCCGTTTATACGGCGCTGCGGGGGCGAAGATGGGCTTTCACGTTGAACATCACCAGCACAAAGCTCTCAACAACGAGGGCGCGCAAGCTTGGCTCGCTGATGCGCTCGCCGCATCGCCGGCATCCCCACTAAGGCTACGCCCGACAAGGCTGAGAAAATGATCCGCAATCTTGCGCGTCGACTCGACCTGCAATGGCCCGGCGTAGCGGCGAGCATCCTCGAAGGCCTTGACGAAATCCTGACTGTCGTCCGGTTGAAGTTGCCGAAGGAGCTTCGTCGATCGCTCGCCTGTACCAACATCGCCGAGAACATGATGGGCACCATTCGCCGCGTCACACACAAGTCAAACGCTGGCGGGATGCCGGTATGGCCTTGCGATAGATCGCGGCCGGCATGATCGAGGCCAACAAGGGCTTCCGACGATTGAAGGCGCATTAAGCAATTGTTGGTTCTGCGTGCGGCTCTTCAAGCCCACCACAATCACATGACGATCAACCTCGTTGCGCACGTTACGAGGGCCGCGCAAGTTCATTCTGGCAACGTCGGCCCGACCTAGTTCAACAGCGATTGGGACATTCACCACTTCGGGGCGGCGTTCTCGCTCGGGCACGTGCGTGGTTAACACATGCTTAACGAGATCGAATAGCGAGCGCTACCAGATAAGGTAGGTGACCGGGACGACATAGAGACGTAGCAGTTTCGCCCGAAACTGGCCGTGAAATTCGATATCGACTAATCAATTTGCTTGGGGCTCCGGCGCTTCCCGGCCTGCGGGCGCGATGCGCTCTGATGACTTTTGAAGGAACTGCAAATGAACCGAACCGTCGCAAGCCTGCTCGTGCTCGCCGCTGGCGCCGGTGTGCGGCGACGAGGCCAAGATACGGCAAGACACGTCCGAACTGCGTCGCATCTGCGCGGAGTGGTTGCCGAACTCTAACGATGCGCCGCGTGTGTGCTTTGCTGCACTTAATATGGAGCGCGCGGCGCGCAAACCGGCCGTTCGCACTAACGACGACGAGACGCGAAAGGCACGCGTCGCGCTGCCCTACATCGATTGCGATGGCGAGTTTACCGTACGGAATGGTCGCTTGGGCCTCTATATCGACGGACGCTTCGTCTCCGACAACATCTCGGGAAGTACTTGGGGGCTATTCACGTGTGGGGTGGAGAGGAAATGCGCTACACGCTGGTGTTTGATGACAATCTATCACACGCGACGCTTGGGGCCGCAAGCGGCGCCCCGCGGCTAGCGTTACCATAGCGGCGCGTCTGAATCACGATCAGCCCAGGCTGAGAATCGCGCGGGTGAGTGCGGCATCAACGATCCTGACTCTTACGCGTCGTGCGCCTTGACGTGGCAAAAGGGCCAGACGCTCGTGTCTCGCGTCTACAACAGCGACTTCGTCACGCGCAATTTCGCACAGCTGCTTCCCGGGATTCTGACGCTTGGCGAGCCGCGATGGCAGCAAGCAGTCGGCCAGCGGTCCGGCCACGGCCTTGCCAGTGCACTCCGAACGCGAACAAGCGGCGACAAGGAATATCACGCGCGGTGCAAGCGCTCCCTGATCGTGATCACCATTTCCACGAGGTCGTGATCGCTATTTCCAGCGGATCGTTATCGGGGACAGCGAGCCGGACACACCACTGACAGTCTGCAACCAAGTAGGTGGTCTTTTTGCCTGACAGCCAAGGATCGAGCTGCCGACAGAGACGGTCCATGCGGCGCCTGGAGGCGGCAGACGCTAAGCCGACCGGTATCGGCGGTCTTCAACGTATAGTATATGCGCGAGCAAGTGGCCAAGCTCTCCGGTGCACACGACCTGACCACATCCTTCAACTGCATCCAGAATCATTGGGCGAGCTTCACATTGCTCCTTGAGGACGGAGGCCGAACGGATGTCGTGCTTCTTCCTCGCGATCAAGCGCTACCAGATAAGGCAGGTATGACTTGTTGAAGGTTGTGGTACCCTCTGAAGGGTGCTGATCGTAACTGAGCAGCGAACCACTCCGCACGTAGCAACTCCTTTCCGGGAGATATCGAATGCCCGCGACCACAGGCGAAGACGAGAAACGCGAACGGCGGACACGTGCAGGGCCCGAACTGGCCCAAGCATCAACCCCTGGAGGAGGTGGCGCCGCTGATGGTGTTAGAGAAAAGGCGGCAGCTGCATCGCACATTTCATTTTCGTTTCCGGAATGGCAAAAATCAATCGAAGCAACAAGAAACCTGTTCGCCGCGGCACTGGGGGGCGGATTGAAATTGGCTGCTTCCTCTTTGCACGACCAGGCCAATTTTCTGAAAACTCTTGCCGACTCCAAAACTTCCTCTGAGCTACTGAAGTGCCACGTGAATTTCGCGGAGCAATCCTGGTCGAAATCGTTCAGCGAAGGCTCGAAGATGTTGGATCATTTAAACCACAGCCATCAATCTGCGGTAAGATAAGCAATCCGCCAAGCGTGAGATAGGGCGCGACCGCGCTCTATTCCCTGCGCGACCGGGCCGTACGTTGCGGCTGGCGACGGTATGGAGCGTTCTTTCGACTACGTTACGACAACAATAGGAGGCAAAGATGAAGCGCAGCGCATCAGTTTTCCTTGTCACATTCGCGCTCGTGGGCTGCGCGCGCCCAGGCTCCTGATCTCGATTCCGCACTGAACAATCCCGACAAGGTCTCGTGGGAACTGTTCGCGATGGTCAACAAGTCTGCCGGGCCTGAACAACAACGTGGTGTTAGAGACCTGGGCGTCGGTATCTGGGCGAGATCGTGAGCAACTCGCCGCCTGGGCCTCGAGGGCGAGCACCTCGCGCAGCGCGTGCATGTCATGGGCACGCTGAGCCGACTGCTCGCAACGAACGGTGAGCTCAGCCCGGTGATCTCGCCGCACGTCGCGACAAGCGATGGCGAAAATTTCAGGGTACGCGCCACGCAGCGGCGCAGCTTTCGCATCGGAGCACCATCATGACAAATTCTGATATCCTGAAGCATTTTCGAGCCGGTCCGGACATCGCTTCACTACCGAAGTGGGGGTGGGTTTTCGCCCTCGGCGTAGTTTATGTTTCACTGGCTTCGTGGCGCTCGGTAGCGTTGCGCTCGCGACGGTCGTGAGTGTGCTCGTCGTTGGCGTGATGATGTTCATCGCTGGTGTCGCCGAGCTGATCAACGCCTTCCAGGTAAAGAATTGGGGCAAGTTTTTTGTGTGGGCTCCTTTGGGTGCGCTCTACATCGTTGCGGGCTTTGTGACATTTGAGAATCATGCGCTCGCTGCTGCGGTGCTTACGCTGATCCTGGGCGGATCGCTGGTCGCCGCCGGCATTATGCGCGTGATCCTGGGATTCAGCATGAAGCGCCAAACGGCGAGGTTCTGGCTACCGACATCTGGCGTGATTACCATGCTGGTTGGATTGTTGATCCTAGCACGTTGGCCGATCAACAGTGTTTATATCCTGGGCCTGTTTCTCGGCCTCGATCTAATTGTGGCAGGCGCGAGCTGGATCGGAATCAGCTTTCGCCTGCGCCGCACTTCGATCGTGTCACAGGCACTATCGCCGGCGTAGTGCGGGGCGCCTTAATTCGAAGAAAGACATGCAGAGCCAGAGGAGAGTTTAGCTGTCTCCACCGGAGGTGCTTACTGACCGAGAAAGAATTCAACCCTTAGAAGTGGCTACATGGTAGAAAAGACAGCCACATCGCACATTTCATTCCGGAATGGCAAAAATCAATCGAGGCAACAAGAATCATGTTCGATGTGGTACCAAAGGACGGATTAAGATTGGCTACTTCCTCTCTGCACGATCAGGCCAATTATCTGAAGAATCTTGCCGACTCTAAAAATACATTGATGTGCTGAAGTGCCACCTCGACCTCGCCCAGCAATCTTGGTCGAAATCGTCAGCGAAGGCTTGAGATATTGCATCGTCTCAGAACGCCTCCACTATTTGCGGTAAAATAGCAAGCCGCGAAGCTTGCGCGACAAGCCGGTGTACCGATTGTGCATGCCATATGGCGCGATGCTATCGCTCCAACCGATTGAACCATTACGGCCTTTTAACAGGCTCTCTTCGATCCATCAGTATCCAGCGCGGATTCGGACCGCGCCGAGAGCGTCGCAACTTTTGCTGGCGCAGCGTTTTCTCGTGTTCCAGGAGCAAAGCCAGCCATTCGGCGTGTTCGAGGCTGCGCGCTTCGGACTGGGCATCGAGGTCCTTGAAGCCTTTGGCCATACCGTGGAGACCGAGGCTATGCAGCAGGTCGAGGGTAGGATGGGTCAGCATGCTGGATAATCCTTTCAATGGAAGTAACCGGGGCCGCGCAGATTGGGATGTTCGATGACCGCGTCCTCGGTATCGCGAGAACTGCGTTCGAGCTTGTTGGCAATGATGGAGGCGATGCTCTTGTAGGTCAGTGCGCTGACCGCGACCGCGCGGGCCGCGATCAGCTCGGCGCGTTCGGGATGAGGCCGATTGGCCAAAATGGCGAGGACTTAGCCCCTCGGTGTTGGGCCCGATCGACCGCCCCCAGCGCCGGAATCGATCGGGAGTCCACTCGGCGTAACGCCGATGCGCACTGGGCATGTGATCGGGATCAGTGCCGTGCCGGCGGCCGCCATAACGGCGCTGGTGAGCAGCAACACGCAAACCCCGATGGAACAACTCGATGGTCCGGGTGGTGGCGCGAACGTCGACCTGCTCCCGGATCAGGCCGTGTGGAACTGAGTAGAAGAAGCCGTCGACCTCGACGTGATAATCAAGCGAGACGCGGGCCAAGGGCCATTCCGCGAACTGATAGTCAGCATCCGGCAACGGCGCCAGGACAGGCCTTTCGACGGTCTCGAACAATTGTCGGCGGCTGACGCCGATCCGGCGCATGACGTGGGCGTTGATGCGCTCCAGCGCGGCGGTGATTGCCGCTTTCGCCTCGGCCAGGGAGAAGAAGGTCTGCCCGCGAAGCCACCCGAGGGATATAGGTCTGGGCAAAACGCACTCCGGCTTCCACTTTTGCCTTATCCCGGGGCTTTCTTGGCCGTGCCGGAAGGATGCCAACGCCGTAATGGGACGCCATCATCCCGTAGCTGCGATTGATTTCAGGGTCATAGAACGAAGCCGGTGCACGCCGGACTTTGTCAGGGACGACGAGGCGGGCACCCCGCCAAAGAACCGGAACATCCGGACATGGGCCTCGATCCAGTCCGGTAGTGTCTGCGTCCAGCTCGCCTCGGCGTACGTGTAATTCGAGGCGCCAAGCACGGCGACGAAGATCTCCGCGTCGCGCACAACCCCAGTTTTGCGATCAACGATCATGATCTTCTTGCCGGAGTAATCGACAAAGACCTTGTCGCCGGCCGGATGGTGCTGCCGCATCGTCGGAGACAGCCGCCGCACAAATTTCCGGAATAAATCGCAGAACCGGCTGTAGCCATATCCTTGGGGGTGGACCGCCCGGTACTCCTCCCACAGCACCATCAGATTGACGCCAAGCCGCTTCAGCTCACACACCAGCGAGGCCCAATCCGGTTCCCGGCGCCGGCGGAAGCCGCGCCTGACGCCGGCATGGGCAAACAGACGTTGTTCAAGAACGGCATCGGTCAGATCGCCCGCCAGAGGCCACGCCAGCCCGGCAGTCGAGGCACGCTTGAGATTGTCCTGGATGGTGCTGCGCGCCACACCGAGCGTGCGCCCGATCTCCCGGGCGCTCACCCCATCACGGGCAAGCCGAAGCATCTGTCGTATCTGTCGCATGGTCAGTTCTCTCCGCTTCCTGGTTGATCAACGAGGGACTTGATGCCTGAAGAACTGACCCAAACGAAAACGCCGACTTCCAAAACCCCGGCCGGCTTCAAATCGGAATGCCGGCCGGAACAAATCGGAATCCGCACTTGCTTGCGCGTGCGAAAATGTTCCAAATATCCGATCGACCCTGCGCGCGGAGCGATGGATGCCACGTTCCCAGTTGACGACCCGCGGGATGACCATGGCCCTCGCGCGAAACGCTGTGGAACTTCTCTTCGTCTCGATCGATGTTACGCCATCCGTTGTTGCGCGCCTCTTGACTTTTCTCACTTCAGCCGAAGCGGATCGTGCGGCCCGTTTTCATCGTGACGAGGATCGACGCAGAAGCATCGTCGGCCGCGCCGCGTTGAGACGCCTCTTGTCCCGGCATCTGGGCGTCGAGCCGCAAGCGTTTCGTTTCGATCTGCGGGAGAACGGCAAACCCTTCCTGCAGCAGTCGGACATCCACTTCAACGTGAGCCATTCAGGCGAGGTCGTCGCGATCGCGCTAGCGGCGAACGAAGTCGGGGTCGACATCGAGGCCAAGCATCACATTCCCGAAATGGCGGCGATCGCGGCGCGTTTCTTTTCGAAAAACGAGGCGGAGCGCGTGCGCGCCGCGACCGATCCGACCGACGAGTTCTTTCGCATCTGGACCATGAAGGAAGCGGTCGTGAAGGCTGCGGGACAGGGTCTCGGGCTTCCGCTCGATTGTTTCACTGTTCCATCCTCTGCGCCGGCGCCGCGGCCCGTGATTCCCGTCGGTGAGCCGCCGATCATGACAAACTGGTTTGTTGTCCAGATAGAAGTCCCCGACGGATACGACGGATACTACGGCGCGGTCGCAATGCGCGGCTCCGACTGGCGCGTGGTCGCACGATGGCTCCCGGCGCGGAATCTAGCCGCAGGAAAATGAGCCGCTCCGCTCCAGCACGTAGATGAACCACGGCGCGACCGTCATCTCGCTGACCCAGGAATAAGGCTCGTCGGCGCGCCCGAGCGGGCGGTACTCGGCGCGCAACACGAGCCCGCTGGCCGCAAACAGGTCCAGGTAGTCCTGGTGAGACCAGACGAGGTCGACTACGGGCCGCGAATCACCAACGTCAGTCATGACGATGCGGACCACCTCGCCGCTTTTCGCCACGCGGTTCTCGGGAAAGGCCTCAGTTGTGAACGACGCCCATTCGTGCCTGTATATCTCCGGCGTCGAGCCGAGCATGATGACGCGCCCGTCCGGCCGCAGCAGGCGTCTCAGGCCTTCCAGCAAGGCGCGCCGGTTGGCGAGGTCGGGAATATTGTCGAATGCGAAAGCCGAAAGCACGAGGTCGAGCGATCCGGGCGCGAACGCGCTGAAATCGCCGTTGCCGACCAGGCGATAGTCTCCGTCCGGATCAGCTTTCTTGGCAGCTGCGATCATGCTCCGCGAGATGTCAATCCCGATGGCGTCGAACTTGAGCTTCTTGAGGAAGCGGGTCGAACGGCCAGCGCCGCAGCCGAAGTCGAGTGCCGTACCACCCTTTACATGGGCCGCGATGATGGTCGGCAGATCGCGGTAGGCGAGATAGTACGTACAGGGGAACTCCAACCGCGCGTACGCCTCGGCACGCGCGGCATCGTCATAGACGTTGGAGAAGGACATGGCTTCGCTCCTCTCAGGATATCGCCCCAAGGGCCGCGATGGCGGCACTGCTCGCGCGCCACTCACACTGAGGAATTGGCCGGGGGCTTTGTCGTACGTCTTCAATGCAGCAGACACTCCGTCTCCGACTGCAGCCGGTGGCTCCGGCCGTTGTCGGTCCAGCAGTCGAACGGGAACCGATCTCGCCTCCCGACGGGCCGCAGATGATCGAGCCAGGTCGCGTCCGGGTCGCACGCGGCGACGAAGAGCGTGCGATCGAAGGCCGGATCGCGCGCCTGGAGGAAATCGCAGATCAGCATCGGCGTGTCCGGATCGGCCGCCCCGGCACGCGCCGGCAGCGCCGCCAGCGCGGCGGCCGCGCAGTCGTCGAGCAGGCTGCGCAGCGTGACCGAGCCGAGAATCCGCACCTTGCCAGGGAACGCCGACATCGACGGGCCCTGCGCGGTGCGACCGAGGCCGGACACACGCGCCTGCGCCTGCCGATAGACGTCGAGCGCCCGCACCAGCGGCACCTCGAAGTACTTGCGCGCGCCGGTGTCCCGCTCGACGAACATGTAGTAGGGAACAAGCCCGAGCCGCACGCCCGTCCGCCACAGCGCGGCCCACGCCTCGGGGTTGTCATTCACATGGCGGATCAGCGGCGTCTGCATGCGGATCTGCGCGCCGGTCGCGCGGATGCGGCGGATGGCCTCGCGGGCGATCTCCGGCGCGAGCTCGGCCGGATGCGAGTAGTGCCCCATGACGGCGAGATGCCGCCCGGCGGCGACGATCTGCTCGAACAGCCGCAGGCAGTCGTCCGCATCGTCGTCCGACACGAAGCGATACGGCCACGAGGCGACCGCTTTGGTACCGATGCGGATCGTCTGCACGTGCTCGAGCGCGGGATCGAGCAGCGGCTCGATGTACTTCCGCAGCACCGGCGCGCGCATCACCATGGGGTCGCCGCCGGTGACGAGCACGTCGGTCACTTCGGGGTGGACCTTGAGATAGGCGACCAGGTCGGTGGCATCCTTGCGAGCGAACTTGAGGCCGTCCATGTCGACGAACTGCGCCCAGCGGAAGCAATACGTGCAGTAGGAATGGCACGTCTGTCCCTGAAACGGAAAGAACAGCACGGTTTCGCGGTACTTGTGCTGCAGGCCCCAGAGGGGCCGTCCCGCGACAATCGGCACGTTGTGGGTAAGCTGCCCGTCCGGATGCGGATTGAGCGCCAGCCGGATGCGGCGGACGGTCCTGGCCAGTGCTTCGCTGTCGTTCTCGCGCAGGCATTGCTTCACCTCGCCGAACTCGTCGGCGTCGAGCATCTCTCGCTGCGGGAAGATTAGCCGGAAGATCGGGTCGTCGGGGACCTTGGACCAATCGATCAGGCTCTCGACCACGTAACGGTTGGCGCGGAACGGCAGCACCTGCGCGACGACCTGGATGGCCTCGCGCAGGTCGGGGTCGAGGGCGGCCCATTCCGGCAGCTTGCCGATGTTGTGCCGGCCGATCGCCTGGTAACGGCCCATCTTCGTGCCACACAGGTTCATGAGCGCCTCCGTGGCGCGCTAGGCGGCGCGCGAGCGCCGCTGGCCGATGAACGCCGCGCCGATCGCGCCTCTGACCTGCGGGTTGTCCACCACGTAAATGTCGGTCTTGAGCGCGTCGGCGAGCGCCCGCACGACGCCGGAATTGAGCGCCACTCCCCCGCTCATCCCGACCCGGCCGCTGATCGTCACGGTGCGCAGCAGCGAGGCGGCGCGCGCCGCGATCGAGTTGTGGACGCCGCGCACGATGTCCGGAATGGGTGTCCCGACCGCGACCAGGGAGACGACCTCGGTCTCGGCAAAGACCGTGCAGGTATTGCTGATCCGCACGGTGTTCTGCGAGCGCGCCGACACCTCGCCGAGCTGGTCGAGTGGGACCCCCATCGCCCGCGCGGTGACCTCGAGGAACCTGCCGCAGCCGGCCGCACACTTGTCGTTCATGGCGAAGTTCTCGACGTTCCCGTGCTCGTCGATCCGGATCGCCTTGCTGTCCTGGCCGCCGATCTCGAGGATCGTGCGGATCTCCGGATTGATGAGGTGCATGCCGAGCCCGTGGCAGGTGATCTCCGAGAGGTGCTTGTCGGCGAACGTGATGTTCTCCCGCCCGTACCCGGTCGTGACCACGAAGCCGACGTCGTGGCGCCTGAGCCCGGCCTTGGCCAGCACCTGCTCGTAGGTGGTCTCGGCCGCCGCCCGGTTGGTGCCTCCGGTCAGCACCACGTCCGATGCGATCACCTCCAGGCGATTGTTCATGAGAGCGGACTTCGTCGACAGCGAGCCGACGTCGATACCTACCGTGATCATGTTGTTGCGCCTCCACGCGCCTATTGCATCAACTCGAGAAAAGCGTCGACCCGGTTCTTGACGTGGTTGAACGCGTAGTTGTTGCGGTCGACCAGGTCGATGTTGAGCGTGATGTGCCTGATCTTGCGCCTTGCGGCGAAGTCCCTGAGCACCGGGCTGATGCCGGCGATGTTCCGGCATCCCCACACGTTGACGATCACGAAGCCTTCGACGGAGAAGCGATCGCAGATCCGCTCCAGCTCGACCGACATCCGCTCCGCATTCCAGTGGTAGAGGATCGCCCGCTCGGCGATGCTGTGCAGCGGCCGGGTCTCGTCGAGGCTGCGCAGATTGGCGTTCCACAGCGGCGCCCAGTAGAGGATCTCGACCACGCGGCTCATGTGGCGCAGCAGCTCGTGTGCCTCCTCCGGGACCTGGCCGATCCACATCACGCGCTTGCCGCTGCCCGGCGCGTCCTTGGCGAGCTCGGCCGCAGCCTGGTACAGTGCCTTGCACAGGGTCACGTTCTCCCGCGGGCCGAAATAATTCATCCCGAAGATCTCCTGCAGCTCGCGCGAGACGCCGGGAAGTTTGTGGGTCTCGAGCAGTGCCACCGTCTTGCGGTAGTACTCGCGGGCCTCGTTGGAGAACGCGACCGCCCGCTGCAGGGACTCGGAACTCCCCTCGAGTCCGAGCTCCGCCGCCATCCTCTCTCGCATCCGCTCGATCTGCCCTGCGACGTAGCCGATTGCGTCCTCGTCGAGCGATTCCGGGGTGTTTAGCGCGATCACCGGCACGTTGAATCGCTTCCCGGCGAGGCACATCTCCTTGGCGAGGCCCTCGCACGGCTGGTCGTTGGTCAGGACGAAGTCCGGCGTCGGATAGCAATCGGCCAGCATCATGCCGTACGGCCCGCGCAGGAACGAGCAGATGTCGCGTGACAGCCCCTTCTCCTGCGTCAGCTGGAAGATGCGGTTCACGTCGACCGACTGGGCGAGCATGATCGCCATTGATTCGATGTTCCACGGCATCGCGCCCGCCGCGAACACGACCTCGGTGGGAAACTGCTCGGACACGTACGCGACCTTGGAGTCGTCGCGGTAGGCGTCGGCTAGGCGATGGCAGTTCATCACCGAGCGCATGCGGATTGCCTTGCGCAGGGCCTGGGGGGCCTCGGCTTCATCGGCATGCGGCTCGCCCATCAGGCCGAGCAGGTTCTGATACTGCGCTGCGCGCTCTCCTTCGCGTCTCTCGGTTCTCACGGGCGTCACCTCATGTCATCCGGGATTCCAGAAAAGTCTGAATTCGCGTTCGCGTGCCGGCGATGTTCGTCGCGTTGCGTTCGCCTTCGATGAACAACACCGGGATCTTCTCGGCCTGCAGCCTCTGCTGGATGTAGGGGTATTCGTGCAGGTTGGTGTCGCAGAACTTGAGAACGTAATAGATGACCGAGTCGACGCCGTAGGCGCGCACCAGCTCGAGCATGTGGCGCATCCTCACATCGGTATCGAGGCGGCGCGCGCTCGTGTGCTTGTCGAGATAGTAGGCGGCGATCGCCGCGACCGGCTCGGCGTCGGGATCGATGCGGCCTTCGAAGTACTTCGCTCCGTTGCTGATGTCGGCGCAGATCGCTTCGGCGCCGGTGTCCTCGATGGTGTCGATGATACCCTGGTGATCGAAGTAGCTGCCGCAGATCATGACGCGATGTGGCCGCCGCCGGGGCAGGGAGTCGGAGGCTTTGAGCGCGTCGAGCAGGGTCGCGACGCGGTGGTTGAACGCGTCCTTGAGCCCCGTGGTCGCCGCCTTGACGACCCCGATCGCTTCGCCGCCCGACAGCACCCGCCTGCCGTTGCGGGCATGGCGATCGAGTTCCTGTACCAGCGCGCGCAACCGGTTGCACGTCTCGATCGCCCGCCCGAGCGCCTCGTCGCCGATCTTGCGGTCATAGCGCCGCTCGAGCGCCCCGATCAGCTTGCGCAGTTGGGTCGCGAAGTAGGCCTTAGAAAGGTCGCTGGCATCCCCGGGCAGATCGAGATAATACGCCGACTGGCCGGGCACATCGCACGCCCACGCCTCGCACAGGCGCTTGCGCATGTCGCAACCGTTGACGAACACGACGCCGTCGGCGAAGTCATGGACGCCGTCCATCCCTTCGCTTAGGCAGCCCAGCACGTACGAGCAGTAGTTGGCGCTCAGTCGCGCGGCGGCATCGCTCGTGTTCGCTTGCTCCCCGGTGATGCGAAACGGGATCGCTCCCGCGGCGAGAAGAATTTCCTCCGGCGTGTGAATCGACACGAATCCGAGCTTCGGTTCCGGGCGAGCGCGCAGCAGCTCGAGCCGATCTCGGTGCAGGTCGACGACGTCGCGAATGGCATCCTGCACGGCGGTTGCGGTGCTCATGACGGGCTCCCAGATGCCTCAATGGCGTTGGAAATGGCCGAGATCGTCGGGGCCGACCGAATCCGGCAGAGGTCGGGTGCGGCGCCGAAGCTCGAATGGATGCGGGTCGCCAGCCGCGCGGCCGCCAAGGATGTCATACCGAGCGCCGACAGGTCCTCGTCCGGGGAAATCGTGTCGACGCCCAGCACGTCCCCGACGATCTCGGCCACCTTGGCAACGGACGGGGGCGAGGCTGCGGCCGGCTCCGACGCCAGTTCGGGAAGCGGCAACTGCTCGCGCTGCACGCGCCCGTCGAGGTCGCGCGGGATCGCGCCGACCTGCATGTAGGTGTCGGGAATCATCGCCGGCGGCAGCCATTGCGCGAGGTGGTGCCACACCGTCTGGACGAACGACTGGGCCGGCACCGGCCCGGTGCCGCGGACCACGATGAAGGCGACCAGCCGCTCGCTCAGCGGATCGCGGTCGTCGAATACCACGACGGCGTCGTCGATGGCGCCGTTCGATCGCAGCAGGCACTCGATCTCGGCAAGCGACACGCGGTGGCCGTCGATGCTCGCCTCCACCACCGGCCCGGTCAACGCGATGGTACCGTCGGCGAGCCAGCGCGCCGACTGGCCGGTGCGAAACATCCGGCCCGGCGCCACATGCGGACACGGCTCGAATTGGCGCGACGTGGTCTCCGCATCGTCCCAGTAGCCGGCCGCAACGCCGGCGCCGGCGACGCACAGCTCGCCGCTCACGCCGACCGGCAACATGCCGTCGTCATGGCCGAGTATCCGGATATGTGACAACCCGGCCGGCTTGCCGATGTTGTCGCCCGCCCCGGTGCCGCGCACCGGGAGGCTCGTCGCCAACACCGTGGTCTCGGCGGGGCCGGCGCATCGCACAAGCTCGTACTTGCCCCGCCGCAGCGCTCCCACATGGCCGCCGCAGGTCAGCACGAAACGCAGCGTCTCATTCTCGAGCCGCGCCAGCCTCTCGCAGTGCGGCGCCGGCAGCCAGGCGTGGGTCGGGCCGTTCCGCCGGAGAAAATCGTCGAGCAATCGCCCGTCGCGCGCCGTCTCGTCCGGCAGTATCAAGACCGCCGCGCCGGCGCCCAGGAACGGCCACAGCTCGAGGGACGGCTCTCTATCCAGATCGGCGATGTCTCCCGATGCTCTGTTCGCCTTGTGCGGCAAGTTAGAGGGCTTTGAGTTCAAGACGTCTCGCAGTGTCGCCGCCTTCGCCTGGCGCAACGTGATCGAGGAGAGATCGATCCGCTCAGCGCGGTCATATGATCACCATTGGCTTTTCTTCCTCGGGCTCATCTCTCTCCCGACACACCCACATTCGCCACGTCGCCGAGACATCCGTGGTCGTCATCGGGCGGGTTTGGTAATAGGTGCGGAATTTGTCGGCGACGGAATTGATCCGCTCGTTCGTCCAGCCGCGCTCTAGCGCAAATCTGACGTCAGCCTGTGACGGCTTCCAGTTCGTGGGCAGGAACGCCGATTGGCCGTTTGATCTTTTGCCAACCGGCTCAGAGAGAGCCTCTCTCTTTCCTTGTGGGTGTGGGTGTAAGTTTAGGTGTAGGTAGCATTGCCTTCGCACCTGCGATCGCATTGCGATCGGATGCACCTTTCTCCTTGTCCTGCCGACGTTTAGCGGAAGCCCTATTCGCTTCTATCTTCTGCCGCACGTAATCGTACTCCTTCCTCAAGCGCTCCTGCGTGATCCAATTCCCGGACGATTTGCAGAGGTCCCCGATGATCGGGCGCACAATCTTTTCGACCTTGGCGACCGACATTGCGAGGTGATGCGCGAGCCATTTGTCGTCGTTCGGAATTCGGCCACGCGGCTTTTCCCACATCAGGATCAGCAAGCTCAAATAAATGCCTCGCTGTTCATAGTTGAGATGGCGCGTACTCGCCGTCCACTCGTCGACCCACAAAGGCAAAGAAGGCAACTTGCTCATGGCACGGTAGCGTTCTTTCGTTTCAGGCTGCAGTGCGCTGCGGGAGTGTCCCGCTCGCATCACAGCCGGCGGATCTTTTGTCCGAAGCTTCTCGGTCCGGAATGGGCGGCACCATTTTTAACGTCACTCGCCATCTGGTATTTTACCTGATGGAGGTTGACACGCCTCCCGCCCATTTGCAATGTTTACTAATGGGGGCTTGTCATGGCGACACTTAGCGATTTGGTTACAGCGATAGCGACGGCGGAAGGGATCGACGCGGAGCGCGTGGGCGCGATCGCACGCGCTGTTCGCGAAGATGGCTTTATTCGAACTTCGGGGCGAGGAACTTCGGCTGCGCAAATGTCAGAGCAGGACGCGGCGAACTTGTTGATCGCGGCGAACATGGCAGATACGGCGCGCACCGCGTCGACCACTGTCACGCAATACCGCGCGCTCAAAGCTCAGCGGCAGCGAACGCGCGAATTCGGCAGCGAACTGGAAGAGATGATTGGAGCGGCTAAGCAGGAGCGCTTGGCGCACTACATGATGAAGGTCGTCGCGCTCCTAGGAACGCGCCGCCATATTCTCGGCAGAAAACTGTTTCTCGACGAGGCCTATAGGCTCGACATTGAATTTGAGAAACCGGTTCCTTCGGTGGTCTTAGGAGTTTGGGCTGGGAGCCGAAACGACTACATCTCTTTCGAGGATCGCCGGCAACAGCTATCAGCCGCTGCTGGTGACCGCAGGGAAAGAACAAGGATCACCGAGCGGACGATCCTTGCGGTCGGCAACGTTCTCCGGACATAAGGGTGACCATGATGGCGCGTGATAACGAGTGCATCGCTGACGATCTGCTCGAACGTGCAGAAGAAATCGCGCGCTTTATATTCGGCTCCGCAGCCAAACGTCGGCGCGTCTACCACTTGGCAGCCCATTCGGAACTGCCGCTGTTTCGGCTCGGCGACGTTATCTGTGGTCGCCGCAGCACATTGCTCGCTTGGATCGCCGAGCAAGAAAAAACTAGTGTCGGTCTCAAGTGAGGTGCGCGCCATGATCGAAGCATCCGAACATGTAGAGGACGAGCTTGCCAAGAGCGCATCAACCAAGTCCGGACCTCGACGCATGTTGAACGAGGCGCAGGTTCTGGCGATCGTCCCGGTCTCACCGGTGACGCTTTGGCGTATGGAAAAGACAGGCAGGTTTCCGCGCGGGAGCGTCATAACTCCGAACCGCAAGGTCTGGTTCGAGGATGAAGTCATCGCTTGGCAGAACGAGATTAATGGCCGCGCCCGTGGCCGCCCAAATCACCCCAGCGGCTCGAAATCCTAAGTACTCCATGTTGCGCGTCGCGTCGGCCGGCGGGAGCCTCGGCTTGGAGTTGCTCGCATTGCTGCTGCATTACTCCGGAGCCGATGCCGATAGTCCCCGCAGCGCGCCGAACGCACCAGCGACCAAACAGCGGGCTTCACCAGATTTCAAATGAAAACCCGGCCAGCGACGTGCTGACCGGGTCGGGTCATTTGGGTGGAGTTTTCGTGTATCAGGCCGCGAGCCGCAGCTTGGCGATGGCCTTCGGCGCTCGTTCGGCGATGATGCGCCGCAGTTCGGCTGCGATGCCGTCGAGCACTGCGCGCTTCTGCTGGGCACGTTTCGACTGATTATAGATGCCGGTAACCCTGTTGACCTTCTCGCCGTCATCCCTGGTTACGGCGTGATCGAGGCATTTCGCGATCGCGGCGTCTGAGTACCCGAGTTCGCCTGCCAGCGTAGCGGCGGTGCGGCGCAGATCGTGCGGCGTGAACGGCTTCAGGCCCAACAATTCGCAAAGGCCCGATTTCTTGCTCTTGTCCGGGTTTTTCTCGTGCTTGGTGCCGCATAGCGCGGTTGCCATCGCAATGCGGTGGATCGGTTGACCCGGATAGACCGGGCTTTCAAAAACAAACTGTTGTGCGTCGCTGGCCAACGCTTCGCGGATAATCTCGACCGCCAGATCGGACAATGGCTGCTCGATCACGCGGCGCTTCTTGACCCGCTTAGAAGGCACGCGGAAGTAAGGCGCGCTGCCGTCGAGGTCGAACCGTTCGTTGCGCTGTGCGGCTAGCAGTTCGCGTGAGCGCAGCATGGTGACCAATTCGAATTTGAGCGCCAGCCGCGTTTGCGATCCCAAGGCAGGTCGTCGCGGTCAAGGCCATGCCAGAAAATCCGGATTTCATCCTCGGTCAGCACCCGTTCGCGGGCATGCTCCTTCGGTAGTTTCGGAAGATTGAAGGTAGGGCGGCAGGTTTCGGGGACGAAGTCGCGGCCCGCTTCCGCTGCCCATGTGTAAAGGCCCGAGACGGCGCGGCGCATGTGGCGGGCGTTGCTGGCCGATCGCCTCCCGTACTTGCCGTCGAGAATGTCGTTCGACAACTCAGCGATATCCTGCCGTGTCACGTCGCTTGCGATCATCTTGCCGAGCTTCGGCTCGACCAAGCGCCTCAGGTGGCCTTCGGTGCAGCGCCAGCTTTCGATGCGGGGCCGCATCTCGCCATCGGCCTTCCGCTCCAGTTGCTGCATCCAGTTGATGCGCAGTTTGATAATCTCGGCCACCGTCTTGCCGTGCTTGCCTTTGGTGACCCGGTGCTAGCGCAGTTGATTGACCAGCGCCGCCGGATCGAGCGCCTTCAGCGCATAGACCCGGCTGCGCGCGTGCTCGACAGTGAAGGTCTCCGGGTTGAAGATGCCGAGCGTGGTCGAGCGCTGCTTGCCGGTTCCCGGATCGGTGAACTTGAACGAGAGTGTGGCCACGCCTGCCGGGATGATGGAGACGTAGAGACCTGGGCATCTGCGGTCGTAAATCTTGGTACGGTTGGCGACGCGCTTTCCGCACCTGCGGTCCGTTAGGATGACGCTGCCGCTGCGTCCGCGCTTGGCGCGGTCAACGGTCGTGGTAGTATCGCTCATGGTTTCAGGCTCCTCGAAGGGTTTGGGACCATGGGCTCGGGCTTGGGTCTCTCAGTCCTTGGAGGATCGCGAGAGGCTTAGGACCGGGCCCTAGATTTGGCGAAATGCGCTGAAAGCTGGTGACTGGTTGCTTTCAGGTTCTTTCACCTGATTTCAAAATATAGCCCACACGACTTCGCCGTCCGCGGATAGACTGCATTCGTCTTGTGCAGCCATCCGGTCCACCGCATCCCACCGCGCGTTCGTGACGATCGCGACCCGCCCCTCGCATCGGGCGAGACGCGCGCTACAAGCAACTGATTTGCGCCAAGACTGAAGGGAAATGTTTTTTGCCGGTGGGCTGGACAGACTTCTGGCTGATTTGCCCCGTCGGGTTGATTAGTCGCGGCCTCGACCTCCACATCGTTGTTGCACGCAAGGCACACGCCCGGGTTGAAGCATCACTGTCAGGGAAAAATGAGCAGCATGCGCCACATTGGTGACGAGATCGTAGCGCTACCTGGGCTGCCTCACCGGGCCGATCGTTGAATAGATCCACTCATGCCAGCCGCCATGGATGGTCACGGACCATCGCTTCTTAAAAGTCTCCTAAACCTGTCAAAGAGATATCCCGAGCTTAGGTTTGGCGGCAGGCCGGCGTCCCCAAACGAAGTCGATCATTTCATCGACTCGTCACGCGATGGCTCCATGATGGAGACAGTCGCCACGAAGTTGGATCAATAATGCAATGCGCATAGCAATGATTGGGGCCGGCTATATAGGCCTGGTATCCGGAGCCTGTTTCGCCGATTTCGCCCACGACGTCACCTGCATCGACAAGAATGCGGAGAAGATCGCGGCGCTGAAGCAAAGCAAGATCCCGATCTACGAGCCCGACCTTGATCAGCTCGTCACATCAGGCGTGAACGCCGGCCGCTTGAAATTTGCCACCGATCTGTCGAGCATCGGAGATGCGGACGCCGTCTTCATCGCGGTCGGTACCGCTTCCCGGCGCGGCGACGGGCATGCAGATCTCAGCTATGTTCCCGCAGCCGCGCACGAGATCGCGACGCATCTGAAGGATTTCACGGTCGTCACCAAATCGACGGTGCCGGTCGGCACCGGCGACGAGGCCGAGCGGATCGTGCGGGAAGCCAACCCGGCCGCCGACTTCGCCGTCGCTTCGAATCCGGAATTCCTGCGCGAGGGCGCGGCGATCCGCGACTTCCAGCATCCCGATCGCATCGTCGTCGGCACCGCGGACGAGCGGGCGCGGAAGGTGATGGGCGGCGACATCCGTGGCAAGACCATTGCCATGCTTGGCCTCACCTTCAAGCCGGACACCGACGATGGGCGCGAAGCCCCGTCGCTCCCGCTGATCGCCGGCGCCAAGGTGGGAGCCCACGACCCCGTCGGCATGGAGCAGGCAAAGAAGGAACTGGACGGCAGCGAATATTGCGACGACCCATACACCTGCACCCGCGGCGCCGACGCGCTCGTCATCGTCACCGAGTGGAAGTTTCGCGGGCTTGATCTGGAGCGGATCAAGCGGGCCATGGCGGCGCCGGTGATCGTCGACCTCAGGAATATCTACCGGCCGGAAGACGTGCGGGCGCAGGGGTTCAAGTATGAGAGTATTGGCCGGCAGTAAGTGGATCGCAGAGATTTACTGACGAAGCTGAGTTGGCCGTCGAACAGCAACGGGGTCTATCATGCAAGTTGCGATGGATGATCAGGAAATGACGCTGTTCAAGAGCTTCGTAGCTCTATCGACGCGATATCTGGAGTTTGGATCAGGCGGCAGCACGTGGCTGGCCTGCCAAACGAAGAAGGAGTGGATCATTTCGATCGACGCGTCTCAACCATGGCTTACCAATGTTGCTGTCGCAACCCGGAATTGCGCTAACAGACCCGAGCTGATTCACGTCGATATAGGTAAGCTTGGCGATTGGGGCTATCCAGCAGATCGAGAAAAGGAGGCCTCGTGGCCGCAGTACCACGAAAGTATTTGGCAGCGACCGCAAAGCCGAACCGCTGATTTTTGTTTCGTTGACGGCCGTTTCAGAGTGGCCTGTTTCACCCAATGTTTGCTTCACTCAACCCCAGGAACGTTCATAGCAATACACGATTTTTCCAATCGGCCCCAATATCACGCTGTCAAGCAGATCGCGCGGGAAATAGCTCGAGCGAACAACATGTCAATCTTTCAAAGACCATTACACTTAGACAGCGAACAAGCCCAAGAGATACTTCAGAAGCATCGTCTGGACCCTCAATGATGCGGCGTCGGTAATCTCTATCATTAGTCAACGACAGCTATAGGTGATACAACAACAGAGGGATGGCCCCCTATGACCATCGAGAAGTCGGTTCAGCACGTCGCTTCTGCTTGGAAAAGCTCTCCGTACTACGCGGATGCGGAGAGGTGGACGCATCTTTTCTGGGGGGACAACACTGTTTTCTTGCGACTTTTCAAAAAACTGGCACTCGATAACGTGATCGAGTTAGCCGCTGGCCACGGTCGGCATTCTGAACGAATTGTCGGACAATGCGGCGCAATCGCGCTCATGGACATACATCAGGAAAATATCGATGCTTGCAGAAGCAGGCTCGGTCGCTTTCCAACGCTAAGCTTTTTCGTCAATAACGGCTACAATTTTGAACCCATTGCCGCCGATACCATCTCGGCCATCTTCTGCTACGACGCGATGGTGCATTTCGCTCCTGACGTTGTTCAATCGTACATCAAGGACACCCGCCGTGTGTTGCTGTCAGGCGGGATGGCGCTTTACCATCATTCCAACCTCAACGCACCAGGGACAAACTACGCAAAAAATATTCATGCCCGTAATCATATGACGCAAGAGCTCTTCAGGTCATTTTGCGACGAAGCTAGGATGGAGATTGTAGAGTCTATCTCGATCAGATGGGGCGGCGTTGAAGATCTTGATCGCATCTCGCTGATTCGCAGGCCGTAGTCATTCTGCATGCAACCAGGGCTGCGGGTTTATTGGTCGAAGACTTGATACCGAGTTCGGAAGGGATCTGTGTAACCCGGTAAGCGAATCCATCTTCCACTCGTTCGTGTCTCCCGCTAGTTTGATCTGCGATCGCAGAAGTCTGCTCTAGCCGGACGTATACTTAGTGAACATCCATGTCGAACCACGAAGCGATAGAATTTAGTCACACCGGATGGTGCCCAATCTGTGAAATGGAAGCGATCTTCAAGGCTGATCACTCTTGGTTTCGAGATCGGCTCCGGTGCACTCGGTGCAATTCTATTCCTAGGGAACGCGCGATTATGTATGTTCTCCAGTCTCAATTACCGAACTGGAGGGACGCGATTATTCACGAGTCATCCCCCTCTCCGTGGCTACCCCTTAGCAAGAAGCTAAAGACGCAGTGTAAAGGCTATGTCGAGACTCATTACTACCCAGGTCTCCCATTCGGGCAGCCGCACCCAGAAAGGGATGAACCTCCTCCGAATTGATGGACACCTGTAGTAGGCTCGAAGAGCCAGGAGGTGTCGGATGGAAGGACGTCAACGTCGGTCGTTTACGGACGACTACAAGCGGCAAGCGGTTGATCTCGTAGCGTCGAGCGGGCGCTCGATCGGATCTGTTGCCAAGGAGCTTGGGCTGCGCGATTCCGTGCTGCGGCGGTGGATGGAGCAGCGAGGGGCTCGGCTGGAGCCGACGGCGGCGACGCGGCGCCCCACAACGCAGGCGACGCTGCCGTCGGCGGACCACGCGGCAGAGATCGCGCGTTTGCAGCGAGAGAACGAGCGGCTGCGCATGGAGCGCGACATTTTAAAAAAGTCGATCGCGATCTTTGCTGGAACACGGACATGAGATTCCGCTTCATCGAAGATCGCCGCGCCGACTATCCGGTGACGCTCCTGTGCGACGTGCTCGGCGTCTCGCCGGCCGGCTATTATGCCTGGCGCTCGCGCCCGGAGAGCCGACGATCTGCTGCCAATCGTGACCTCGTCGACGACATCAGGCGGGTCCACCGCGACACCCGCGGGCGTTATGGCAGCCCGCGTATCCATGTCGAGTTGAAGGCTCAGGGCCGCGGGGCGAGCCGTGGTCGCATCGAGCGGTTGATGCGGCGTCACGGCATCAGGGCCATCATGGCGCGGCCACGCCGGGTGCGGACCACCGACAGCCGCCACGACCTGCCGATCGCCCCGAATCTGCTCGACCGCAACTTCATCGCCACTGCTCGGAACCAGATCTGGCTGGCCGATATCACCTACATCGAGACCGATCCGGGTTGGCTCTATCTGGCCGCCGTCATGGATCTGTACAGCCGCAGGATTGTCGGCTGGGCGATGGCGGATCATTTGCGCGCCGACCTGCCCTTGGCGGCTTTGCGGATGGCGATCTCGGCGCAGCGGTCAAGTGCCGGCCTGATCCACCATTCCGATCGCGGCGTTCAATATGCCTCGGCGGATTACCGCAAGCTGATGCAATCCGCCGGCCTCAGGGCGTCAATGAGCCGCAAGGGCGACTGCTATGACAATGCTCCGATGGAGAGCTTCTTTCACACGCTCAAGACGGAGCTCGTCCACCACAGGCACTATGCAACACGGGCAGAAGCCACACGGGATATCTTTGCCTATATCGAGGGCTTCTACAATCGGACTCGTCGTCACTCCGCCATCGGCTTTATCAGCCCGATCGAGATGGAGCTAAAAGCAGCTTAACCCTGTCCATTTTTTCGGGGGAAGATCAGGATGAGGAACGAAAATGTAGAAGAGCAGAAGTTTGAAGACTGTAGCTTTGACTTGATGGTCACACAGGACGTATTCGAACATATATTCCATCCTGATAAGGCGTAAGCGGCAAGGAAACCCCGTCTGGCGGAGTGGGTAAGCGATCGGCTATCGGCTGCTGAGTTTGTGAGCCGATGTGAGCTTCTATGTCTGCGCCTAGTTCTGGAACTAGAACCTTCCATATGATCGAAGCGGTCGCCGACCGTCTTGAGGGAACGCCGCGGCAGCTTCGCCGACGCTGGTCGGACGAGTTCAAAGCGCAAGTTGTGACAGAGGCGCTGGAGCCTGGCGCGAGCGTCTCGGCGATCGCCCGCCGGATCGGCATTCACCCGTCGCAGCTGTTCGCCTGGCGCCGTGATGCTCGGGCCGAGCGGCATTATCGCTCGCGGCACTCGAGTTGCGAGGGTGTGGTGGCGTCTGTGGCAGGCACAGTGATTGAGATTGCCATTGGCGAGGTGGTCGTGCGTGCCGGCGTGGACGTCGACGAGGCGCACTTGCAGCGGGTGATCCGGGCGGTGCGTTCGGCATGATTCCCTCGGGTGTGAAGGTGTTCCTCGCCAGCCATCCAGTCGACTTCCGCAAGGGTATCGATGGCCTTGTTGCGCTTGTGCGCGATGCGGGCTCAGATCCGTTCGACGGTGCGCTTTATGTCTTCCGGGCCAAAAGAGCCGACAGAATAAAGATCGTATGGTGGGATGGGTCCGGCGTGTGCCTCTATTTAAAGCGTCTTGAAAAGGCGAAGTTCTGCTGGCCGCGGATCGGGCATCATCGGGTGCAGCTCAACCCGGCGCAGTTGATGGCACTGGTGGATGGGATGGACTGGAAGCGGGTCCGGACCGTGGCGGTCAAGCCGCCGGAGATTGTTGGGTAAAAGCGCTGCGGCGAAGTGAATCAGTGAGCTGAAAGGGCAAGAGAAACGGGGCAAAATGTGCTCTGGTCGGGCCAATGACGCCGCCCGATCTCAACCTCCCGAATGACGTAGAGATGTTGAAAGCCATGGTGCTTGCCATGGCCGAGAAGGCGGCCCGCGCCGATGCTCTGGAGAGCGAAGTCGCCGATCTCAGGGCGCGCAACGCCGATGCCGATGCGCGCATCGAGCGGCTGACGCAGATCCTGAAGGCCTTCGACCGCGCCCGGTTCGGCCGACGATCGGAAAAGCTCGGCTCTGTGAACGGCGACGATGAACAGCGGGCCTTTGTCTTCGAGGAGATCGAGACCGGCATCGCCGCGATCAAGGCCCAGGTCAGCAAGGGCCGTGAGCAAGCGGAAGGCAAGCGTGCACCGCGCCGGCGCAAGGGCTTTGCACCCCATCTGGAACGGATCGAAACCGTCATTGAGCCGGAAGAGCTGGCTAAGCATGCCGGCAAGCAGAAGGTGCTGATCGGCGAGGACGTGTCGGAGCGCCTGGATGTGGTGCCAGCGAAGTTCCGTGTGATCGTCACGCGCCGTCCCAAGTATGCCTTCAAGAACGCGGACGGCGTAATCCAGGCGCCGGCCCCGGCCCATATCATTGAAGGAGGCATTCCGACGGAAGCGCTTCTGGCCCAGATCGCCGTCTCCAAATATGCCGATGGCCAGCCGCTCTACCGGCAGGAGGCCATCTACGCCCGCGACAAGGTCGGGCTCGACCGCCAGCTGATGGCGCAATGGATGGGCAAGCTCGGCTTCGAGCTGGAGATCGTAGCCGACTACATCTTCAGCGAGGTCAAGAAGGCCGAACGGGTCTTTGCCGACGAAACCACCTTGCCGACACTCGCTCCGGGCTCCGGATCGGCGAAGACGGCCTACTTATGGGCCTATGCCAGAGATGACCGAACCTTTGGCCGCAGCGGTCCCCCGATGGTGGCTTATCGCTTCGAAGACAGCCGCTCCGGCGAATGCGCGGTCCGGCATCTCAATGGTTATCGCGGCATCCTGCAGGTGGATGGCTATGCCGCCTATAACAAGTTGGCGCGACCCGATCGCGGCAATGATGGCATCACCTTGGCTGGCTGCTGGTCACACAGCAGACGCAAGTTCTACGAGCTGCATGTTGCAGGAAGCTCGAGAGTGGCAACGACGACGGTCGAGCGGATGGCAAAGCTCTGGCAGGTCGAGAAGACCGTGCGCGGTCAAAGCCCCGACGCACGCGTTGCCGCGCGCCAGCAAGCCTCCGCAGCGGTCGTCGCAGATCTCTTCGACCTCTGGCAGCAGAGCTTGCGGCGGATCTCCGGCAAATCAAAACTGGCCGAGGCGATCCGCTATGCCGTCTCGCGCCGTGCCATCTTCGAGCGCTTCCTGACCGATGGTCGCATCGAGCTCGACTCCAACATCGTCGAACGCGCCATCAGGCCACAAACAATTACGAGAAAGAATAGCCTCTTCGCTGGCAGCGACGGCGGCGGGCGAACCTGGGCGACCATCGCAACGCTGCTGCAGACAGCGAAGATGAACAACGTCGATCCGTTCGCCTGGCTCACCCTCACGCTTCAGCGTATCGCCAACGGCTGGCCGAGCAGCGAAATCGACGCGCTTATGCCATGGAACCACGCCGCCTGACGGCCTCAGCTTGCCGCTTACGCTGTTCCGGCTGTACCGGGAAGAGAGGCTCGCGGTGCGCCGCCGTGGCGGCCGCAAGCGGGCGATCGGGACCCGGGCGCCGATGACGGTGGCGAGGGCGCCGAACGACCGCTGGTCGCTCGACTTCGTGTCGGATCAGCTCACCGACGGCCGCCGCTTCCGTATCCTCACCGTTGTCGATGATTGCACGCGCGAGTGCCTGGCACTGGTGGCCGATACCTCGCTCTCCGGCACCCGTGTGGCGCGGGAGCTGGACCGGCTGGTGATCGAGCGCGGCAAGCCCAAGACGGTGGTCAGCGACAACGGCACCGAACTCACCAGCAACGCCATCCTGACATGGACTGATCAGAGCCGGGTCGCCTGGCACTACATTGCGCCGGGCAAGCCCATGCAGAATGCCTTCATCGAGAGCTTCAACGGCCGGCTGCGGGATGAATTGTTGAACGAGACGCTGTTTACCTCGCTGGCCCAGGCCCGCGTCGCGCTCGGATGCTGGCGCGCCGATTACAACGATGCACGCCCACACTCGCGGCTCGGATGGAAGACGCCGTCCGAGTTCGCCTTCACCTGCCATCCGCGCCGGGATCTGGCGCTGCGCTATGCCGAGGGCTCCGCGCCAGCTCCCGTCGCTACCACCGCCCAACCGGGCAAATCCAATAGCCGGAGCGAACTCAGGATTGGATAAAACTTGGGGGCAAGGTCACTGGATATCTAGAGGGACCAAGACGTCGAATTGCGTTCGTCCAAGAAGATCGACCAGCTCCGGTTATTTGATCACCAAGCGAAAGCGGACCAAATCTCTCGTCATATCGAGTTGGCAACGTCCCCTAACCAGAAACAGCCATCCCGAGCCGCCGATATCGTCGAAGTTGCGGCCATTGCTATTATCATCAACGACTGAGGGATAGCTAAATCTCGCTTCTCCTTGACAGTCCTTAGACCAAAATGATGATATCCTCAGTAAATCTCCCCCTTCTCGCCAATTGATCAAATCCGTGGAGAAGAATGCAGAGATGAAGTCTCCCGTGCTTCGATTGGTAACTAGGAATGCAGCGAAAAACGGAGTGCCGCGTATGCGAGTCACCGAACCCAGAGTTCCTTTCAGTCCGACTACTGGACTGCAAAGCGGATGCTGTTGCGAACTGTTGTAGGGGCTTCCGCTCGATTTTACGTACCCCGAGCCGGTGTACATTTCCCAGCCGCTCGGGTTACTCGGGTCGAGATTCCTAAGAAGGCAACGCCCTTCATATCCATTTCCAAATCCTCTTTGAGCTACCAGCAAATACTTGTACTCGCCAAGTGAGATAATGTTTGACGGGTCAAAATATCCTCGGCGTGCGCCTTGATCGACCTCAGCTGTGTTTGGTGACGCGAGAATGGGATCCGTTTGCTGAACGTGAAACGAATATCCCTCGTCGTTAGACTTCAGCATCGTTATGCTGTTGTACCAGCACCGCTCCATTTTGCGGAACGCGCATCTTTGTTCAAAAGCGTCGGCATGGTACTCGTTATGGCCAAGAACAACGATATCACGCCCGTTGTCGGTCCATAGTGCTGCGAGCCAAGTCTTATTGTCGAATGAATGAGGGTCGCGGCTGTCCGCCCCTTGATAAATCGTATGACAACTGGGTCTCAGCGCGTCAAAGGATGGGCCCAAGAGGGCGCGATTTACGTAGTGGGAACCTATTGCAACAATCGTCCCGTCGAGCTTTCGGAATGCCCGCAATGGCTGATCGGGGATATCAATCTTTTCACAGCTCTGTTTCGAATAATCGAAAACGACTTCGGGTCCACCCACTACGGAAATGTGCGGAAACTCCCCATTCTCCGCGGCGAGCACGGACTGTGCATACACAAGCAGGGATATAGCGAACAGTCTCTTCATCACCTGCACTCCTGACCGCCAAGTCGGCCGCTCGAATGCCTGAGATCTGATTTCCTAGACCACAGCCGAGATCGCTTGCTCTAGGTACCCGATTTCTGCTTGAATTTCCGCGACGGACTTCCCCAGCTGATCGTCGCGCGAGGCGTTGATCTTCATGTCCCTTCCTCGAAAGAAGTTCAAATCCTCGTAACGCTTCAATCGAGCCGCCTGCGTGTGCCCCATTCCACCTCCACGCTGGCGTTTGATCAGAAATTCTTCCTCGGATTTGATAATGTAGTGATTTAGCTGAAAAAGCGAGTAATCGATTTGCTCGGCTTTTCCAGTTGCGTTGTCATCGCTAAACGCAACTTGGCGATTGGGCAAAATGTATTTCCCAGATTTGAGTTTCCCTCGGTGGCAGTCGCCGATCACCTCAACCGAGGAACTACGATAGATTGACTTGACCCAACGGTTCTCATCGTAGTCCGGTTCAGCAGCCAACTGAAAACGCGCTACAACGAGGCCAGCCCCCCTCTTCCTGTGACCGGACGAGCCGAATACTCGCTGATTGATAGCAATTGCTCCGACATCAGCTGGAAGGGTCGGTAACCACCGTGTGATTGACGTTGAAGTCTTCTGAACTAGGAATTCGTCGGCGTCGAAAAACGCCAAGAATTCGAAAGCGTCGCGATAGCGCAACAGAGCGTCGGCGTAGGCGGATAGTTGTGGCGATATACCGACCTCAACAGTCCATTTATGGAGCGTTATCAGACCGGAAGCCGCAAGCTTCTCCAGCATTTCTCGCCCGGGATCGGCGGTGTCATTGTCATATATTATGATATTTCGCACCCCGATGAGTCGATAGTGCGCAATCCACTCAAGAAGGTACGTGCCCTCGTTCTTCATTATCGCGACAAGCGCAAGCGTGTCCTTCATATCGCCCCTCGAACTGGTAAGAGGTCGGACCGCCTAGTCAAGAAGCGAACTAGATCCTCATGCACAGCTTCCCTCCCACAAATTGTCAGGTCTCGAAATCGCGTGTCGGCCCCGCTGGGCCGCTACTTTAGTACGCGCTTCCATTCATCTGCGCTGTATTTCTCGGCAGCATTTGGACTTCTCCCTTCGCCGCCACCGCCGACATAGAAATGGTCTTCGGCAGAGCGAGTCAACCCTTTGAGGACCGCCTGGGCCACGCCAGGTTGGCCTCCAAATACCAATCCGTATCAAAGGTTCCCTCCTCTTCGCCCTTCAAAATACCCAAATCCAATATAGTGCAAATGGCCGGTCTCAGTTCGCCACGATCCACGGCTCCCTTTACGTCTAAATTGGTGCGTAGGTAAGCATCGTCGTCAAAGTCACTATTTGCAACAGCTATCTGAAGCACGAGCTGCAAGAGCCGAGTCGGAATAGTGACTTTGCCACTCCTTTCAACGCTCGACTTGTCTGCGTTCAATGCGCGCAGCAAAGACTCGTAAGGCGGAACGTACATCAACTCACCCCAACATTCTTCCAGTTACAGTCCCGCCATCACGCCTTGGCGGTCGCGCGCGGCGTGGCTTTTGCTGGCCGCTTCGGCTTTTCGGCTTCCGCGGCTGTCCCCAGGAGTTGCGCCGTTACTTCCTCGAGATAGGCGGCCTGCGAGGCGGTCTCGCGCTTGGACAGGCCGAACCTCTCGCGGGCGACGCGGTGCATGCTGTCGATCTCTTCGAGATGCTTCTTTGCCTTCAGCGAATGCGTGACGCTCGCGGCGTGGCGGCGGTGCACGTTGAGGGGATCGGCGACGTAGGCAATCCTGGCGCCGGGCGCGGCCAGTGCCTCGAGGTAAATGCGCCAGTCGCCGGCCATGCGTAGCTCGCCCAAATCGTCGCGGCAGGCTTCGAGCGCATGCAACAGCGCTTCACGCCGCCACAACACCGAGCTGACGTTCAAAATGGTGTTCTTGACGCCGAGATACCGGGTCACGAAATCGCGGCCGTCGAACACCTCGGTGCGTGACAGTGCGCCGGGCTCGATCGTTGCGTAGTAGGGCTTGTAGCTCGCATAGAGATGGGAACCATCGGCGTCGATCGATCTCGAATCCGTGAAGCCGAACGCGATATCGGGATCGCCCCTCATCAGCGCGAGCAGGCTCGACAGGAAAGTGGGTTCGGAAAGATCGTCGGCCTCGGCGATCCAGAGGAACTCGCCCGTCGCCATCTCCGCGGCCTTGGCCCATTGCGCGAACACCGAGCCGGAATTCTGCTCGTTGATGACGAGCGTGAGATCGCGCTGGCGCTCGTCGGCGAGTTTCATGATGACGGCGATGCTGTCGTCCCAGGAGCAGTCGTCGAGCACGATGACCTCCTCGACCGGATGGTTCTGGTCGAAGATGGTGTAAAGCCGTTCGGCGAGGCAGTGCGCGTAATTGTAGTTGGGAACCACGACCGAGATGGTCGGCAGAGCGGGAACGGCAAGTCGCAGCAGATCGCGGACATAGTCCGGGAACGAGAAATTGGTCTGGATGATCTCGGTCATGCGCGCGCGCTCGGCTTCCGACGGCGCCCAGCGCAGAAAATTCTCGACCGCCTGCGCCATAGCCGGCACGTCGCAATAGGGCACCACGCGGCCGACATTCTCCTTCAGGAGGAAGCCGGGAATGCCGCCGGAGTCCTGGAAAGCCACCACGGGCACGCCGACGCTGAGCGCCTCCAGCGCCACCGTCGGGAACGGATCCTCGCGCGAGGTCAGGGCATAGACGTCGGAAGCCGAATAGAGCGCCTGCATGTCGGAGCGGAAGCCGGCGAGATGGAAACGCCCGGTGGCTTCAGCTCGCTTGATTTCGAGCCCCAGCCATTCCTGCAGGTTCGGATCGATGCCGCCGGCCCAACAGAAATGGACGTTCGGATAGCGCTGCCGACCCAGATTCCAGACCTGCAGGAACAGGTCGAACCCCTTGCGCAGATCGGCATAGCCGACGCCGAGCACCATCTTCTCAATGGGGGCAATGCCGAATTCCTTGCGGATCAGCGCAGCCTCCGTCGGCGCAGGCTCGATCTGCTTGTAGCTGCCCTGCGCGCGGATCAGGAAACGCCCGTCATCGGCATTGAGATCGAGCGCCTCCACCAGGCGATCGCGGACGAAATCGGAAGCGAAAACGACGTGATCGGCACTACCGATCGCCATCCGTGCGATATCCTCCAGCTGCTTTTCGCGCAAGATCCGCGGCAACTCGTGCACCAGCGAGATGGTGCGGAAACCCATCTCGGCCAGGAATTTGGTCGCGCGCCCGCTCGCCGTACTATTGGCGATCGCGGCCGCAAATCCCTTCTCCCGCAAGTGTCGCAAAGCGGCCGGGAGTTCGGACATCCGCTTCAGCAATGTGAGTGGGGCCACGGCCGCATATTCGGCCTCCATCGCGCCGCCCTCGAGCAAGAGATACTCGACCTCGATGTTGAAGGCACTGCGCAGCGTCCGGCCGATGTTGAGCAACAGATGCTGCGCGCCGCTCGGGAACGCATCATGGCCGACCAGCAGGATCTTCGGCAGCGATAAATCGCGCGTCAGGCCGGTCGCCGCGCGCGCGGTGGCGTTTAGGTAGGCCGAGCCGAAATGCAGGTCAGGTTCAAGATAGGCGCCCTCGCACCATTCATTCCAGGCGTTGACGCAGACGAACGGCTCGCCGAAGAACGTGTGCTTCTGCGCCTGCCCGACCAGCGTCGCCAGCCACGCCTCATATTTCTGTGGCGTCGATCCCTGGATGACCAGGCCCGAACCCTGCCGGCGCGCGTCATTGTCCCAGCTCGGCACCACGGTCTTGATCAGTGGGAAATTGGGGCGCGGCTCCTCAATCGAGTATTTGGCGACGTCGTCATAGCTGTAGATCTGGCCCGCATAGGTGTCGTCCAGCACCTTGTGCTCGGCATTGACCAGCGGCACATACTTGGTGAGCTTGTGCGGCGGAAACTCGATCGCACCGTCCATACCGTTCGGGATCGGATCGTAATCATCAAAGCTCTGGCTCATGATGATGATCGGATCCTCGTCGAACTTTTTCGCAAAGATCGAACGCCAGCGCGCGATCACGTTGGCTGTGTCCGGAATCAGCCGCGGCCGGTAGATCATCAGGAGCGGCCGGCCCTGAATGCGGACGTAGCGCTTGTCCTTGAAGTGCCGGTTGAAGTCCGACAACAGCCGCTCGTCATCGTCTGAGAGATAGTCTTGCGAGATCAACACCTCGCCTTCCATGCCGTCCCAGCGCCGCGTCCAGTTCTCGTTTGCCCACATCAGGCAGAACGGCATGTTGATGTCGCGCGCTTTCAGGAAGTGCTCGATCGGCTTTTCCATCAGCCGCTTGCCGTTGAACCAGTAGTAGTAATAGACGAAGCCGTAGATGCCGGTCGCCTGCGCCAGCCGGACCTGCTTGCGCATGGTCTCGACGTCGGCGAGCGAATAGAAGCCGAGGTCGCGCGGAATCCGCGGCTGATAGTGATCCCTGAAGCGCGGCACGCCGCGGGCGATGTTGGTCCATTCGGTGAAGCCCGTACCCCACCATTTGTCGTTTTCGGGGAAGGCGTGAAACTGGGTCAGGTGATAGGCCAGTACTTTTGCGCGCGGCTTGGCGCTCGCCGGCAGCGGCCTCAGTTCCTCGAACAGCGGACTCGGTTTGGTGAAGCGCTTGATCTCGGCCGGAATGGTGGCTTCGTTCTCGGGCGGTGACGGATAGATGCCGTCGTCGTGCCGATGCTCCAGATAGTGCAGAAGCGGGTTCTGGTCGGCCTTACCCTTGAAGTAGCGCTGGATGTAGAACTTGGTGTCGAACTCGGCCGACGGGTTGCGGCCTTCCTTGTAGCCGTGGAAGATGAAGTGCTCGAACGGATCGACGCCGGCGGCCGCAACGTCCTGGTAGGTCTGCAGGTAATATTGTGCATCGAATTCCGGGATCGGGCTGAACGAACCCATACGGTTCTTCAAATAATGGGCGAGCGGGCTCTCGCTTTCCGGAATGCTGTACTTCTCTCTGTACCAGGTCGGCTGAAAGTAGGGGCTCGGCCTTCGCCCCTCGGGCTCGCCGGCCGAGGCATAATGCAAGAGCGGATGCACGTCCGCCTCCTGTACATCTGGATAGGTCGTGAGATACCAAATCGGGTCGAAGACGGGATTGGGCTTGCGACCTTCTTTGTAGCCGTAATGGAAAAAATGCTCGAACGGATCGACGCCGACGGCGACTATGTCCGGGTAGCTCCTGGCATAGAAAACTTCGTCAAATAGCCCAAGCCGCTTGAGCCTACGCGCGGCAACCGCAACGTCGATAGCCGACTTGGCCGCTTCTTGCTCAGGCGCAGCGTTTAGCTGCTCGGCCGCAGGTTCTTTGCCGCCTAAGCCATTCATCTTCGTGACGCTCGAATGTCCGCTAAGTTGAAATTTTGCCATGGCGCCTCGGCGAGGCTGTTTTTGGCCGGCATCGCGCGCGAGCTTCGAAGAAAATCTGCCATGTTCACACAGTCATTCGCGCATTGTTTGCTTTGTTTCGCAACTCTAAGGTAGTGCAATCTGCTGTCTTCAATATAAAGGCCGACGTCGTTTGTGCGAACTATAGGTGTTGCTTGCTTTTTTTGCATCTTTCTGCTCCAAAAAGCGCATCGCGGTTCTCCGCATCCAGATGCTCGCAAGACAACTATCAGGTGTCGATAGGTGTCGCACCGATCGATTGCAAACGCCGAGCCGCAGTCTCATTGCTTTGCCGCGCTGCTTGCTGATACCATTGCACGGCACCGTCTCTGTCTTGCGCGATGCCGTTGCCGGATATAAGCGCGTCGCCCAGTGCGACCTGTGCTTCCGGCATCCCTTGCCCGGCCGCTCTTTGTAGCCATTCCAGCGCCTTCTTCGAATCGGCTTCACAAGCCTGCCCTTTCCCGAGCATCACGGCCAGGTTGTACTGTGCGACGCTGTGTCCCTGCTCCGCCGCGGCCTCGTACCAGCTTACGCCCTTGGCCAGATCTTGAGGGACTCCCGTGCCGGTGCAGTACATCACGGCAAGCTGAAACTGCGCGGCCGGATTGCCCGCGCGCGCCGCTTTTGCCATCCAGGACGCCGAGGTCTTCGCATCTCTCACGGCGTGTTTCGGATCGGAATAGAGAAGCGCTAGCGTGTACTGGGCTTCGACATGGCCGGCGTTGGCCGCGCGCGTGAACCATGGGATAGCGCTTCGAACATCGGCAATCCCGCCGAACTTACCCATTTGCAGTGCACCGAGGTGAAACGCGGCCGGTGCATGGCCACCTTCGGCCGCTTCTGTTAACAGGGAGCCCACGCTTGCGAGGCGCTCCACAGAACTATCCTGGTTAAGCAAGAAAAGAGCATAGGCGGTCTTGGCGTCAGGATCGCCGCTGATGGCGGCCTTGCTCAACCATTCTGCTGCGAGCTTCTGATCGCGCTGCACGCCGTTCCCCACGGAATAGAGCCGGCCGAGTTGCACCTGCGCGGCGCTGATGCCGCCTTCGGACGCACGCTCAAACCATTTGATCGCCGCCTGCACATTGCGCTCGACCCCCGAGCCGTTGAGATAGAAGATGGCAATATTGAATGCGGCCGTGGCATGGCCTTTTTCGGCCGCACGCTGGAACCATTTTGCGGCGTGGCGGATGTTGGGCGCAACCCCTGTGCCCGTGGCGTAGAAACGGCCGGTGAAGAACTGCGCCTGCACGTCGCCGCACTCGGCCGCCTTCTCGTACCAAATGGCCGCTTCCCGCAGATCGGGCTCGGCACCTGCACCGTGGGAGTAAAACTCCGCCAGCGCCTGGATCGCCGGCAGGTAGTCCTTGCGCGCCGCCTTGCGCAGCGCAGTCTCGGCCCGATCGAGATCTTTGGCGATGCCGTCGCCGTTCCAGCGCAACAGACCGATATTGTAAAGCGCGATCGGATCGTCGTGCGCCGCAGCGCTTTGGAAGAGCCGTGCAGCTTCGGCATGATCCTCGCCCGTGCTGGTGCCCTTCAGCTTCATAAACGCGAGCGCGACCTTCGCCCTCAAGTGTTCCTGATCGGCGGCCTTGCGATACCAGACAGCGGCCCGATCGAAATCGACGGGCGCGCCACGCCCTTGGTAATAGACATCGCCGAGTGCGAACTCGCCCGGAGCAAACTTCTGGTCGGCCGCGGCTTGGTACCACCTGAGCGCTGCAGCGTAGTCCCTAGCGCAGCCCTGCCCTTCGCTGTACATATTGCCAAGGATGGTCTGCGCCTCGGCCTTACCGGCTTCTGCCGCAGCCGAGATCCAGCGAAAAGCTGCATCGACATCCCTCGCGACGCTCGTCCCATGTGGGAACACCAGGTCGTGAACGTTCGATGCCTTGTCGCCCAGCCGAACGGTCGACGACTGACGCCACGTCTCCGGCCTGTTCGGACCGGGCATGGCGTTGGCTCCGTACAGAAAGATCAGCCCGACTTGAAATTGCGCCTCGGTGTGCCCGAGCTGCGCCGCATGTTCGTACCACACCACGGCGTCAGGAATACTTCCGGCAACCCCTTGGCCCTTTGCATAAAGCATCCCGATCTGAAAGCTGGCTTCGGGGTCGCCGGCCTGCGATGCCACCTTGCAGAGCTTGAGCGCCTCAAGATACCGACCGCGCTCGTATGCAGCCATCCCACGCTCAAGCGGGCTTGCGCGGGTGGACGCAAAAGCAGATCGAAGCCGCTGCAAGAGCGATCGGGCGGACAGCCTCATGGCTCACGCATGGCCTCCCGAATACCTTTGAACATCCCGCCAAGCAGAAACATTCCGACCGATCGGCTGCCGACGTTGACGTCTCCGGCAAGTGTCATGCCGGGAATCAGGCGAAAAATGTTCGGCACATCCTTGAAATTGGTCGAGTCCACTGAGCAACGCGCCTTATAGTAAGCGTAGTCGAGGGGCTTTCCATCTTCGTCAGTCGTGAACGCGCCCTCGCTGATCCAGCGAACTTTGCCCTCAGCCGTGCCGTGCTCCGCGGCATTGAAGGCCTCTATCTTCATCGTGCAGAGGTCTCCGGGCCGGATGAAACCGATATCGCGCGAAACGATCTTGATCTCCGCCTCCAGTTTGGTGTCGACCGGCATCAGCGTGATGAAGGGATCGCTCGGCTTGAGGACCGAACCGACCGAAAGCTTTGCCATGCTCAACACGACCGCGGATTCAGCCGCCGTCAGGCGGATGAGATCCTGGTGCTTGAGCGCCCTCTCGTAGGCGGATCGCGCGTCGTCGAGCTTGTTCCGCGTTGCAACCAGATCCTGGCTCAGAGCGGCAAACCATTGTTGCTTAAAAGCGTCCGGATCGGCGATCAGCGCTCCCAACGTATTTTGCGCTTCGATCAGGCTGTTATGCGTGTTCTCGAGTGTTCGCAGCAATTCTAGCCGTGCGTCTTGTGAGATAAACATGTTGAGCTGAGACCCCGTGCCATGCTCGGCGAGCGTCGTGCGGATGGTCTCGATCATTGTGCAAAATCTCGTCCCGCTGCCGATACCTGGCATCGTCGCCTCGAAGCTTTTCGATCGTCGCCCGCGTCTGCTTCTTCTTGGAGTCGAAACTGTTGAGCTGGGCAGTATATTGTGCCATCCGTTGGTCGTAGAGCGCCTTCTGCAGGGCAGCGTACTTCTGGTAATCCGCATCCGACTTGCTGGCAAAGACGGGAAGCTGCCCATTAAGTTCGGCTTCGCCCCGCGCCACTTGTATCTCGAGACTTGCGATCTGCAATTCACCTGCGTCAGATCGGCCAATGCGAAGGTGGCGTCGAGGGTAGCTAGCAGCTGGCCCGGCTGCACCTGCTCGCCCTCGCGCACATCGATCGTGTTGATGATCGACGGATCCAGCGCCTGGAGAACCCTGATCTGACCGACCGGCACGATCTTGCCGCTCACGCTGGTAATGACGCGATCGACCCGCGTCCGGGAGAGGATGACGACGATCGCAACCAGAAACGCAGAAAGTACAAACAGTGTGGCCCGCGCGATCAGAGGCTCGGCCTCCTCCCGGATAGCGTCAGTTTCGGACTGGAATTGGCGAATGGTCGCAAGCGGCGCTTGATTAGGAGACAAGGGTCGGACTCCGGAGGTTCGGCTTTTCGCTGCGCGCCCAGGCTCCAAATGCGTGTTCTGTTGATACCACAGCGAACTGTAGATATCGTTGCGCTCCAATAACTCCTCGTGCCGCCCGATGTCGTTGACCGCGCCCCGATCGAGTACGAGAATGGCGCCCGCCCTCGTTAGCGACGACAGCCGGTGCGAGATGATGATCAGAGTGCGGCCATGGGCAATCCGCGAGATGTTGGCGTTCACGATCGCCTCGCTGTCGGCGTCGAGTGCGCTCGTCGCCTCGTCGAGAATCAGAATCGGCGGATCAACAATCAGGGCGCGCGCTATCGCGAGCCGCTGCCGCTGGCCTCCCGAGAGGTTCGGCGAACCTTCGTAAACGTAGGTTTCGTAGCCGCGCGGCAATTTGTCAATGAACTCTTCCGCACCGGCCAGTCTTGCGGACCTTACAGTATCGTCAAACGTCGCATCCGGCTTGGCCGCGGCGATGTTCTCGCGGATCGTGCCGCTGAACAGGAAATTCTCCTGGAGCACGACACCGACGTTGCGCCGGAGATGATCGATGTCGTACTCGCGAACATCGATACCATCGATCTTGATTAATCCGTCATATTCGGAATGCAGCCAGGGCAATAGTCGCGTGATCGTAGTCTTGCCCGAGCCGCTCTTGCCCATCACGCCAAGCGTCGTTCCCCTGGGCACCTCGAAGGAGATGTTGTTCAGCGCTGGGGAGACCGCGCCCTTATATTTGAAAGTGACGTCGGAAAACTCCACCCTGCCTTCAAGCGGCGAGCGGACGCCGTGTCCGGAACGCCCTTCTTCCGCTGGTTCGTTGACGAGATTACCGACCATCGTGACAGCGGTGCGCGCTTCATCATATTGGTTGATAAGCTGCGCCATCTCACTTGCCGATCGCGACGTCAGGAGCCGGTCTTGTCTGCCAACATTCATGCCAAGCGCTTGCGCAATGCAGGCCCCGGACCTGCGTGCCGCGTCCCGAGGTCACATCTATAAGGAAGTCATTACCTGCCCCGCCAACGAGCGATTGCGCGCCGGTTCCTGCCTGCGAATAGTCCTGTCCGGTTGATAGCCATGATACCTCCTACCAAGCTCCGTGGATGAGCTGACACGCTGGTCAGCGGCAAAGTTCTGCAACTCAGAGAGAGTGAGAGCATCGCGGGTCTGCGGGCCGTCAGCCGTGTTGCTGCATCCTAATAGCAACCGCCGTGCCAACGGCGTCCGCCTCGTTAAGCGGCGGATTACCCTTGAAAACAGTTCGCACGGGGCAGACGACAGCCGGTGTTTTGAACGCGCTGTACTACTGTCAGAAACCGGACAAGGCCAGCGGGCGTTTGCGCGCGAAAATCAGCGCGTTTGGAAATAGATAACAGGCCTGGGCGTGGCACAGACCTCAGTCTGTCTGCCCTGTTTGAAACAAAACAAACCCGTTCGAAACAGACTATCGTCTCACCAACCGGCCATGAGGCTGCAGCCGCCGAAATATGTCGCCCGCGCGTCACATGAGATTTGTTGAAGCGGAGCACTAAGTTCGCGCGCGCAAATCTATTGAGGGATCGTCCAACCGCAGTCGATCTAGGATTCCGGCTGCGCCAGACGGCCGATCGCCAGTCAAATTGAGCAAAGCTAGGCGGCTTTTTAGCTAGCATCGCTCAACAAGTGGAGCACTCAGCTTTGTGAACGGCGGCGCGACGTTTCAGAGAATGCTGGAGGAAGGTCGTCAGCGGCCCAGCCAATCCGGGACCGCCTTTGGTGTGGTCACATTATCGAGAGCTGTTTGCGGCTCCGCAGAGAAAAACACCGTTTGAGAAACCGTTTTAGTTCGTCGTCGTTAAGAAGCCGTATTGAGCTGGGCTGGGCAGGCGAACGATCGCCATAGCAGCCCCAAAAACAGGCACAAGAGTTCTCTGAGCCAGGCGAGGATGCGGCGGAAGTTGTGGCCTACTGCTGAGAGGACGACATTGGCGGCATCGCCGGGCGCGGCCTTTGAGAAGGCAGCGGCCAAGGTGGCCCTCTGCCTTCATGTGTCCGATGATGGGCTCGATGGCGGAGCGGCGGCGCAGCTCGCGCTTGATGAGGCCGAAGACGCCGCGCTTCTGGCCGGAGATGAAGACGCGCCGGGGATTTTGCGCGTCGTACCGCGGCCGCCGTCTGATGGACGCAGTTACCGCCAAAGCGATCTGACCGGCGCAGGCCGGCAGAGGGCAAGGTGCAACAACAAGCCGATGAACCCATGGGACGACATCCCGAAACGAGCGAAGCTACTGCCCCCAATGCGCTCAAGCGCGTAAACTTGATTTAGCTCCTCCTTCCGCGGATCTCATCGAGGCCAGCGGCCAGGTGCCGCGCGCAAAGGCCGGACATATGACCGCACCGTCCCAATGTGTGAAATCGACTCAAAAAGCTCTTGCCACGCGGCCCGTTCCACATATGGGGGCAAGGTCACGCTTATGCTGGCGTAGCGTGTCTCGGCGACTGAAGCAGCGCGAGCGCGACTCCAAGCTGGAAGTATGGCAGACGCTGTCCACACCGCGGGCGCCTTCGTGGACCTCAAAGCGCTGTCCCTATGACGCGCCGAAAACCGGGCGGCGTAGGCGAGAAAACGCGCGGGGATGACGCGGAATCTGCCCTTAAATCAAGAAGGCGGCGCATTCGCGGCACGCAGACCTGCTCGGCGTCATAATGATAAATAACGTGGCGGCGGGCCCTATCGCGGAGGGGGGAGAATTTTGCTGGCTGCTCCAGCGCTTCAACGATCCGTCCGGCAAGCTCGTCAACCGCGAAGAATGGGACGAGTAAGCCGTTTTCGCCGGAAGTGATGACTTCGCGTACCGGTGCCGTGTCAGAACCGATGACGAGGCACCCCGCACTCATTGCCTCCAACATCGACCAGGACAGCACGAAGGGATAGGTAAAATAGACATGCGCCGATGACACCTGAAGGGCTGCAATAAGGATTTCATACGAGACGCCGCCCATGAAATGAACACGGGACAAATCGAGGCGATCGCGCACCTCGTCAAGGAACCTCGATTTCCAGGTTTCGCCCGCCGGGGGCGGCAGTCCGTAGGACACGCCATCCCTGCCGATGATGATGATCTGCGCGTTCGGCCGGCGTTTCAAGGTCTCGGGCAGCGCGCGCATAAAGATATGGTAGCCCCTCAGCGGCTCCAGATTGCGCGCGACAAACGTCACGACCTCGTCGGAGGGGCGCAGGTGCTGTCCGTTCGGTAGCGCTAGGCGCGCCTGTGAATTCGGCCGCATGCGCGCCGTGTCGACGCCCTCATGAATCACGTTAATCTTGTCCTGATAACGTGTGGGAAACGTCGATTGCTGCCACTTTGTTGGCGAGATGCCCACTTCGCAATCCTCGAGCGCGAGCAGGGTCGTCGCATTCTTCAACTGGAGCCCCATGTGACCATCGAGTCCGGGCATTGGAAATTCCGGATCAAATCCGACGTCGCGCCCCTCGGCCCCGTAAAAAAATTCACAATAGACGACCAATCGCGCCTTCGGAAACATCGTGCGCAACGGCAGAGTCTCGCCCCATCCGGGATGGGCGAGGATCATATCCGGCGCGAACCCCGACGTCACCAGGCTCGAAAGAGTGTACAGCACCTGCTCTGCGCGCCGGCACTCGACGTCGAAGCGTCGTGCAAACGGATGCGTTCCTGAAACGTCCGCGTCCGGAAGAGCGTATCTAGTCAATCTCACGGATAGCATCGATCTTGCAGTCGATGCACCGACGGCGACGACCTCGAAGCTAGGCTCCCTGGCCAAGGCAGCCGCTATGTTGCGATACTGAGCCGGGAAATTGTTGTGAACGAATAGAATCTTCATCGACGAAGCTCCGGGTGGTCGCATGGTGAATGAGTGCCAGCATGGAGATACCTGTAGCAATGGTTGTCGGCCGCGAAGCACGCACCTTCCAGTTCAAACGAACTTAGACGGTGGGGTTTTCGTCTTTGCTCGTTTCGTGAGCAAGGGCGCGAATTAGATTCGATTCAGAGTCAATCGATCCGTCATGACCCCATGGTGTCAGTTCTCCGCAAGTTCCCGATGGCTAAACTGTTGAACTACTTCTCCGGTCAAAGCTTTCGATGCGTCTGACAGTTTCCTATCCCAAAGTGAAACAATTATGACTAACGAAACCCACGTTCGGTTTGCTCTCGCCATTCGAGTCCTGATAGGTTGCTTCAATCGAAGTTCAGACGCAGTGAGCCTTCTGATGAAGATCAAACAACCGCGCCTTGACTCTGAGTGGCAAGACTGGTGTCGCGACTTGGTCGGTATCAATGACATCGCTGATGTCATCGAGCTATTGAGAAACGAGAATGACGGGCTTCGTCAATTGGCGGAGCTGCTCAGCACACAAACTGAATACTTGCGACGATCTCTTCCCATCGATTGGCGTCCACGGCTCCCTTGAGAAGCGTTCGCTAAAAAGCGAACCCTTCGTGGAGTAGCCCTCCACCTCTCGAGCAGTCACCGGCGGCTGTCAGGCAAGCAAAAGAAGGTCCTAGTTTATCGGATGCGAGTCGGGCGCAATGATGGGCGAACAGCAGAAAGTCGTAAGTCTTGATCGGGGACTGTTCTTCGTGAGCTACAAGAGCGCGGACGATGTTGCCTCTCCGCCCCACGTCACGGTTGTACCGACGGAGGGGCATGAGGGACGCATGGAGCTCATCATGCATCCCGATGCGACCGAGCCGACGCTTTGGGAGCCCAATTCCGGTCTGATGGTTCGGGTCAACGCGCCCGGCACATTGCAGATTAAGGTTGAACCGATGCGACCCGGCGGATCGCGCGGGGCCATGGTTCGTATCGAACCGATTCAGTCCGGCCGCAGGCCGCTCGCGGCGCCAGGTGAGCGAGCGGCTTTGCACGCAAATGTTGCAGTGGAGGGCCTCAAGGTCCTCGGCCACGTTGCAGGTCGCGGCGATGTTGTCGTCGCATCCAACACATGGATTGCGGGTCCAACAGCCCCATCGCGCATCGAAGGGATTGCCCTTGACTGGCCGGAGAAGCCTGTGGGTCTCGATATTCGCTATGCAGTCGAATTCGCCAACGGCCAGGGGGGCAGCGGCAAAATGGTCTCGCTCGGGACCTATGCGGGCACCCGCGGACGAGCCTTGGCGATCACGGGTGTCGTGCTGGAAATTAGCGACGAAGGATTCGGGTTCGTCGCGGAGGCGACGTTCTTGAACGCGCCGACCTTGCGCGCCGTCGGCAAACGCGTCGTACTGTCCGGCCCGACCAACCGCGAGCCTCTGGTCGGCATTCGCATCGGTGTCAACCGGATAGCGGCCGCAGATAACGTCATGATACCGGCAAAGCCGGCACGAAAGCCTGTCGGCTCTGGCCGAGTCCGCGTTTTCCGCAGCCGGTCGAGCCGAGAGAATTCTGACGCTAACGCGATCGACAAGGTCAGACCACCGCATGGTTCTTGACGTGTTCAATAAAGTCCCCTCGCTTGTCGGGCCTCGTGCGCATATCGCGCTTGAACGCCTCGCGGCCGAGGCGTTGACTGCCCGGGACTTCGCTAAGGCGCTCAAATACGCAGATCGACGCGTCCGAACTGCGCCCCCGCCGGCCGCTCATTGCTTCGTCCTCCGCGCCGAAGCCGCCTGGAACCTTGGACTTGAGGAAGCTGCACTGGCCGACCTTGCGCAAGCGCTTATGGTCGATCCTTCCGATGTCAGCGCCAATCGCCGGATGCTGGCGTGGGCTGCCGACAATCGGCGACAGGTCGCAGCCGCTCAACTGATACCTCGCGAAGGCAATCCAGCCATTCTTCGAGTTGCAATCGCGGAGCTGCGGCTTGCCGGGGGCCAGCATTGGGCCGCCACCTCGGTATTTGACAATCACGTGACGGGCTGGGTCGCCTGGACCAAGGCGCTTCCAGTCGAAGTGAGCCTTGCAACCGAAGACGGCATGCTGACGAGCGTTCTCGAGCCCAATCCATTCCACCCTCTGGCGAGCGCAGATGTGCAGGCAACGACCTTCCTGGTTCGACGGCCGCCGTCCAATGCAGCTCAGATCGTGACGCTGACATGCGGCGGAGACATCATCCAGGTTCGACGCGTGGCGCCCAACCTTGCCTCGACGATGAGCCTTCGACCCGCTCCGCCCCTTTTCACCAAGGTCAGATCAAACGCTGACCTGCCCACCATTATCGTCCCCGTCTATGGGGATGCACAGGCCACGATCGAATGCTTCGAGAGCCTCGACAAGGCAAGGTGCCCGCGGGGGTCCCGCAAGGACGCCTTTCAGGTTCTCGCCATCGATGATGCCAGCCCGGAATTGGAGCTGCGGCGTTATCTGAGCGAGCTTGCCGCTGGCGGCAAGATCCGTCTCCTCGTGAACGCAGTCAATCTCGGCTTCGTCGGTGCGATCAATCGTGGCCTGAAGGAGATCCCGACGGGCGACGTCGTGCTGCTCAACTCAGACACCCTTGTCCCGCCGGACTTCGCCGATCGATTGGCTGTTGTCGCACATTCGGCGCCGAACATCGGAACGGTCACGCCGCTCTCGAATAACGCCGACGTCTTCTCCTTTCCGACGCCGAACGACGGTAATCCGATGCTCGGTTACGAGGAGATTGTCGCGATCGATCGCATCGCCAGCGTCGCCAACGCGGGGCGCGCGATCGATGTCGCAAGCGGCATCGGATTTTGCCTCTATATAACCCGTGCTTGCCTCGACAGTGTGGGCGAGCTTTCGGATAATTTTGAGCGCGGCTATCTCGAGGACGTCGATCTCTGCCTTCGCGCGCGCGCCAACGGATTCCGCAATGTTTGCGCGCCGTCGATCTATGTCGGACATCACGGCTCGAAGTCCTTTCAGGAGGAGAAGCGAGGCCTCGTGCTTCGTAATCTGCGTATCCTAGACCAGCGGTTTCCGACTTACCGGGAGGAGTGCCGCGCTTTTGAGATCGCCGATCCGCTGCGGGCGGCGCGCGCCGCACTCGAATGCGCGCTGCCGTGGCCGGCGGACCCATCGGTGCTGGTGCTCGCGAGTGATCGGACCTACCCTGCGGTCACCGACGCGCGGATATGCTACCTCCGACTGCATGGCGAGCACCCGATCCTGCTCTTGCGGGAGCACGACGTGCTTCATCTCAGGGCTGCCGACGGAGGTTTGCCGCAGGCCACTCGTCTGCGCCTCGACACAGAGACAGGTCTCGCCGAGGCCGGCGACATCCTGACACGGTTATCCCCAACCCGTGTCGAGATCCTCGAGCCGAATCCGCCGCCACGGCTCATCGAGCTGATCCGGAACCTCAATCTTCCGATTGACCGCTGGCTGATATCGGAGAGCGTAGACGAGATCGCTTCCCCGCCCGCTGACACGATTCCACTTCTCGTCCCCAGCAAAGCGGCCAGGGCTTATGCCGAGGCACGGTGGCCCAGCCGCAAGATCGTCCTGCATGATTGGCCCACATGCTCCCTGGCACTGCCTCCGATCTCCGCCTCTGACAGGTCTCTTGTCATCGTTCCCTCCACGCCATCGCCCGCATCCCTGCGCATGATACAAACATTGGCAGATCGTCTGTGGCGGTGCGACCCATCGCTGCCGATAGTCGTCGCCGGAACCACTTGCGGCGATGATCGCCTGATGTCGCAGCCCAGTCTTTTCGTCACGGGCGTGGTTGCGGCGGACGAACTGGGTGAGGTCCTGGCGCCTCATAATCCGGGCTGGCTCCTGACCAATTTCGAGCAGCCCGTCTTCGGCCATCCTCTCATCGAGGCAGCTAAACAGGCGACAAGGCCCGTCGCATATCGCGACTGGTCCGGCGGCTCGCTGACGCCCCGCAAAGGGGACCTTGCCATTCCTGCCAATGTGGACGCGGCAGGGCTTGTCGATCGCGTGGTCGACTGGATCATGTGGTCCTGAGCATGTCGCGGCCCTCCCCGCCCCAGCCCGAACCTTTGATCAGATCAAAGCTCGCCGGCCGCCTCGAGCTCGCGCGCGACGGCACGTTGTCCGGCTTTGTGTACTCGCGCCACGCGCCGGGGCGCCGCTTTACCGTTGAGATCTTGCTCGATGGTCTGGTGTTCACGACAATCTATGCCGATCTCTTCGTTCCTGAGCTCGCTGAACAAGGGCTCCAGGCGACTTGCGGGTTTGCAGTCACGATCGAGCCAGATCTGCTTCGCGCCGCGCGTACCCTCGAGGCACGCCTCGCCAATATTGGCACTCCCGTCGGTCAACCTGTCGACCTGGAGAGTGATCGCGCAAGCCTCATCGATCTGCACCAAAGATGTGAGCTGTGCTGGCTCGGCGGGCTGCGCTTCCAGGGCTGGATCGATAGCGAAACCGCTCTCTTCCTGGAGGCAATTGTTGACGGAAAAGCTGTCGCACAGATTCACGCCACGGCCTGGACGCACATCGGCGAAGCTGCCGCACACCGGAACGTTCGCTCCTTCGATTTTCACGTTCCGCAACGCCTTGCCGACGGACGCGTTCACAGCGTTTCGTTGCGCAGGGAGGACGGAGAGCAAATTCCGGCCACGGCCGTTTTTGTTGCCTTTCCCGACGGTCTCGCCGGAATGATCGACGCCCTCGGCGGCTACGATGCAGAATGCCTGCGCGGCAAGCTGTATGATCAACTGATTCCCGCCTCGCTTCCGCTTGTCGACTACGTAAATTGGCGCGATCGCTTTCCGCTGCCGGTGCCGCGGAACAGCACCCTTTCGCTCGCGGTCGTCATCGCTGGCGCCGCCGGAGCCGCGCAAACGCTGGCCGCGCTGGAGGCTCAGACCCACGAGAACTGGACCGCCGGCGCGATGGAGGGGGAGCCACTCTCCGTCGACAGCGACGCTCTCCTGGAGTTCCTGGATGGTGCCGCGTCTGATTCACATCACGTCGTCATCACAATGGCAGGCGTGGTGCTCGAGCCGAATGCCTTGGCCCGCATTGCAGCCGCATTTGACGCATATCCTGGTGCAATCGCGCTGTACGGCGACCTCGATTTTATTGCCGACGGCCGGCTCTGGCCGCTGGCCTTTCCCGCATTCGACTACGAGAGAATGCTTGAGCAAGGCTATTGTGCACATCTGTTCGCAGTGCGACGCAGCGCCCTTCTCGCCAGCCTCGAGACCCGTCCCGACAATCTTTACCGCCTCTTCAACTGCCTGCTCGATCACACTGGTCCGCGTGAAGACAATATTCTTCACCTGCCGGGCACGCTGGCAACGCTTCCCAAGCTGGATCGAACGAACGCCAATTATCAGCTTGCCACGGCGAGCCAGATGCATCTCGAGGCGCGCGGCGTCCGCGCGGACGTGATCCCGCAACAAGGCAACCTCTTTCCTGCAGTTCGAATTGCTCGAGCGATTGCACCACAGCGCGTGACCGTGGTCGTCCCGACCCGCGATCGTCTCCCGCTGCTGCGGACCTGCCTCGACAGCATCGCGCCCGCTGTCAAGCGCTGCCGTGCAGATATTCTTGTCGTCGATAATGACAGTGCCGCCCCGGACACCCTCGCCTACCTTGCGGACCTGGCGAGACGCGGCGTGCGGACCTTGCGAGTCGAAGGTCCCTTCAACTTCGCAAGACTGAACAATCAAGCCGCGGCGACGCTCGACACCGACGTGCTCTGTCTCCTCAACAATGACATCGAAGCGAGCTGCGATGATTGGCTCGAAGAGATGCTCAGGCGGCTGGCCGAGCCTGACGTCGGCGCGGTCGGTGCGCTCCTGACCTGGCCCGGCGGCGTCGTTCAGCATGGTGGTGTCGTCTTGGGAATGAATTTCGCGGCGACGCACGCCTTTACCGATAGATTCGTTGATGATCCCGGATTTCTCGACCAGCTCCTAGTGGCGCACGAATGCAGCGCGGTGACTGCAGCCTGCCTTGCGACGAGACGCAGCGACTATCTTGACGTTGGCGGGATGGACGAAGCGCGCTTTGCGGTCGCCTTCAACGACGTCGACTATTGCTTGCGGCTGCGCCAGGCGGGCAAGCGCATCGTTTTCACGCCGCACTCGAAGCTGGTTCACGCCGAATCCGCGAGCCGCGGCGCCGACGATCGCGCCGACCGGCGCGGGCGGTTCGAGCGCGAGCTCAATTTGCTTCGGGCGCGCTGGGGGGAGTGGCTCAACGAGGACCCGAACTACAATCCGCAGCTCTCGCGCGACGGGGTTCCCTACAGCGGCCTCGCTTGGCCGCCGGGGCCGCGTCGCCCTCGCTACAAACATGTGGCGCAGGCCCGCGATGTGCCATTGGGGTTTTGAGGTGACGCCTCATCGTCCTTCAAGCCGCCGCGCGCCGCTTCTCTCGATCGGCCGTTGAATCACGAATTGGCTCGCTGCTGCAGCGGACCCGCCGCTTCAACACGCGCTGCTTGTTGCTGCAAGGCAACGAAATCGTCAAGTTCGAGCGATAAGGCCTTCTGCCAGGTTGGCGTGACCACTCCGAATTGTCTATTCAGGCGCGACACGTCGAGCCGCGAATTGCCGGGCCGCTTCGCTTTGGTCGGGAAGTCGGCCGTTGCGATTGGAACGATTCTCTCCACCTCGACCGGCAGGCCGCGCGACCTTAGATTGGTGACGATGGCGCTCGCAAAGCCATGCCAACTGGTCTCGCCCGTGCAGACGAGATTGACCACCCCGCCTTTTCGCGCAAAGAGGTTGTTCAGGTTCGCCAGATTTGGCAGCACTATATCGGCAACGGCGCTGGCTATCGTCCTCGCCGTCGTCGGCGCGCCGATCTGGTCGGAAACGATCCGCAGCTCTTTGCGCTCCGCCGCAAGCCGCGCGATGGTGCGCAGGAAGTTGGTGCCCTTGGCAGCGTATACCCAGGAGGTGCGCGCGATCAGATGCGGTCCGCCGGCTGCGCGGATAGCCCTGTCGCCGGCAAGCTTACTCGCGCCATAGACCGAAAGCGGCTCTGTTGGACTATCCTCCCGCCACGGCGCCTCCCCGGAGCCGTCGAAGACATAGTCGGTGGAAAAATGCACCAACGGCACGCGATGTTTCGCGGCCCATTTGGCGATCGCCTCGGGGCCCTCAGCATTGATGCGGAACGCGAGCTCGCGCTCGTCTTCCGCGCGATCAACGGCGGTATAGGCGGCGGGGTTGATGATGAGATCGGGTTTGAAGGTGTCGAGCACTCCGACAAGCCTGTCGGGCTTCGACAGATCAAACTCAGTGATGGCAGGCGCAATGATCGTACCGAACCCTACCAGGAGCGGTCGCAAGGCGCCTCCGACCTGGCCGTCGGTGCCTGTCAACAATATCCGCATCAGATTTGCCCGTAGACTGGAAGAGTTTGCGAGTTAGCAAGCAGCGGCGCATCCGCATCCTTAGCCGACAGCGACGGCTTTTCGATGCCCCAGCTGATGCCGATCGTAGGATCGTTCCAGCGGATCGAGACCTCGTTCTCGGGGCTATAGAGATCATCGCATTTGTAGAAAAAGTCCGCGGTGTCCGAGAGCACCAGGAAACCGTGCGCGAAGCCGCGCGGAATCCACAATTGCCGCCGGTTCTCCTCACTCAATTCAACGGCAACGTGACGTCCGAAATTCGGACTCCCAACACGTATGTCGACGGCGACGTCGAGGACCTTGCCCCGCAGCACGGCCACCAATTTGCCCTGTGTGAGGGGATTTTGCAGATGCAGACCACGCAGTACGCCATAGCGCGAGCGGGACATGTTATCCTGCACGAAGGGCCGCGTGATGCCGTGCTCGACGTAACGGGGAAACTGATAGCTCTCGACGAAGAAGCCGCGGTCGTCACCCAAGAACTTGGGCTCAATGATAAGGACTTCAGGAAGATCGGTCCGGATCACATTCATTTCGAGGCACTGCGAATTTGCTGAACCGGCACCGGCGCTCCGGTGCCGTCGCCAACTTGTACTTCTGATGTTATATGTTATGATATGATAAGTCAATCGTGGGGTGAAATGATAAGCAGCTGTGAGGCGCAATGAAAGGCATTATTCTCGCAGGTGGCACCGGCTCTCGCCTCTATCCCGTGACGACCGTCGTCTCGAAGCAACTTCTGCCGGTCTTCGACAAACCCATGATCTACTATCCGCTCTCCACGCTAATGCTCGCCGGAATCAGAGAAATTTTGATCATCTCCACGCCACAGGACAAGGCGCTTTTCGAGCGCCTGCTCGGCGATGGCAGCGAAATCGGCTTGCGTTTCTCCTACGCGACGCAAGCGACGCCGCGCGGACTTGCCGACGCGTTCATCGTCGGACGGCATTTCATCGGTGACGATCCGGTCGCCCTTGTGTTAGGCGATAACATTTTTTACGGACACAGCTTGCCGGGAATGTTAACGAAGGCGTCTCTGCGCAATAAGGGCGCCACCATCTTCGGTTATGTCGTCAACACGCCCGAGCAATATGGCGTGGTCGAGCTCGATCAGGCCGGCCGCGCGCTTTCAATCGAGGAGAAGCCGAAACAACCGAAGTCCAACGTCGCGGTGACCGGCCTCTACTTCTACGACAACGACGTGGTCGACATTGCCGCACGCATCAAGCCGTCGGCTCGTGGTGAGATCGAGATTACCGACGTCAACAAGGCCTATATGGATCGGGGCGATCTCTACGTGGACGTGCTCGGTCGCGGCTTTGCCTGGCTCGACACCGGTACGCATTCCTCGCTGGTCGAAGCCAGCCATTTCGTCCAGATCCTCGAGCAACGCCAAGGCCTACGCATCGCCTGCCCAGAGGAAATCGCGTTGCTGCAGGGCTACATTACGATTCAAGCGTTCGAGCGAGTGGCCGCGAAAACCGCCAAGAGCAGCTACGGCGAATATCTACAATCTGTCGCACGCGCGCACAGAGCAGCATGATTCGGCACACGGAGTAGATTGATCATGCGTTTGAAGGGATTGACCATCTTCGTGACGGGCGGGGCCGGGTTCATCGGCTCCGCGGTCTTACGTCATCTACTGCGCAACAGCCACGCACGCGTCGTCAACCTCGACAAGCTCACCTACGCCGCGAATCTTGGTTCCCTGCCCGGCGCGACGGAAAACCTCAACTACGCCTTCGAGGCGCAATGCATCTGCGACGCGCCGGGGCTGCGCCGACTGTTCGACCACTATCAGCCCGACGCTGTGTTGAATCTTGCCGCAGAGAGCCATGTCGACCGCTCGATCGACGGCCCCGGCGAATTCATCCAGACCAATATTGTGGGGACGTTCACACTGCTCCAGGAGGCCCTTCGCTACTGGAGGACACTATCTCCGGACAAGCGGGCGCGGTTCCGCTTCCAACACATTTCCACGGATGAAGTGTTCGGCTCGCTCGGCGAGGAAGGCTTCTTCACGGAAACCACGCCCTACTCGCCCAATTCACCCTACTCCGCAAGCAAAGCTTCATCCAACCACTTGGTGCGCGCCTGGCATGAGACCTACGAGCTGCCGACGCTCCTGACCAACTGCTCGAACAATTACGGCCCCTACCACTTCCCTGAAAAGCTGATCCCGCACATGATCATCAAGGGCCTGGCTGGAGAGCAGCTTCCCGTCTACGGCGACGGAAAGAATGTTCGCGATTGGCTCTATGTCGAGGATCACGCCAAGGCCCTCACACTCGTGCTCGAGCACGGAGCCGTCGGCGAGACCTACAATATCGGCGGCCGCAACGAGCGGACCAATTTGCATGTGGTGGAGACGATCTGCGACCTGCTCGACGACATCGCCCCGAGCACGGACGGCCCGCGCCGCCGCCTGATCTCCTTTGTCACCGACCGCCCCGGCCACGACCGCCGCTACGCCATCGACGCCTCCAAGCTCGAACGCGATCTCGGCTGGAGCGCGGTGGAGAACTTCGAGAGCGGCATCGAGAAGACGGTGCGCTGGTATATCGAGCAGAAGCCGTGGTGGCAGGCGATCCTGGAGCGTCGGTATGCGGCGAACCGGCAGGGGTTGACCAAGTAGCCGCCCGGCAGGCTTCCCGCGTGCGGCGAAGCGGACGAGACTGGCAGGCCAAGTCCTCCCGCGCTTGCCCAAATCGTCTAACGCTTAAAGATATAGGCCAACAGCTGTGCAGGTCTCGGCATGCAAGCCGTGCGGCTGAGAATCGGTGCAAGATCGAGGAATGTCTGAATGCGGTCCTTGCGAGACCCAGCGAAAAACGACGTCGTACCTGTGCGGAGGATAGGGCTCCGCAACTGACGAAAGCGCTACTGGCTCGTAGAGATCGTCGGTAGATATTGCGGGAAATGTGAACTTGGGAACATCGTTTGATTTGGTATCGGCAAGACCGAGAGCGCTTGCGTTGAAGCTCACGTCAACGGCTGCCTCACTCGGAAAGTTCACGTGAACCTTGCCGACTCCGCCTGCGATGGTAGGCGCTGAGAACGCTGGAAGTCCAGGGAACGATCCCCTCCCAACAATATCGATTGAGGTGCTGGAGGAAATCAGCTTTACAGTTCTCCAACCTCCGTTCTTATACGCCAGATATATACCATTTCTCCGGCGTTCGTCGAATTTTGTGTAGACAATGAGCGGAGTACCGTCCGTGGTTACGTTCAGTTGGGCATTGTTGACTAGGCCTTGCCCCTCACCCACATCATCTACGACATCGCAATTCGTTGGATTGATCGTGCCGAAGAGTGGATCACCATTAGCTCTTTTCCACGAAGCAAGATCGCTACTCTTGACAAAGCAGACTCTGAAATTTGATGCCACGTCCGTTCGGCCCTGCTACGAAAGGCGTCGGGTATGCACTCACGGACCCATCTTCCATCCTATCAGAGAAGAGAGGCGCTTCGGAAAGGCGACTCCAGTTCTTACCATTGAGTACATTCGCGTACCACGCCCCATTACCACTTACCCCGTTCCGAAAGACCATAAACAGACGTTTTCCAAGCCTCTGAAAAGAGGGATAGGTCACGTGACCCTCGTTTCTTCCCGTCATTGACGCCGGTGACAAGTCTGCGATCGAAAGCGGGGACGCGGAATGAAAGTATTTCAAAGGCTGAGCGTGGTTCACAAAGATGGCATGCAGCCTTCCATGGTCGTCAAGAGCTAGCTTAGTATCATCGTGGCTGTCCCAGCCAGGCGTTCGACCTGGAAGCTCAATACGCTCCACCGCTCCCGAGACAAGATCTATGGAAGCAACGCTGAATTTTCGTTGTGCGCTGTAGTATACGATGAACGCGCGCTCACCCACGGTCAGACTTGAAAATCGTGAATTCGTGCCGGTCCAAACAGCATCTACCTGCACAATCGCGGGCTTTTTCTCATCTGTAGCCCATGCAAGTCCGAGAACGCAAAGCACTGCGAAGACAAGGGTCGCCCTCCAGAAGCGCAACAGAGTTGGTTGCAACTCTAGCATTCGTATATAGATCTCCACAGGGAAGGCAGTATAAGTAGCCGACCGCTTCAAAGAGTCAACGCTGCAGAATGGATTGTGATGCGACTACGTCGACTTGTTTCGCGCGCTTTTACCAATCGATCGCCGACACTGGCGGAACGATTCTACGAGCATTCGCGCCCTGACATCGATAAGTGGGAACATTACATCACCAAGTACTCTGAACTCTTTCTCGGACTTCCTCCAAAAGTTACCTTGCTTGAGATTGGCGTCTACCGCGGTGGCTCTCTTCGCCTCTGGAGTGAATACTTTTCATCAGATAGCGTTATTGTAGGTGTCGACAAGAATCCACGCTGCAAGACGTACGAAAAAGCGAATATAAAGGTCGCGATCGGAGACCAAGGCGATCAACGGTTCTTGTCAGACCTCTCGGCACAATTTGGGGGCTTCGACATCGTTATCGACGATGGAAGTCACCTCGTCTCCGACCAGATAGCATCGTTTCAGGCACTCATACGATCAACTAGATGCGCCTACGCCATTGAGGATACTCATGCCGCGTATTGGCAGGCACCTCCAAGCAAAGCCGACCTGTCGAACTTTCTGATTCAGCAGCTCGATACATTGCATGAATGGTTCGTTGCAGCCGGAACGTCCGAATCATTCGACGATGCCAAATGGATCAATCAACATCAGACTGAAATATCCGACTTGCGACGTAGGCTGGTCTCAATCGAGCTACTCGACAGCATGATGATATTTCGATTGGGCACCAATCCGCCCCCAAAGAGATTACGTACCAAGATTGTGGGTGCAGCTAAGACCTAACTTAGCCGCACCCGCGGCTCGCTAGTCGTCCGTGAAGAAGATTGATTTCACGCTGGATTAAGCCGACCGCCGGAGAAGAGTGCGGTCAGGAAGAGGTGCAGCAAAAGCCTGAGCCAGCGGATGAGGCGGCGGAAGTTGTAGCCGGCGGCGGCGAGGACGGCGTTGGCTGCATCGCCGCGACGGAACCAGAGATAATTGCGGCCCATGCGGTGCTCGGCTTTGAGATGGCCGATGACGGGCTCGACAGCGGCCCTGCGGCGCAATTGGCGTTTGATCCTTGGTGTCACTCCTCGCTTCTGGCCGGAGATGAAGACCCTGAACTTGTAATCGGGTGGGGCGTTGTGGCCGCGATATCCCTTGTCGGCGAGGAGGCGCGCGATGATGTTGCCGATGAGCGCCTCCATGTCCGGGATCACGGTGGCCAGCGTGTGACCGTCATAGGGATTGCCGGGCAGTGCCTTCACATGGGTGACGAGTTGGCCGCCCCTGGCGTGGCCGATCGTGGTGGCGACGGAGACTTTGACGCCGAACTCGTAAGGCCGGTGGGCCTTGCCCTTGCCGATGCACTCGACCTCCGGCGCGTGCAGGGAATAAACCTTCGGCCCACGTTGACGCTGCTGCTGCTCGCGCACGCGCCGCGCCAGCGCCAGCAGCTTTGCGAACGCCGCCTCGAGCCCGCTGTTACCCTCGATCTTGCGGCCGATGTCGCGGATCACGCGGCCCAGATAGGTCCGCAGCGTCTTGAGCTTCCGGTTGGCGCGCTTGAACTGCTTGGCGTGGGCATAGCGCTGGTGCTCGATCAGGGCGAACTTGCCCACCCGCGCATAGGACTGACGCAAAATCACCCCATGGCGCTGCGCCAGCCGCACCAGCTTCTCGCGCGCCCGGTTTAGAAGCTTCGCGTCGGTGGGGAACGTCACGTTCTTGGGCTGAACCGTGGTGTCGACGATCACCCGCGACAGTTCGGACGGCTTGACTGCCTCGGTCTTGACGGCAACCGACAGGCTTTCCTGGATCAGCGCCGCCAGCCGTTCCTCGGTAAGCGGCAAGCTGAGGCCGTCAGGCGGCGTGGTTCCATGGCATAAGCGCGTCGATTTCGCTGCTCGGCCAGCCGTTGGCGATACGCTGAAGCGTGAGGGTGAGCCAGGCGAACGGATCGACGTTGTTCATCTTCGCTGTCTGCAGCAGCGTTGCGATGGTCGCCCAGGTTCGCCCGCCGCCGTCGCTGCCAGCGAAGAGGCTATTCTTTCTCGTAATTGTTTGTGGCCTGATGGCGCGTTCGACGATGTTGGAGTCGAGCTCGATGCGACCATCGGTCAGGAAGCGCTCGAAGATGGCACGGCGCGAGACGGCATAGCGGATCGCCTCGGCCAGTTTTGATTTGCCGGAGATCCGCCGCAAGCTCTGCTGCCAGAGGTCGAAGAGATCTGCGACGACCGCTGCGGAGGCTTGCTGGCGCGCGGCAACGCGTGCGTCGGGGCTTTGACCGCGCACGGTCTTCTCGACCTGCCAGAGCTTTGCCATCCGCTCGACCGTCGTCGTTGCCACTCTCGAGCTTCCTGCAACATGCAGCTCGTAGAACTTGCGTCTGCTGTGTGACCAGCAGCCAGCCAAGGTGATGCCATCATTGCCGCGATCGGGTCGCGCCAACTTGTTATAGGCGGCATAGCCATCCACCTGCAGGATGCCGCGATAACCATTGAGATGCCGGACCGCGCATTCGCCGGAGCGGCTGTCTTCGAAGCGATAAGCCACCATCGGGGGACCGCTGCGGCCAAAGGTTCGGTCATCTCTGGCATAGGCCCATAAGTAGGCCGTCTTCGCCGATCCGGAGCCCGGAGCGAGTGTCGGCAAGGTGGTTTCGTCGGCAAAGACCCGTTCGGCCTTCTTGACCTCGCTGAAGATGTAGTCGGCTACGATCTCCAGCTCGAAGCCGAGCTTGCCCATCCATTGCGCCATCAGCTGGCGGTCGAGCCCGACCTTGTCGCGGGCGTAGATGGCCTCCTGCCGGTAGAGCGGCTGGCCATCGGCATATTTGGAGACGGCGATCTGGGCCAGAAGCGCTTCCGTCGGAATGCCTCCTTCAATGATATGGGCCGGGGCCGGCGCCTGGATTACGCCGTCCGCGTTCTTGAAGGCATACTTGGGACGGCGCGTGACGATCACACGGAACTTCGCTGGCACCACATCCAGGCGCTCCGACACGTCCTCGCCGATCAGCACCTTCTGCTTGCCGGCATGCTTAGCCAGCTCTTCCGGCTCAATGACGGTTTCGATCCGTTCCAGATGGGGTGCAAAGCCCTTGCGCCGGCGCGGTGCACGCTTGCCTTCCGCTTGCTCACGGCCCTTGCTGACCTGGGCCTTGATCGCGGCGATGCCGGTCTCGATCTCCTCGAAGACAAAGGCCCGCTGTTCATCGTCGCCGTTCACAGAGCCGAGCTTTTCCGATCGTCGGCCGAACCGGGCGCGGTCGAAGGCCTTCAGGATCTGCGTCAGCCGCTCGATGCGCGCATCGGCATCGGCGTTGCGCGCCCTGAGATCGGCGACTTCGCTCTCCAGAGCATCGGCGCGGGCCGCCTTCTCGGCCATGGCAAGCACCATGGCTTTCAACATCTCTACGTCATTCGGGAGGTTGAGATCGGGCGGCGTCATTGGCCCGACCAGAGCACATTTTGCCCCGTTTCTCTTGCCCTTTCAGCTCACTGATTCACTTCGCCGCAGCGCTTTTACCCAACAATCTCCGGCGGCTTGACCGCCACGGTCCGGACCCGCTTCCAGTCCATCCCATCCACCAGTGCCATCAACTGCGCCGGGTTGAGCTGCACCCGATGATGCCCGATCCGCGGCCAGCAGAACTTCGCCTTTTCAAGACGCTTTAAATAGAGGCACACGCCGGACCCATCCCACCATACGATCTTTATTCTGTCGGCTCTTTTGGCCCGGAAGACATAAAGCGCACCGTCGAACGGATCTGAGCCCGCATCGCGCACAAGCGCAACAAGGCCATCGATACCCTTGCGGAAGTCGACTGGATGGCTGGCGAGGAACACCTTCACACCCGAGGGAATCATGCCGAACGCACCGCCCGGATCACCCGCTGCAAGTGCGCCTCGTCGACGTCCACGCCGGCACGCACGACCACCTCGCCAATGGCAATCTCAATCACTGTGCCTGCCACAGACGCCACCACACCCTCGCAACTCGAGTGCCGCGAGCGATAATGCCGCTCGGCCCGAGCATCACGGCGCCAGGCGAACAGCTGCGACGGGTGAATGCCGATCCGGCGGGCGATCGCCGAGACGCTCGCGCCAGGCTCCAGCGCCTCTGTCACAACTTGCGCTTTGAACTCGTCCGACCAGCGTCGGCGAAGCTGCCGCGGCGCTCCCTCAAGACGGTCGGCGACCGCTTCGATCATATGGAAGGTTCTAGTTCCAGAACTAGGCGCAGACATAGAAGCTCACATCGGCTCACAAACTCAGCAGCCGATAGCCGATCGCTTACCCACTCCGCCAGACGGGGTTTCCTTGCCGCTTACTCCATAAACGTCACGGCAGACTTTACGCGTCCTCTCGAGTGCTTCTTGAACAATGCCTCGGCGCCTGCCTTTATATACTTGGTTCGTTCGGCATCGGAGTAGCTCTTGGACTTTGCATGGAAAACGTACGTGTTCGTGGCAATGGCCAGTTCAAAGCCAGCATCCGCCGCACGAAAACAAAAATCGTTCTCCTCTCCATATCCAAATGGAAACGCACTCTCACGCCAATCGCCTCCAGCACTGCTCGTCGAATACACAGACAAAAACCGTGGACTAGGGGCGTCAGCGGATAGATCCCATTCCAGCTCGCTTCAAGATGCTGATCCAAATCGTGAACAGTCATGCCTTCGGGTAAAGGATTGATGGCCGTTTGTCCGACAGCTCCCTTAACGCTAGGCACGGACTGATAACTTGCAGCATTTGAGAGTGGACCAACTATTCCGCGAGCATCCGAGCTGAAAAGAGCACTGCGCAACTTCCTAATGCCTCTAGGAGGAACGATCGTATCACTGTTGAGCAGAACGACCGCATCCGCTTTCGATTGACGCAGTCCTGCATTCACCGCCTTCGTGTAACCGCCGCGCGCAGCAAGTGGTATGATCGTGTGCTCTAGCCAAGAGTACTGAAAGCGCTCGATCGTGAGCCTCATGCAGAGACCACGCGCTGAGGGCTGATCTGGTCGGCTAGGAAGATCTCGCGGAATGGTTTGTCGCGAGGTCACAATGTCAAAGGATAGTCGTAAGGATAGCGATAAGGATAGGCATACGCCTATCCTCGAACACGGCGCCGACACGCTGCAGCATCCGCTTTGCGGGCCTCGGCCGCGGCCGATATCCAGCGAAACGCGGAGCTAATATCCTTCGCGACACTGGTCCCGTGCGGGAATCAGGTGATGCACATTCGACGCGGTATCGCCCAATCGCGCGGCGGAGGATTGACGCCAGGTCTCCGGCCTATTCGGCCCGAGGCTGGCGTTGACTCCGTACAGATATATCAGACCGAGTTGATACTGCGCCTCGGCGTGACCTCGCTGCGCCGCGCGTTCGCACCACACCACGGCATCCGGAATGCTGCCCACTACCCCCTGGTTCTTCGCGTAGAGCATGCCGATCCGATAGTCCGCTTCCGCGTCGCCGTTTTGCGAGGCGCGCTTCCAGAGCTTAAGCGCTTCCAGATAGTGACCGCGCTCGAACGCTGCCTCCGCCGGACCAAGCCGCCTTTCTTCAGATCCATGAGACGCGGGCCGAAGCCATTGGAGGAGCGATTGGGTCAATGCCGTCATGGCTCACGCATGGCCTCCCGGATGCCTTTCAGCATTCCGCCAAGCAGATACATTCCGACCGCCCGCGTGCCGACATGGACATCTCCCGCAAGCGTCATGCCCGGAATCAGGCGGAAGTTTTTCGGCACATCCTTGAAGTTGGTCGACTCCACCGAGCACCGCGCCTTGTAGTAGGCTTCGATAGGCTTTCCATCGTCGTCGGTGGTGAAGGCGCCCTCGCTGATCCAGCGCACTTTGCCATCGGCTGTACCATGCTCCGCGGCATTGAACGCATCGATCCGCATCGTGCAGGGGTCTCCGGGCCGGATGAAACCGACATCGCGCGAGGCGATGCGAATTTCAGCCTCGAGCTTGGTGTCGGTCGGCATCAGGGTGATGAAGGGATCGCCGGGCTTCAGCACCGACCCGACCGAGAGCCTTGCCATCGTCAACACGACCGAGCCTTCGGCGGCGGTCAATCGGACCAGATCCTGGTGCCTGAGCGCCTTCTCATAAGAGGCTCTGGCCTCGTCGAGCTTGTTGCGGGTCGTCACGAGGTCCTGACTCAGTTGCGCAAACCATTGCTGCTTGAAGGCGTCACGGTCCGCGATTGACGCGGCGAGCGTATTCTGGGCTTCGATTAGGCTGCTATGGGTGTTCTCCAGGGTCCGCAGCAATTCAAGCCTTGTGTCCTGGGAGATAAACATATTGAGCTGCGAGCCCGTGCCGTGCTCGGCCAGCGTCGTGCGCATGGTCTCGATCTTCTGCAAGATCTCGTCACGCTGCCGATATCTCGCATCGTCCCCGCGAAGCTTCTCCATTGTCGCCTGGGTCTGCTTGATCTTCGAATCGAAACTATTGATCTGCGCGGTATATTGCGCCGTCCGCTGATCATAGAGCGCCCGCTGCAAGGCCGCGTATTTCTGGTAGTCCGGATCTGGCTTGCTCGCAAAGACCAGCGGATGCTGGTTCAGCTCGGCTTCATCGCGCGCCACCTGAGTCTCGAGGCTAGCGATCTGCAATTTTGCCTGGGTCAGGTCCGCCGACGTAAAGGTCGCGTCCAGGGTCGCAATAAGCTGTCCCGGTTGCACCTGCTCGCCTTCCCGCACGTCAATCGTCTTAATGATCGATGGATCCAGCGCCTGAAGGACGCTGATCTGTCCCACCGGCACGATTCGGCCCCCAGCGCTGGTGATGACGCGATCTATCCGCGTCAGAGCGAGAATGGCAACGATCGTGACCAGGAAGGCCGAGAGCACAAACAGCGTTGCCCGCGCGACCAGAGGCTCAGCCTCCTCTCGGATCGCATCCGTTTCCGATTGAAATTGGCGAACAGTCGCAAGCGCACCATCAGGAGACAAGCGTCGGACTCCCGAATCTTGACTGATCGTTGCGGGTCGCCGGCACCAAATGCGTGTTCTGCTGATACCACAGCGAGCTGTAGATATCGTTGCGCGCCAGGAGCTCCTCATGCCGCCCGATATCGTCGACCACACCACGATTAACCACGAGAATTGCATCCGCCTTTGTCAGGGAGGACAGGCGATGCGAGATAATGATCAGCGTCCGGCCATGCGCGATGCGCGTTATGTTGGCGTTCACGATCGCTTCGCTGTCGGCGTCGAGCGCGCTTGTCGCCTCATCGAGGATCAGGATCGGCGGGTTGACGATCAACGCACGCGCGATCGCAAGCCGCTGCCGCTGCCCTCCCGAGAGGTTCGGCGAACCTTCATAGATATGCGTCTCGTAGCCACGCGGCAGCTTGTCGATGAATTCTTCCGCACCCGCCAGCCTCGCCGCCCTGACCACATCATCGAACGACGCGTCCGGCTTGGCCGCGGTGATGTTTTCGCGGATGGTCCCACTGAACAGAAAATTCTCCTGGAGCACCACGCCCACGTTACGACGGAGATGGTCGATGTCGTACTCGCGAACGTCGATGCCATCAATCTTGATCAATCCCTCATAGTCGGAATGCAGCCGCTGCAACAGCCGCGTAATCGTGGTCTTGCCGGATCCGCTCTTGCCCATCACGCCCAAAGTAGTCCCCAGCGGGATTTCGAAGGAGATGTTGTTCAGCGTCGTCGATAGCGCTCCCTTGTATTTGAAGGTGACGCCGGAGAACTCCACCTTGCCCTCGAGCGGCGAACGCACGCCATGGCCGGAACGTCCCTCTTCGGCCGGCCGGTTGACCAGATTGCCGACGATTGCAACCGCACTTCGCGCCTCGTCGTATTGATTGATGAGCTGCGCCATCTGCATCAGCGGACCCGAGACGCGCTGCGACAACAGCAGAAATGAGAACAGCGCCCCGATATAGACCGGATCGTTGCTTTCAAGCGCGAGATAGACGCCGAGCGCATAGGAGCCGCTGACGGCCAGCCGCTCCAGCGGACGCACGACCGACTGGATGGCGTTTCCAGTCATGCCTTCGACGAGCCGGGCTCTGGCAACCCGTGCGACCAGAACATCCCACATGTGGCGCTGCCGCGTATCTAGCGCGAGCGACTTGATCGTCCGGATGCCATTCAAGGTTTGAACCAAAAATGCGCCCTGCGCGCCCTCCGCGGCCAGCACGGCTGTCGACGCCTTGCGGTAATTCGGCAACATCAGGACGAGCCAGGCGACGATCAAGCCCGACAAGGCGAGAACCACGAAGGTCATGACGGGGCTGAAAAAGAACATGACGGGCAGGAAGAACATCAGCGTCGTAGAGTCGAGAATAGTGCCGAACAATTGCCCCATCAGGAACGATCGGATGCGAAACACTTCGCGAATGTCGCGCGCGACGAGGCCGACCGCCGTCTGCTCGAAGTAGTCGATGGGAAGATTGAGGACCTTTTCGAAGACGTAGGTCGACAATTTGACGTCCAGCCTGGTCGTCAAGCGATGGACAAGGAACTGTCTCAAGAACGAGAACGCCGCCTCGAAGGCTATGACCACCAGCATCGCGACGCAGAGCACATAGAACGTGTTGTACGCCTTGTAGAAGATCACCTTGTCCGACAACAAGCGCCAGAACATGATCGGCGCCAGGCCAAGAAGCCCAAGGATCGCGGCGGCAATCGCGACGTCGCGGACCATGCGGCGTTCGCGGAACAACAGCGCGGCTACGAGGCCGAAACTGAACGGCTGCGCTTCGTCCGATATCTCGTAATTGCGCTTGATTAGGACGAGATCGCCGGACCAGATATCTTCGAATCGTGGTTGGTCGATCACGAGCAGCGCGTCTTCCGCGGCATTCGGATCCCTCAGCACGATGCGCGTATTGTGAGCGTCTCCCTCGACACGCAGGAGCACCATGTGGCTCCCATTCCGAAGCCGAACGATGACCGGAAGCGCCTTCTTCAGATGAGACAGTCCGCCCCAATCGAGCTTGACGCACTTCGCGCGCATGCCCGCTTTCTCCGCACAGCGGACAAGCTGATGCAGTGTGACGTTCTCGTCCGGCAGAAGGTTGTCTTGGATGAGCTGTGAGGACGTGAGGTGCAGCCCGTGCTGTCGTGCGACGATAATCAGGCACCCCAGTGCCGATGCGGGTGCCGCATCGGCCAGGTTCCGGTCATCGGCACCGTGGACGGTCATGGGGGTCAAGCGATCTGCCAATTATGTTAAGACGCTCACGTTCAACTACGAGTATAACATTGAGCGGCAAAGAAAGCCAGCCGCACTTATCGTTCAAATTGTGAGGAATGGCTGGCCGCACTCACAGATACCTCAGGCCTGGGCTTCCTGAAAATTGAAGCCGGATTCTAACAAAGACCTCTGGATGGCCTCGCCGTCGGCCTCGGGCATCAGCGCGAGCGCACAGACCTCGAAATTTTGGCTGCTGACGGAAACGGTCGGAAACCCGGCCATCAGCAGGAGATTACCGAGTCGCTCGGCCGTAAATCCGGTGCGGTGGGCCATGTGGACGCGCCCCTCCTCGATCGCGCGCGAATGGCCGTAGAGCATGTCGAGCGGCCTGATGGGCCCCGCCGGCGAATGATAGGCTATTGCGCCGATGCCATGCTGGACTATGAATTGAGCGACCGATTGCAGATCCGGGCTCATGATTAAGGCGAAACCATCAGGCTTAAGGATCTGGTGGAATTGCCGCAATGTGGGATAGACCTCGTGCGCATAGAGGTGCTCGAGCACATGCGATGACCAAACCGCGTTGAAGGACTGAGGCTTGAACGCGCCACTCAACTCAAGGATCGAGCCGATCACATCTGGTTTGACATCCGGGTCGATGTCGAGCCGGGCCTCTTCCCAACCCTGGTCGAGAATCATCCGGGCGATGCGCTGGGCCGTACCGGATCCTGAGCCCGCGTTGAGCAATCGCTTCATCGTGACAGACGACATCCGTTCCTGCACCGGGTGTGGTGAGAGGGCCAGATAATCACATTAACAAACCACAACATAGCCACCAGTGAAAAGACTTTGTCCATGAGATGCCAAAGCGCTGAGCTCAAAGGCAAAGCCCCGCCACGAGCGGGGCTTTCTCAGCGCAGCTTGCAGGCGCCGGTTCAGAGCTTCGGCAACTGCACGTCTCCATCGGTGAAGTGGAGATATTCGACGCCACTGACCACCACCGTCTGGTTGTCGCCGAAGTGCAGCGTGTAGGAGTTGGTTTTATCGTCGAAATCGATCTTCGTAACATCAAAGGAGGAGCGATCTGCGAAATCCACGATGTCCGAGCCTGTGCCGCCTATTATCGTATCATTTCCAGTGTGGGTCTGAAGATGGAACGTATCGTTGCCGCCTCCTCCCTGCAGCGTCGAGTTCAATCCTGACTCGCCGTAGACCCAGAAGACGTCATTGCCGCTGCCGCCCTCAAAGACATCGCCCTGTACGCCGATTAGCGTGTCGTTGCCGTAGCCACCGAGGAGCGTGCTGCGGCCTGCTGACGATAGGTCTTGCAGCACGTCGTTGCCGCTGCCACCTTCTAGCAACTGAGCGCCGGTGCCCGCCTCAAGATAGTCGTTACCGCTGCCGCCGGACAAAGTCTCGTTGCCGCTGCCACCATAGATGCTGTCGTTGCCGGCGCCGCCGAACAGCGAGCTGTTACCGTGCCCGCCGCGGATCGCGTCGTTGCCGCTGCCGCCATAGACCGTGTCGTTCCCGTAATCATACAGGTTCACGCTGTCGGAACCTTTTCCCATGGCGATGAACACGTCATTGTGGCCGCCGATCACGTTGAGCGTCTTGCCTCCAGCGTCATCGAGAATGATCGCCTTCAGGTTCGGCGTGGTCTCGACGGTGGTTGACTGCGCAACGTCGAGAACCTGAATGCCTGCTGGAACGGCCCCTCCGGAGAACGGTCCAGACTGAAACGCAGCCTTCGAAGTATCCCCAGGATGATCGCTATACACTCCGCTACGTTCTAACGAGTCGATCAGTGCCGACCTGACGCTCGCCTCAATGTGATTTCCGTTATGGTGGAGAAACTGGTCCAGCTCAGTTTTCGTCAGGTACGAGACGGCCATGGCAACCCTCTTTCAAGTTTCGCTAATGATGACGCGACGCGCCAACCGAACGTGCTTCAGGCTAGTGCTCCGACTTGTACTGGAGCGAACAGATTGCATTCGCCCCGCACACACACCGCTAACATTAGGGCGTTAACGAATGTGAATAAGCGTTATAGTGAATGTTAAGCTGGGCCCCAATTCCTGTCAAGGATCAAATCAGCGCGTTAGCAGGTTTGAGGCGCTGTCAAGTTGGCTTAATTGTCCCGCGGTCATTGCGAGATTCTGTGACCTACCACCTAAATTTCATCCAGCGGTTAGAGTCTCGGAGCTTTGTAGCGAGACCGAACTTTGGACCAGTGACCTGCCACTGCATTTTCATCCGGCGGCAGTTAGAGTCTCGGAGTGTTATGAAGTGCTCCCCAAAACTAGGCCAGCCCCAGCTGGAATTTTCCGCGGTTAGGCTCATGCTGGCGGGGGCGCCGATGAGCCATTCAATCGCGATATCGGCGCCTTGTTGCCGATCGCGCTGTGGGGTCGGATCTCGTTGTAGTCTCTACGCCAATCCTCCATCTTCGCACGGGCATCGTCAAGACTCATGAACCAGTGCGTGTTGAGACACTCGGTGCGGAATTTGCCATTGAACGATTCGATGAAGCCGTTGTCTGTCGGCTTGCCCGGCCTGGAGAAGTCCAGCGTGATGCCGCGCTGATAGGCCCACAGGTCAAGATCGCGCGACACGAACTCGCTGCCTTGATCGACACGGGTCGTCGCCGGGAATCCCACTTCATTGCAGACTCTTTCCAGCACCTCCACGACGTCGATGCCGCGGAACGTGTACCGTGGCTCCAGCGCCGGCGAGAAACGGGAGAGGATATCGACAATCGTGAGCACCCGAATCCTTCGCCCGGTTGCCAGCTGATCATGAACAAAGTCCATCGCCCAGGTCTCGTTCGATCGCGTCGCTGGCTTGCGGTCATCGCGCAGCTTGGCCTTGACGCGGCGCTTGGGTGTCTTGTTGCGCAATTGTAAGCCCAGTTCCTTGTAAAGCCGGTGGATGCGTTTGACGTTGACCGACCAGCCATCCCGCCGCAACAATACGTGGACGCGCCGGTAACCGTAGCGCACCCGGGTCTCGCAGATGCTTCTGATGCGATGCTTGAGGTCGGCCTGGTCGCCCGACTTATAGACGTAAAGTGCACGATCAATCCGGAGGGTGGAGCAGGCACGCCTGATCGAGACCTTCCAGTCGCGGCGCAACTTGTCGACAAGTTCGCGCTTGCGGCCAGGCTTCAGAGCTTTTTTGAAAGAACATCCTGCAGCATGGCCTTGTCCAAAGACAGGTCGGCGACGATCCGCTTCAACTTCGCGTTCTCTTCTTCGAGCTGACGTAGCCGCTTCATCTTTCCTCATTCGGGATCTTTGCCAACGTTCTATCGTGAGCGGACATCCGACAATCCATCGCCGTCCCTAGAGCGGCGACACACACGCCACGCCGTCCCCGAATGGGAGCGCATCCCCGGCATGACCAAACGCCTGCCAGCCTAGTTCCATCGGTTTTGCATAAGGCGCCTCATTGCGCCATGAGACGCCATCTCCCAGGTGATCGATATTCCTCGTTTGTTTTATCGGCCCGGTGTTTGGGCGTCTCGCCTGTGGACGCCAATGATCACCCCCGCACGGCATCAAACGAGATGCCAAGGTCAACTATAAGCCCTATACAGTGCCTGAACTAACCACTCAGCTCAGCCGCGCTCGCGCCGTCTGCGCAACCCTGACCAGCCCCGACGGCACGAGCGCTATCATCGTGCCATTGGAGGTTCCAAATGGGAGCTTGACAACAAACCGCGATCTAAAGGCCGATTGACATTCACGCAGCCGTCACGGACTCGGCCTATGGCTGCAGCGCCGTCAAAACGATCGAGGATTGATGATGAGCCATTTGTCAGACATGCTGCGAACACTGCGGTGGGATGACTACCGTTACTATCACCAGAGCAGAATTAATCAGACGCTGCATTTGATCAGCGCCTTCATCTTCCTCGGTTGCTATGCGCTCTTGTTCAAGGACCCTGCAATGGCCGGGCTTGTCGGCTGGCTTGCGATGCTGACGCGGCAGACCGGACATTTTTGCTTCGAGCCGAACGGCTACGATGACGTGAACAAAGTCAGCAACGAGTACAAGGAGGCGGTCAAGATCGGCTACAACCAGATGCGGAAGATTGTGCTCTTGATTATCTGGGGCCTGACGCCGCTCGCACTGTACGTCTTTCCGCTGTTTGGCATGTTCGATCCGCCTGCCGGGTGGCTTGACTTCATCCGGCACGTCGGCACGGTATGGCTCGTCATCGGCATCGGCGGCGCCCTCCTTCGGATGATCCAGCTTTTCGTCACCCGTGACGGTCAGACCGGACTGGTATGGGTCTTCAAAGTCCTGACGGATCCCCTCCACAACATCGCGCTGTACTACAAATCGCCGCTCGCGCTCTTGCGCGGCGAGCTGATCGACACGTCGATCGCGGACGCCGGCTGGGGACGTGACGAGGCCGAAAAGGCTCCGCGTCTCACCTGAGCGACGCACGTTGAGCAGGTGCTCACCGGGTACCCGCTTGACTAGGGGCGGCGGCCGCTGAGTGACGCGGTCGAGGTCAGAGGCCAGGAGTGCCTGGTCGAGCGTGGCCATGACGTCGGAGGCGGCCATCGTGGGACCAAGCCGCCAAGCGACGATGTAGCGCGAGAGGTCGTCGAGCCCGGTCGAGAGATAGTACCAACCCCACCCGGTGATTTTGAGGTAGGTGAAGTCGGTCTGCCAGAGCTGATTGACGGCCGTCGTCTTGTCCTTGAACTCGTTCGCCGCCTTGATCACCACATAGGCCGGGCTGGTGATGAGGTCATGCGCCTTGAGCAACCGATAGACCGACGCTTCGGAGACAAAATACTTCCGTTCGTCGGTGAACCGCACGGCCAGCTCACGCGGCGACAGCTGCGGAGTTTCCAGCGCCAGGTGGATGATCTGAGCTCGCACATCGTCCGGAATGCGATTCCAGACCCGCTCCGGTCGAGATCGATGATCGGCCAGCGCGGCGCTGCCGCCCTCGCGGTAACGCTCATACCAGCGATAGAAGGTGGCCCGTGGGGTGCCAGGCTTGTCCAGCGTGCGCTTGGCCGGAAGATGCGATTGCTCGATCAACTGGATGACCTCGGCCTTCTCGGACGCGGGATATCTCATGCCTCGTCGTCCCCATCCTCGGTCATGCTTTTTTTCAACCGGGTCTCCAGGGTGAGGTCGGCCACGACTTCCTTCAGCGCCGTCGTCTCACGACGCAGATCCTTCACCTCGCGAGAGCTTGCCGCACGCGCCGTGTCGCCCGCCAGGCGACGTTTACCGGCTTCGAGGAGCTCCTTGGACCACCATAGTACATTGAGGCGGCAATGCCCTCGCGCCGGCACAGCTCGGCGATATTCTCCTCGCCCCACAGGCCTTCCAGCACGATACGGATCTTCTCTTCCGCCGAATACTGCCGGCGTGTCTGGCGCCGAATGTTCTTTAACACTTGTTCTGCCGTCGCTTTGCCCGGTCCGGATTCTGCTTCATCTTCGCTCCTGGAAGATGCGCCGCGGGGTGGAAGGGACCCGGCGGGCGTAGGCGCGGACCAGTGCCCGCGCATAAAAGGAACCGCACCTCATCCCCGCCGGCTAGGATGATTTCTCGTGTCCACTGAAGGCACGATGGTATCGAGTACGTCCGGGAGATCTGCATCGGGAATGGCGTCGCAGGATTGGTTTGATTTGTGCCGCGGGAGAATCGTTGCTTCCGGAATTGGGAAGAATCAAGCGCTTCGGCTGCGCGCGTCTACGCGTTGTGGGGTCGACATCTTTTCACCCGAAGTCCGGGCCCGTGCGGTTCGGATGGTTCTGGATCACGCGAACGAGTACCCCTCGCGCTGGGGCTGCAGTAACATCGATGCGGTTAAGATCGGTGACATCCGGCTCCATCATCGTGCCGAGCGCTTCGATCCCTGCTAAGGCAGAACCGATCGAAGCTCGCTCGCACTTCCGCAAACGCTTCGACTACAGCCCCGGTCGCCGGCAACCAGCCGTTGTGATATCTCTCGTCATCGCGTTGCTCTCCTTTGTGGAATCAGCACCCGAGCCTACTGGCTCAAGGTGGGCAACGCCGCCTCTTCAGAAATTCAACAGAACCCGGGACATCCCCTGTAATGGCAGCGGGACGGAACTACTGAACAAACTAAACTTCCGGGACCGATCTCTTGACGCAACCAGAACCTCGTTGAGATCGGCGCGGATGCCCAGATCGATGTTGCCGATCTGAATTATCACAAAGCTCAAGCCAGAGTGGTGCTGCAGATGGGCTACGATATCGTGCCCCAATCGATGGTGAGCGACCCTTCTTTTGAGACATACTGCGGTTCGAGATGATGGGTGATTTCGCCATCAGCAAATGAGGCCCGCCGAACCGATGGACGCATCATTTGGACGATCGGGACGGTGCAGACGAAAGCAACCGATCTTTAGCGTTCTGGCGATATCGCTGATAGCGAGATCCGGGCGAAAGATGTGCTCGAATACGTCTTGCGTGATCACAAGATCAAACGTGTCGTCGGCAAAGTCTGCGCCTGCAGGTCTTCTGAGCGATACCCCTTTTGGTGTTGGGAACCAAACGGGATGCTCGGGTCCCACTGCGTCGCCGTGTAGTTCCTGCACTCTGTGCGCAGGCGCTGACCTGAGTCCGGCAAACTGGACCATTTTTGGCTAGAGTTTTCGCTGCCGATTCCCCTCGGCTGGGAGGAGCGACGGACCATGAAGGCCTTGAAGTTTTTAGACGCCCAGAAGGCGTTCATCCTGAAGCAGGGCCATGACGGGGTTGCGGTGGCAGAGATCTGCCGTAAGGCCGGGATCAGCCAGGCGACTACTTCAACTGGAAGAGTATGACGGTCTGCTGCCGACCGAGATGCGGCGGTTGAGACAGCTCGAAGATGAGAACGCCAAGCTGAAGAAGCTGGTGGCCGATCTGTCGCTCGACAAGCAGAGCTGCAGGACGTGATCCGCCGATTATGTATGGTCTGCCCCGCCTGTGCAAGGCTCTTGAGCGATCCGACTTCGACAGTCTGCGTAAACGTATCGGCCTCTCGCGAGTGGGTTGCGGTTGCAGCCAGGCCATGATGAGATCAGCACGCCGCGTTCCCAGATAGCTAATCGGGCATTCGCCCGTTTTCGGCGAAGGGCTTGCGCGGCGCCGAACCTCGCAGTCTGCTGCCCGGGCCTACGGGAATGCGCCGCTCGTAGGTAGAGCCGGACCGTGTGAGGATGACCCAGGCGACCCGCGCAATCCTTGTGGCCAGAGCCACGGTGACCTTGTTGGCATGTATGCGCTTTTCGAGGCCGGTCAACCACGAACCCAAGCGATCGGAAGTACGTTTAGGACGCATGATCCTGCGCCGTGAATCAGTAGTCGCCTCAGGTAATGATTGCCTCTTTTGCTGATCCCAAGGAGGGTCGTCTTACCACCCGTTGAGTGTTCGCGAGGGACCAACCCAAGCCACGCGGCGAGGTCTTTGGCCCTTCGGAACTGACTAGCATTGCCGGCGCTCGCGACGAATGCCGTCGGCACGAGTGGGCCTATCCCGGGAACAGTCATGAGCCGCCGCGCTCGTTCGTCACTCGCCGCCAAAGCCTCGATTCACGTGTGATCTCGGCGATGCGGTGTTCGATGTGCCCGAAGTCCTCGAACAGCCGACGAAGCGTGCGCCTCATCCTCGTCGGTCAGTACGCGAGGGAAGTCGGCTTTGAATTTGCCGATGCCCTGATGGATTGCGCTCCCGTATTCGAGGCAGAACGCCGCATTTGGCAGACGAGCTGAGTTCGCAGGGCAACCTTCTGATCTCGGATGCGGTGCAGCGCCTGGATGTCGACTTGGGATTCCGATTTGCTCTCAACAAAGCGCATCGCGGGTCGGGGGCCGCCTCGGCGATCGCTTCCGCATCGATGATATCGTTCTTGTTGGACTTCACGTAGGGCTACACGAACTGCGCAGGAATCACTCGGACCACGTGCCCGAGCTGTTGTAACTTGCGTGCCAGCCATTGGGAGCCTGGGCAACCTTCCATCGCGACGACCGTACGCTGCGCGGCATCGAAGAACTGCAAAACTGTGTCGCGGCGGAGCTTTCCTTTTGGATGACTCCACCGCCTGCGTCGGTTCCTACGACATGGAAAATATGCTTCCCGATATCGATGCCGAAGACGGCGGCGGGCTGACGCTTGTTGCGCAACATTTTTCTGGTCCTTTCTCGGTCGAAAACTCGCCGCGCAGTATGCGCGGGTTCGGCGGGGCAGACCATCCCATTAGCTATGAAGCCTGGCCGGAAGCGCAAGCTGGTCGACGAGGTTTGCGCTGAGTGGCAGGTCTCGATCCGCAAGGCTTGTGAAGCCCTCGAGTTCGACCGGTCGACCTACCATTACAAGTCTCTTCGCTCCGGCCAGGCAGCCCTCGAAGATCGGATCAAGGAGATCTGCCATGTCCGCGTTCGCTACGGCTATCGCCGTGTCCACGTTCTGCGGCGCCGCGAGGGATGGCGCCACGGCCAGAACAAGACAGTCGCATCTATCGCGAGTTGGGCCTGCAATTTGGCAACAAGACGCCGAAGCGCCGGGTCAAGGCCAAGTTGCGCGATGATCGCCGACCTCCGACGCGCTCGAACGAGACCTGGGCGATGGATTTCGTCCACGATCAGTCGGCGACCGGACATAAGCTGCGCGTGCTCACGACCGTCGATTTCTTGTCCCGTTTCTCACCGGTGCTGGCGCCACGGTTCACCTTCCGCGGCAGCGACGTCGTGGCGATACTGGAAAGGGCCTGCGAGGAAGTGGGATTCCCGGCGAGGATCCGCGTCGATCAAGGCAGCGAGTTCGTGTCGCGCGACCTTGACCTATGGGCCTACCAGCGCGGCGTCACGCTGGACTTCTCGCGGCCCGACAAGCCGACCGACAATGCGTTCATTGAGGCCTTCAACGGTCGCTTCCGGGCCGAATGCCTCAACACTCACTGGTTCCTCAGCCTTGCGGACGCCCAGGAAGAAGTGGAGACTTGGCGCGGCCCCATGGGGCGATCGGCAACAGACCGCCGATCTTGCTGCAAAACCACGTCGGCGCATCCAGCCCGCCAACGTGATCAAGGGCGAAAAACTCTCGTTCTGGGTGGTCCAAAGTTCGGTCTCCCTGCAAAAACCCTGAGACTCTAACTGCCGTTGGATGAAGTTCAGTGGCAGGTCAACGCAAACTAGTCATTATTGGGACGGTGCGAGCGCTCCGGAACCGGCCCAGTACGCAGCGGCAGCAACCAATCATCGGGCCGCGTTTAGCTCAACCTCTGCATAATTTGGACCATGGCGGGATTTTGAGCCGTGAGATGAACAAAATTCGGATCAGGGATTGCGTACTCGGACAGCCCCGAGGCTGGGTGGCGCAGCCTCTTCGAGTGTCATCTTCTCGAGCATAAGGTCCGCGACAAGTTTGCGCAGGCGCCGGTTCTCGACCGTGAGCTCTTCCAACGCACGACGCATTTCATCTATGCTAGGGAGGGTGGAAGGCGGGTTCCTGCCCGCGTTACGCCCCTCCGAAGATTGCCCCCCGTCCTTGCTGAGCGGCAGTTTTCGCCAACGATGGAGCGTCATGACGCTCACGCCAAGCGCCTTGCAAATGGCCACCTGAGAATTGCCTGCTCGGGCCAGTTCGTCTGCCTCAGCGAGTTTCAGTATTTTCTCTTCATGAGAGTGTTTCTTCATGCACGCCGCCAAACCAGTTCCGACCAGTAAACTCGCGGGCTAGCTTGAAACAGAGGGCGATCCAATGTCAAATAACATACACGCAGCCGTTAGATAACCTACAAGGCGTCGCATACGGTACAAAGGACCAGTGGCGGCGCTACCATAAGTGGATAGCGCCCAAAAGAGATAAATGTCAATTAGCAGTTGGTTTTAACGTTGGCGGCGGCGGGCAGGCCGAACGCCGAAAATTTGGGTTAGCGGCAAACAGACTTTTTTTGCCTCGATCACAGCTCCCAGTTCGATGTCATTCAGCCGTGATAATCCCCGCCAGATCACGGTAGTCCTGGAGGCGGATCGTTGGCTCGGGTGACCTTGCCCCCCTATGTGGAACGGCCCGCGTGGCAAGAGCTTTTTCAGTCGATTTCACACATTGGGACGGTGCGGTCATATGTCCGGCCTTTGCGCGCGGCACATGGCCGCTGGCCTCGATGAGATCCGCGGAACCAGGAGCTATAAATCAAGTTTACGCGCTTGAGCGCATTGGGGGCAGTAGCTTCACTCGTTTCGGGATTTCGCCATGGTTCATCGGCTGTTGTTGCACCTTGCCCTCTGCCGGCCTGCGCCGCTCAGATCGCCTTGGCGGTCACTGCGTCCATCAGACGGCGGCCGCGGTAGTCGACAGCGGGTCGGGACGCCGGTACGTCCCGCCTTTGTTCAGAAGGGCCCAAATGATCCGCGCAGTCTTATTGGCTTGCGCGACCGCGACAACCTTGAAGGGCCGTCTGGCGAATAGCGCCTTCAGCCACGGTCGCGCCTGAGCGTCGTTTCGGGCAACTCGCAAGACGGCTGTTGCCCCGACAACGAGAAGGGCACGGAGTTCCGGATTCCCCATTTTCGATATTCGTCCCAGCCGCTCCTTGCCTCCGCTTGAATGAGACCGTGGCGTCAGTCCTAGCCAAGCGGCAAAGTGGCGAGCCGACTTGAACCCGCCAGGATCCGGCACAAGCGCCTTGATGGTCGCCGCCGTAATGGCGCCGACGCCAGGGATGGTAGTCAACCGGCGCATGTCCTCGTCGTGCTTGGCCTCAATGACGATTGCGCGCTCGAGCCTCTCGATCTGGTTGGCTGAAGCTTCAATCTCGTCGGCAATAGCCATGAGCGCGAAGCGCGCCGCTGCGGGCAGGCGAGCATCTGCCTCGTCCCGTACGATTGCGATCAGCGCCTCAACCTTTGCCAGGCCGGCGGTGGCGATGATCCCCAACTCGGCTTGGTGCGCGCGCAACGCGTTGACCGCCTGCGTTCGCTGCCGCACTAGAAGAGCGCGGGTCTTCAGCACCATCGCGGCAGCCTGTTGCTTGGCCGTCTTAATGGGCACGAAGCGCATGGTCTTTCGGGTCACCGCTTCGCTGATGGCCTCCGCGTCCGCCGCATCCGTCTTGCCTCGCTTGACGAAGGGTTTGACATAAGCTGGCGGAATGAGCCGCACCTCATGACCGAGAGCTGCGATCTCGCGCGCCCAATAGTGGGCGCTACCGCATGCTTCCATCCCCACCAGGCATGGTGGCAGCTTCTCGAAAAAAGGCAGAACTTCGCTGCGCCGTAGCTTCCGGTTGAACACGGGTACGCCCTCGGCATCCGCCCCGTGAACCTGGAAAACGTGCTTGGCCACGTCGACCCATGGTCGTCGCCATCGCCGTTGCCAACAAGTTGGCCCGGATCGTCTGGGCAATGATGACGACCGGGAAATTCTATCGGCCTAAGCTCACGGCCTGACTTTCCGCGTATGTTGGCCAACTTATAGTGTGAGGGCAAATGACAGCATGATGGAAACCGGCGGAGCTGGGGATCGCGCAAGCCCGAAGAGCTTTAAGCGCAACAAGCGCGACCCGTTGATGAGGCCTCGATCCGCGATCTCCATGAGGGCCAGCGACCATGGTATCGGTCGCACTAACAGGCCGTATACATGAACGCACCCGACCGTCATCCAAAGTGCTGCTAAAATCCCTTGCATCCGCGGGGCCGTCTATACATGAAACTCTCGATGAAGGGATTCTGCATCGGCTTTCCTGGCGCAATGAAGTGCCAGTCGATAACCGTGTCCTTGCTCCAGGCCAGCATGGCGTTGCAGGTGAACTCTGTGCCATGGTCGGACACGATCATTTCTGGCTTGCCACGTCGTGCGACGATCGCGATCAGTTCGCGGGCGACGCGCCGTCCCGAGATCGAGGTAGTCGTCCGTGAAGAAGATTGATTTCACGCTGGATTAAGCCGACCGCCGGAGAAGAGTGCGGTCAGGAAGAGGTGCAGCAAAAGCCTGAGCCAGCGGATGAGGCGGCGGAAGTTGTAGCCGGCGGCGGCGAGGACGGCGTTGGCTGCATCGCCGCGACGGAACCAGAGATAATTGCGGCCCATGCGGTGCTCGGCTTTAGATGGCCGATGACGGGCTCGACAGCGGCCCTGCGGCGCAATTGGCGTTTGATCCTTGGTGTCACTCCTCGCTTCTGGCCGGAGATGAAGACCCTGAACTTGTAATCGGGTGGGGCGTTGTGGCCGCGATATCCCTTGTCGGCGAGGAGGCGCGCGATGATGTTGCCGATGAGCGCCTCCATGTCCGGGATCACGGTGGCCAGCGTGTGACCGTCATAGGGATTGCCGGGCAGTGCCTTCACATGGGTGACGAGTTGGCCGCCCCTGGCGTGGCCGATCGTGGTGGCGACGGAGACTTTGACGCCGAACTCGTAAGGCCGGTGGGCCTTGCCCTTGCCGATGCACTCGACCTCCGGCGCGTGCAGGGAATAAACCTTCGGCCCACGTTGACGCTGCTGCTGCTCGCGCACGCGCCGCGCCAGCGCCAGCAGCTTTGCGAACGCCGCCTCGAGCCCGCTGTTACCCTCGATCTTGCGGCCGATGTCGCGGATCACGCGGCCCAGATAGGTCCGCAGCGTCTTGAGCTTCCGGTTGGCGCGCTTGAACTGCTTGGCGTGGGCATAGCGCTGGTGCTCGATCAGGGCGAACTTGCCCACCCGCGCATAGGACTGACGCAAAATCACCCCATGGCGCTGCGCCAGCCGCACCAGCTTCTCGCGCGCCCGGTTTAGAAGCTTCGCGTCGGTGGGGAACGTCACGTTCTTGGGCTGAACCGTGGTGTCGACGATCACCCGCGACAGTTCGGACGGCTTGACTGCCTCGGTCTTGACGGCAACCGACAGGCTTTCCTGGATCAGCGCCGCCAGCCGTTCCTCGCCCATGCGATTGCGCCAGCGCGTCAGCGACGAGCGATCGAACACCAACCGGTGCTGGAAGAATTCTTCGCCGCAGAAGTATTGGTAATAGGGGTTCTCGACCCACCGCTCGCACAGCACCTCGTCGGACAGGTCGTAGGTGTGCTTGAGGATCGAAAGCCCCGCCATCAAGCGCGTCGGCAGCGGCGGCCGGCCGGGATCATCATCGTAAACCTCGCCGAACCGCCCTTCCAGAAAGCCCCAATCCACCGTGCGGCCCAGCCTCACCAGCGGATGCTTCATGTCGATGATCTGATCGAGCCGGGAGCGGAAAAGATCCTGTTCCCCCGTCTCGCTCCGCTCTCGTGGCCGCATCGAATCTCTCGCCAAAGCCGGTTCTGCGCGAGTGAATCACAAATCAAGTTTGCAAGGAATCCCGCTCCAAAGGCCCGCTTTCCGGCAAATTCAATTACTGCAAAATGCCGTTTCCGGATTCCAAATCAACGGCTTGGGAATTCTTCACGGACGACGAGGTATCCGGAATGGCGCCAAGGCATTCCTTGGTCACGTCATCGACGATGTTGAGGATGCGGAAGCGCCGCCCGTTAGCGAACTGGTCGTGGACGAAGTCCAGCGACCAGCGGGCATTGGGCTTAGCCTCCACCACGATCGGGGCCCTGTCCCCGCGGCCTTGCGGCGGGCTCGCCGCTTGCGCACGGTGCCCGACGGTTCGCCCTCCCGCCGCAGCAAGACGAACAGCCGGCGGTATCCGAAACGCCGCCGCTCGTTGGCGAGATCGCGCAATCGACCACGCAGAGCCGTGTCTGGAGGGCGGCTGGAGCTGTAGCGGATCATCTTCCGATCAGCGCTGACGATCGAACAGGCCCGCCGTTCCGACAGGCTCATGACAGCCTGCAGATGCGCGACCGCAGCGCGCTTGGTGTCTGGCCCTACATTTTTTTGAAAGAAGCTCGCGAAGGGCGGCCGCATCAAGCATCTGCTCCGCGAGGAGCTTCTTCAGCTTCGCGTTCTCGTCTTCCAGCGCCTTCAGCCGCTTGGCCTCAGACACATCCATGCCGCCGAATTTGGCCTTCCAATTGTAGATCGTCGCCTCGGAGATTCCATGCTTGCGAGCCAGGTCCGCTGTCTTTGCCCCAGCCTCATGCTCCTTCAACACAGCGATAATCTGCTCTTCCGTGAACCTTGCTCGCTTCATCTGTCCGTCCTTCTTCGGGCCGGACTCTAACTCGATCTGGAGGAAATACGCAGTGGCAGGTCACCAGCCGGCCATCCGACATGCACTTCTGCTTTCTCTTTATCCCCGCAATGCTGCCCGGATCGGAAAGGTATTGGCCCCTCGCAACGCTCTCCTAGACGTTGCACCTGGCGAGCTCGCTCCATCCCTTCAGCGCCACCCCCGGGGTGGAGCGAGTTTCCATCAGCGCGACGTCTGTGCTTCGCTGGTCGTGATGCTCTTGAAATGCCACAGGTGGTCACGCGCCGTGTCATGGTCCGCGCCCATCTACTCCGCAAGCTTCTCAATGATGCGCCTGCGCGCGACAATGCTCCGCTTTGGGCGGTAACAGGCTGATTTATTTCGAGTCATGATCCGCTCCAGGTCGTGTGCCCCGGCGCGACGATGCGCTCTCCGCGCCGGGTTCGGGCAAATCCAACAGCCGGGGCGAACTCAGAACTGGATCTTCACTTGGCGGTCACGGTCCAGTTATTGAACTTGAAGTTCATTCCGCCTGGGCCGAAGTAGCCCTTCGACTTGATCCACTCTAGGATGCCTTTGATGTCCACTGTCCCGCTGTTGCTCTTCGAAGTGGGCACGAGCGAGATGACATTGTGACCATTATTCCCTTCAAACACGTTCCAGGGTCGTCCCTCCCACGTCGACGTTAGTGTAGACCGGGATCGCCGCCCCGGAGGGATCCTGCCGATAATGATAAGAAATGGGCTTAACGTTGCCGCTACCGTCCGAGTTTCCGGTGTAGTTTGTCCAGATCATGATCTCATGCTGGTTTGAGCTGTCCCAAATATCATAGGCGGTGTCCCAGGCGCCGCTTTTAGGAACGTCCTGATTGAAGGTCGAGCTCAAAGTGTTGATTGCACTGAGCGGCTTTCCGATATGGACAGCCTCGTGCGGATAGCTCTTGATGCCACCAGTTCCAGGCTGGTTTGACCACACGCTCCACCGGTTCGCTCCATACACCGAAATGGTCTGAGGCCCGGCACCACTGCCCCACACGTCGTTGTTCCAGGAGTAGCCATCGCGTGAAAAGTTCCCATACGGAGCGCTCGAACTCCAAATCGGGACCTTTGCCGGTACAGGGACGGCAGCCGATGACCTGACGTCGTTCACAGCCTGCCTAAAAAGATCATGATGCTCCTGTGAGCAGACGTACCCCATTGGGGACTCTGGCGAGCCGGCACCGTTTATCCGATTGGAATCCATAATGCTCTCCTTGCTCTTATGGGAACGAAGCCTCTTGCCGATCGGCCCAGCGGGTACCCTAGGTTCGTGACCAGTTCAGTCGTGGGCGGCATCGTCATCTAGAGACCGGCTTCGAATTCTAGGAAGGTTGGCTTTCGAGAAGCTGACTAGCGCGAGAGTGCACGGTGCGCGCCTGTCCGTTCCTTTTCCAACCCACGCATGCGGCGCAACGAGAAGGATTTGCCCGAAGGTCATCGCGAGCCCGCCGGGATCATGATCCGGCGCAATCCTGGCGCCATCTGCATTCTGAGTGACGCGCGATTATCGCTGCGTCAGCGTCTCACGCGCCCACAGCTTGCTGAATCAATTTGGAGTGAGCCTACAAGGTTTGGCAGGCGACGAACTCAACGACTTAAGGTATCGAGACGCTGGCGATCGCGGGCGCGAGCGGCACTTCGCCCAGGGGGCAAGCCCCGCTCGCTCTTACTTGGTAGAGCCCCTCGCTCCGTTTGGATCACGGGCGGGTCGTAAACCCATAACAAGAAAAAGGCTGACAAGGCGCATTGCGAATGCTGCGCGAGTGTCAGGGATTGTTGTGCTCCTGCCGCGGCTGCGGCTTGTCCACCAAGTACGGGGTCCTCAGAAGGGCGGCGGCGTGGCAGATCAATGGGGCGTGCCAGACGGCGGAAGAGGGAGCGGGGATGCGTGTTTGTGAAATCGCCGTCGTCGGCCTCGGCCTGATTGGCAGCTCTGCGTTCCATTCGCTGGCGCGTCGTGGGGCCGACGTGCTCGGCTTCGACCCTCTTGTGTTGGGCGAGGCTCGCGGCTCATCGCATGGATCATGCCGAGTGTACCGACGCTTCAATTCCGAGAGCGCGACTTACACGGAGCTTAGCGATGCTGCCTTCAAGGGATGGCGGATGTTGGAGGCCGCCAGCGGTCGGACAATCCTCATGCCGACTCGCGTACTCGAAGCAGGACCTCCAGGATCGAAGATGGTGGCCGACTCCCGAGCCAGCGCACTCAAGGAGGCCGTTTCCGGTTTGGCCACGGGAGCGGAAGCAAACGCCGCGTTTCCGGCGTTCCAGCTTCCTGAAGAATGGGATGTAGTCGTCCAGGAAAGCGGCGGGATCCTGTTGGCGGAAGCTGCGATCCGCGCGTTTCGCTAGGGAGCCGACCACCGCATCATTCTGGCTCCGGCCCGAATACGGCCGGTGGCCGCCGGCATCCGTATTTCAACGCCCCAAGAGGTAATCTTAGCCGAGAGGGCCATTGTCGCTGCAGGACCATGGATTGCCGGCCTACTCCCGGGACTCGCGCGACATTTAAAGATCACGCGACAGACGGTCGGTTGGTTCAAGCCGGCTAAACCCGAATTGGTGCGTTACGGGGAATTTCCGGCGTTTATTGTCGAAGGGGAGAAAGGGCTGGTATACGGCTTTCCTGATTTCGAGGGACGAGGCGTAAAGGCTGCGCAGCACGACCATGGGCCAGTCGTGGGGGCAGACGCCTGGCACCCGCCGCCAACCGACACAGAACTGGAGACTGTGGGATTGACGCTCGCCGAATTGGTCCCCGGTGCGGCGGGCCCAATCGTCGAGCGCGATATCTGTCTTTATACGAACACGCTCCGAGCAGACTTGCGACCGGACGAGGGCAACGAATTCGTCGTCCGTGAAGAATTCCCAAGCCGTTGATTTGGAATCCGGAAACGGCATTTTGCAGTAATTGAATTTGCCGGAAAGCGGGCCTTTGGAGCGGGATTCCTTGCAAACTTGATTTGTGATTCACTCGCGCAGAACCGGCTTTGGCGAGAGATTCGATGCGGCCACGAGAGCGGAGCGAGACGGGGGAACAGGATCTTTTCCGCTCCCGGCTCGATCAGATCATCGACATGAAGCATCCGCTGGTGAGGCTGGGCCGCACGGTGGATTGGGGCTTTCTGGAAGGGCGGTTCGGCGAGGTTTACGATGATGATCCCGGCCGGCCGCCGCTGCCGACGCGCTTGATGGCGGGGCTTTCGATCCTCAAGCACACCTACGACCTGTCCGACGAGGTGCTGTGCGAGCGGTGGGTCGAGAACCCCTATTACCAATACTTCTGCGGCGAAGAATTCTTCCAGCACCGGTTGGTGTTCGATCGCTCGTCGCTGACGCGCTGGCGCAATCGCATGGGCGAGGAACGGCTGGCGGCGCTGATCCAGGAAAGCCTGTCGGTTGCCGTCAAGACCGAGGCAGTCAAGCCGTCCGAACTGTCGCGGGTGATCGTCGACACCACGGTTCAGCCCAAGAACGTGACGTTCCCCACCGACGCGAAGCTTCTAAACCGGGCGCGCGAGAAGCTGGTGCGGCTGGCGCAGCGCCATGGGGTGATTTTGCGTCAGTCCTATGCGCGGGTGGGCAAGTTCGCCCTGATCGAGCACCAGCGCTATGCCCACGCCAAGCAGTTCAAGCGCGCCAACCGGAAGCTCAAGACGCTGCGGACCTATCTGGGCCGCGTGATCCGCGACATCGGCCGCAAGATCGAGGGTAACAGCGGGCTCGAGGCGGCGTTCGCAAAGCTGCTGGCGCTGGCGCGGCGCGTGCGCGAGCAGCAGCAGCGTCAACGTGGGCCGAAGGTTTATTCCCTGCACGCGCCGGAGGTCGAGTGCATCGGCAAGGGCAAGGCCCACCGGCCTTACGAGTTCGGCGTCAAAGTCTCCGTCGCCACCACGATCGGCCACGCCAGGGGCGGCCAACTCGTCACCCATGTGAAGGCACTGCCCGGCAATCCCTATGACGGTCACACGCTGGCCACCGTGATCCCGGACATGGAGGCGCTCATCGGCAACATCATCGCGCGCCTCCTCGCCGACAAGGGATATCGCGGCCACAACGCCCCACCCGATTACAAGTTCAGGGTCTTCATCTCCGGCCAGAAGCGAGGAGTGACACCAAGGATCAAACGCCAATTGCGCCGCAGGGCCGCTGTCGAGCCCGTCATCGGCCATCTCAAAGCCGAGCACCGCATGGGCCGCAATTATCTCTGGTTCCGTCGCGGCGATGCAGCCAACGCCGTCCTCGCCGCCGCCGGCTACAACTTCCGCCGCCTCATCCGCTGGCTCAGGCTTTTGCTGCACCTCTTCCTGACCGCACTCTTCTCCGGCGGTCGGCTTAATCCAGCGTGAAATCAATCTTCTTCACGGACGACGAATTCATCATCGATCGACTTCCGGCCGACCCACGCATCGTCGTCGCATCGCCTTGCTCCGGCCACGGTGCGAAGTTCGCCAGCGCGATCGGTACGATGCTCGCGGATCTGGCACTCGATGCGAAACTGATCGCGCCGAAGGCGTTTCAGCTTGACCGATTCAGCGGCGTCGCCTCGCCAAGCTCCTGAGACGCCAATTGGCGTCCATTCTGGTATTGCAGACGATGGCGTAATTACGCTTGGGCTCGACCACGGGAGGCCTTAGTCCGAAGCGAGTTTTAGCAACTCGGTCATGTTGCAGCCGCTTCATCCTGACGGGCTTTTGAACGTAGCTTGCCGCTTCAATGCCCATGTCTTCATCCACGATGCATGTAGCACATCCCCGAAATGCGAAGGTATCGAAGAAGCCCGGCAAGTAACGCCTGGGCCATGAGGAGCAAGTCCGTTGAGAGCTGATCACCCGCAGTCCAGAGCGCCCGTTCCGGAAATGGTGTGGCGCGACTTACCGAAATCTGCGAAAGAACATCGCTCGCGTTTAACGCCACCCCCCGCTTCCGGCTGTAGCTCTTCCGACGTGACTTGCGTTGCTCTCAATTGCTTGGTTTGTCGTTTGTCGCATCTGCGAGACATGACTATTCGACCGACAGGCTGCCGCGCTCGCAGTTAAGTTGTTGAATAGAATGTAGGACGGTTGTTCGGGGTCTCTTCGCCCGCGGTTGGCACGACTCTTGAGCGCTCTCGTTACCCGGCGGCAGGAGCTGCCGACCGCCATCACTGATTGATCCTCTCATTGAGAAGGGAAGCAACAATGAAGACCGATATGGCAAGGCTCTAGTTGTGGAGCCTCAACAGGTTGTTCCTAGTTAGAGCGAGTTTGCTGATCGGTGGCATCGAACCGTTACTGCCATGCGGCCGGTGCCAATTGTAGCGGATGGCGCGGAGTAGGTGGCACCTGCCTATTGCGGTAAGCGCCCCGGCCATGCAGGACGATGCCGTTGTTGATCAAAAGCGTGTCACCTGGTGAGGGCATGAGTTCGGCGATGAGCCCTGGTTCGGCAAGAGCCATCTCCAAAGCTCCCACCGCCGCGCGCTGTCGCGGGTCGAGGCGCGCGTAAGCGATCTGGTGATAGAGATAGCGCAAACGAGTGCCGTCAGCATCGGAGTCGAGGATCGCGACAGCGTCGAGCGCCTCGTCGGCAGGGTCAATCTGTCGCGTCACGTCAAAGGGAACGGGGCGCCGCAGGTCCTCAACAAGGCTGGGCGCCATCTTCGCGACACGTGCGAGCAGCGTCGCCGCACTAGCTAGCCGTACCGCGCCGCCCGCCTCCGCCGCGCGGAAGCAGAGGAAGGCGAGGCGGCGCGGAGGGTCACGGCCGAAGGCGTGGTCGGTATGGCAGGGCAAGTCGTTCCAGCGTCGTCCGAGCGCAACTTGCTCGTCGCTCTGCATATGGCCGGGCATGTCTGGGTCGACCACGTCGCAGAGGTAGGATCCTGAGACATCCTGCGGGCGCAAGCGTCCAAACCTCTTCGCCATTATGATGTGGAGCAAGCGCGCCTCGCGGAAGGAAAGGGTCTCGACGGGGATGCGGCTGAGCAGCGCGAAACCGGGCCCCTGCCCCAGCGCCTGTTCAACTCTTGCAAAGAAACCCGCCTGCGCATCCTCGGCGTCAAGCACGAGATCGGAGCGGACGATCGCTGCCCAGTCGTAAGCGGAGACCTCCGCAAGAGGCGCGGGATCGAGGAGGGGCAAGGGAATCTCAAATCGCCAAACCTCCGGGCGGACGCTGATAAAGGCATCCCATAGTGCACCCGTGGAGAAATTGACTCTCCGCTGTACGCAGCCAGGCGTCGCTGGCTCGCTGGTCACGGGTGAGGCTCCGGCTCGGCCGTGTTGCCCATGACAACCTGGAAGCGCGGATCGACACCCCAGGGCGGCATGTGAATATCCCTTTCAAGTTCGTCGGCAGATATGCCAAGGCGGCGCGCCATATCGAGGTCGACTGGCGGCTCTGCCGCCGGTGGGATGAACAGCGTCCCGGCGGTTCTGTACCGCCGCAATGTCTCGTGCAGTTCACGGATTTTCACCGGCCAAACCTTTGAGCGGCCGATCGGCAGGACGGGTGCATGGTAGAGATATCCAATGTGATCAGCGTCATAATAGCGTAGGAGGCTCTCGATGAGGAGCGGCACATGCGCAACGTTGTAGCCCTCGCTCTGATAGCTGGCCTCGCCGACGCAATCGACCTGCCATAGAATCACGGCGCAGCTCGGATCAAGCCTGTGGCCGAAAACGAGCCACTCGCTCGCCTCAAAGGACAGGCAGCCGTGCTCCGCCGGATCGATGCCAAGGTCAGCGTAAAGGCAAGCCTCCGCGGAGATGGCAGGTTGCATGAAGGCGCGATAGCCCTCGCGCCGGGCGCGCTTGACGGCCTCATGTGAGGGCGAGACAAAGACGCCTGGATGGCCATAGAACGCCGCCGCGACGGACTTGCCCTGGCGAACCGGCTCGAGCATGCTCTCAACCATCTCCTCGTAGGTGGTGCGCCGATCCTTGCCATCCGCATAGAAGCGCGAGAGATCCTCGGCGTCTGGGCGCAGCTCAAGCAGCCAGTCACGGGTTAGTGGCTCGGACACGCAGAACATGATCACGTCGGCACTCTTGATCCGCGTGATCGCCTCTCTGGTCAACTGCCGTCCTCCTTGGATTCCGGTTCCGATGATGGCCAGGATGCCAAGTTTGGGTGGTGCAGACATGATCGGCGCTCCGATGCAGAGAGCTGTCGCCCGTGCGCAACAGCAAAGACTAAAACGGGACTGACGATGAGAACGTAAACTCGCAGCGTCGGTGCTCAATGTGTTTCCGCTCCATCAAACCCGCAAAGACGCTGACCGCGTCCCAAATACCATCGATGAATGTTGGTCCTTTCCGCGTAGGTTCTACTTTGGTTTGGTCCTTTGATTGGTTTTTGGATCCTTTCTGCTCGTGCAGGATCTGTATCCCCGAGAAGATCCGCAAGGCACCTACCAGAATTGGTTGGGCGGCGAGAGAAATAGACAGCTTCGGGCACAACCGCTAACTCCGTTACAGTTGTACATTGTCCAAGATTCGCGGTAACCGGGATCGTCGGCGGTCGGCGTGCATTGCGCTCGATTCGTCGGGAGAAACTCGATGCATCTGAGCAGACTTGCGATAAGCAATTTCCGGAATTTCCAGTCGATAGACGTGCCGCTGTCGGCGATATCGTTCTGCTCGGCGAAAATCGAGCAGGAAAGAGCAATCTCCTCTTCGCTTTCAGGCTGGTGCTCGATCCAACGATGCCGGATGCGGCGCGACAATTGCACCTGTCCGACTTCTGGGACAACGGTCGGCCGGACTACGATCGACCTATCGAGGTCTCAATCGAGCTCTCTGAGTTCGCGGGCGACCCGGCGCTCACGGCTCTGCTGACGGACTTCCGCACGCCACACGACCCGATGGTCGCGAGGCTTACGTACCTCTTCCGCAAGAAGCAAGACGTCGGGAGGCCACCGCAGTCGGACGCCGACTTTGAGTTTCTTGTTTTCGGTGGCGGGGACGAGGCGCGTACGATTCCTAGTAGCGTGCGACGCCGCATCGCGATTGACATTCTCGATGCGCTACGCGACGCGGAGGGCCAGCTCGGCTCATGGCGAAGCTCGCCGCTGCGGCATCTGCTTGAGGAGGCCATTTCCAGCGTCAGCGCGGCTGATCTGGACAGCGTCGCCGCGCAACTTTCTTTCGCGGCCCAGACCTTGGAGGCCTTCCCCTCGGTTAGCATGCTCGAGGACTCGTTAAGGGCCGACATTCTTGCTCTCGCGGGAAGAGCACACGATATCGACGCTCGACTCCGCTTTGCGCCGTCTGACCCGCTTCGAGTCTTCCGCGCGATAGCGATGTATATTGACGGCGGCTAGCGCGGCATCGCCGAGGCGAGCCTCGGCTCGGCGAATGTTGCCCTGATCGCCCTAAAGCTCGCCGAGTTCGATTGGAGGCGGAGGAAGAACGAGCGCAACTATTCGCTGCTCTGCATAGAGGAGCCCGAAGCGCACCTACATCCCCAGCTTCAACGCTCCGTCTTCACGAAGCTCTTCGGCAAGTCGGACCCCGCGCAGGCGATGATAGTGACGAGTCACTCGCCGACTCTCGCGGCTGTCGCGCCGCTCCGCTCGATCGTATTCCTTAGATCAGGCACCGGAATCACGACCGCGTATTCGCTGGCAAAACTGCCGGTCTCTCCGGAGGAGATCGACGACCTAGAGGGGTACCTCGACGCGACCCGCGCGTAGCTGATGTTCGCCCGCGGCGTGATCTTCGTCGAGGGCGACGCCGAGGAGGCGCTCGTCCCCGTCTTCGCCGCCACGATGGGCTTTCGGCTCGACGAACTCGGCATCACAGTCTGCAACGTGGCTGGGACCAACTTCCGGCCTTACGTAAAGCTTGCCACTGCGCTGAACATTTCGTTCGCCGTCGTCACCGACTGGGATCCGCTCGATGGCACGAAACCCCCACTGGGGCGAAACCGCACCTTGGACATTTGGGAGGCCATGAGCCAAGGCGTCGGGGCAGCCGCCCGCTGACCCCGCACTGCGGGCGCAGTGGGATACACTTGATTACGCGGCGTTTGGGCCTTTGCGGCGAACTACGGCGTCTTTCTCAACGATAGAACCTTCGAGGTCTCAATCGCCGCAACGCCAGCACTGCTGCAGCCCCTGCTCGACATCTTGGACGAAAGGGGTTCGGATCGACCCGTTCGAAGCGGATCAAGGACTGGAGAAGCGGAACACCGGTCGATCCGACGCAGCTTCTCGCGATGATCGCCGACATCGGAAAAGGACGACTGAGCGCGCGGCTGGCGAAGCGGGCCGGCGGCCTCCAGCCCATCCCTCCATCGCAGATGCAATAAGCTGGGTGACATCGCGTGTCTAACAGGGCGGTCTTGAATCGCGCGATCGAGGAGCTGCGGGGCAATTGTCAATCGGCGTTCAAATTTACGGGGGGGGGGCAATATTGCAGGCCGAATGACACCGTTTTTGCGAAATACGCACCGAGAAGGCCGAGATCATCCAGTTGGTTGAGCAATCGCATCTTCCGGCCAAGCGCACGCTGGACAAGCCTGGCATCCCACGGGCCACCTTCTATCGCTGGTATGAGCGTTACCGCGAGGGCGGCAGCGCCGCGCTGGCCGATCATCGATCTCGACCGGAGCGGGTCTGGAATCGCATTCCGGACGATGTGCGAGCTCAGATCATCCACCTGGCGCTGGAAACTCCGCAGCTGTCGCCGTGTGAGCTGGCCGTGCGGTTCACCGACGAACGGAAGTATTTTGTCTCCGAAGCGTCGGTCTATCGGTTGCTCAAGGCGCATGACCTCATCACCAGCCCGGCCTAGTGGTGATCAGGCGGCGAACGAGTTCAAGGAGAAGACGACGGCCGTCTCACGACGCAGATCCTTCATCTAGCCAGAGCTTGCCGCACGCGCCGTGTCGCCCCCAGGCGACGTTTAACGGCTTCGAGGAACTCCTTGGACCACCATAGTACATTGAGGCGGCAATGCCCTCGCGCCGGCACAGCTCGGCGATATTCTCCTCGCCCCGCAGTCCTTCCAGCACGCTACGGATCTTCTCTTCCGCCGAATACTGCCGGCGTGTCTGGTGCCGAATGTCCTTTAACACTTGTTCTGCCGTCGCTTTGCCCGGTCCGGATTCTGCTTCATCTTCGCTCCTGGTGGCTACGATGAACCAGAAATCCTCCCTCCGCATAACCCTTCAATTTGTCTCATAGGCCCTGACGGCGAACAGCGATGATGATGAGGTAAAGAATCGATGGCTCGGCTAAACCGGTGGCTGGTGGCATCGTTGCTTTCTTCTCTTTGGAGATGTCGTCGGAGCAACTTGCCGCTCGCGTAATCTCGGAGCAGACGGAGATCCCCTCCTACGATATCAGGCGTGGCGACATCGACGAGACTACGTTTGGCAAGGTTCGATTGCCGCCAGAAAATCCGCCGGCTGGCGCTACTTATTGAGCAAAGCCGGCGCCATCTCTATCGCTCAACCCGCCCGCGCGCCGCTTGAAATGCCAACTAGGACTGCAACTCGTTATTGTCGACTATAACCACGCAATGCAGCTCCCACACACTGCGATTTGCCGCTGCTCGTCGACTGGCTGAGCTTGGCTTCTCGCTGAAGGTTGTTGCCAGCATCAACGGCCACGATAGCTTGGAAGAGGTGGAGCGGTACACGAAGGCGGCGGAGCAAAAGCTAGTTGCCGCGTTAGGCTCACACTTGCCCCCGGGTTCGAAATCCCTCGCGTCGCCTCAATTCGAACGCAAGATCAATCAGGCGCATGTCCCGCAGCACGCCGCCCCGCGCCTGATAGGTACCAGCATGGTGCCGTCTTTCGCCCACCCGTCAAATGCAGAAGGTGACACCCAACGTACGTTGATTTTGCGAAGAGGAAGAACGGGAGGCCAGGGACAAGCAAGCAGGAGTTGCGATGGCTGACGATCTCGAAAGCGGGGTAATCCCGACCGCAGCAGGACCAACCTTAACGAGGAATGGAAAAAGGAATACTGAAAGCGCTCAACGTGTCCGGTCAACAATTAGCAGGCGCGCTTCGCGCCCTGGGATCATCGGTGGCCAAAGTCAGGAAGTACTTGAGCGATAAATACAAGGCAACGGGAAGTCCACTATCCTTTTTTCGCGTTTTTGGCATCTACCCGTTTAGAGCTATCAATGGTCCTGCGAGGCTTTGCGATGGAGCGACGAGAGTGCAATTGCCAAGCCGTGTGCCTCCTCATTCGAAAGCCCTGTGAGCGTGACATTGCCCTCGCATGCTACCAGGGCCGTCAGGGTATCAACTACAGTCCATCCGAGAGCGTCGCGTCGGATCGTGTATCGGTTTAGCATCGGTGGCTCTGAAGGCTTCACGGCGTTTCCATGCTCGTCAATGACTGCGGCGGTGGTTAACGAGGTACGGAACGCATTGCCACTCGACAGATATTCAGGGATACCCATCTTCGTTGGCTCTCCAGAATGGCATCCGCGATTCGATAGTTCTTCTGCGGCTACAACCGGGGAAATGAATTGGCCTAGAACCCGACCATCAAACAGGAGGCGCATTCTCCTGGACGATAATAATTCCGGCTGACGCGGGATGCGTTTCGTATGTCCACGTCATAATTAGCTACTCGGGCCGCGAACCTTCTTCAGGCGTTCGTCGGAAGTGGTCCTCCACGCCTGATAGGCTCCGCTTCCCGCGTTCGGATAGAGGAGGTGATAAAAGTCCTCATAGACGTCGAGCACTTCCAGCGGCGACCAGGGCTTGCCTGAAGTCCCGACAAGAGCTACCGTCAGGGTTGCAGTGGCCAGTGCCCGTACAGCACTGACTAAGGCCGGGTCAGGGTCAGAACTAGACATCAGACATCCTCGTGCTTTTGTCCGATTTTGGACTTGCCTTCCTTGTTGAGGGCGGGAACACCGCGGAGAATTAAGCTCGCTCGCTCGTCTCTTTGGCGCTACGACTCATCATCGAAGTTAGCGGCAACGTGACTCGGCGCTTCGAGGTGGACCGGTACAGCGCTGTCCCTGCCACGCGCCGCTAACTCCAGTCGTCAGCTTCAAGGCACAAAGCTGACCAGCCCGCCCCTAGCGTGCTGGCATAGAGGTACTGAACTCTAAATTCAAAGAGCCCCGCAGAACACCTACCTAAATTGGTTGGCTGCCAAAAGCGCTCGTACGGTGCGCCCCTCCCGGCCTGGCCAGCAAAGGCGGTCCCATGATTGAGCGTCTCATCGCGCTTGCTGCTGGCGAGGATGAAGGCGGCGCAGCATGACACGCGGCGCCAGCTTCGCATTATCGAGCCCTGAAGCGGCCCGCCTCAGGCGGTTCTTGTCGACCGCACCCGAGGGATTGACGGCGAGGGCTGAAGCTCCCGAGGGTGAAACCGAGAAAGGACATCATGACCAAAACTGCTCGTTATCGCGCCAGTGCCCGTGTTATCCCGCTTCGCAAGGTCACCACCCGGCTCGCCTGCCCAGACTCGGCACAGGCACAGCGCATCTCCGAAAGCTTCGGGCTCGCGATCCTGGACGCTGACGGCATCCGCGATCTGCATGAGCGGCTTATCATCGAAACTGCCGACGCGCTCAAGGATACCTGAGTGGGCGCGCAATGCAGATCCACCTTCAACGGATCGTCGGTGCTTATGTCGGATCCGCTACGGCGCCGCTTCTACACCCGAGCAGTCACTGAAGCGCGAGATGCGACCGCTAAGCTCGCCAACGACAGCCGCGATGAGGATCTTTTATGGCCCGGTCAGCTTTCGATAGCCGGGCACAGCGCAAGAGTGGATTCGCCGCCGACATGGGCGTGCAGGCTCACGCGCTTCGCATGGCCGCTGAAGGCGCCGTCGCCGCTTACGAAAAGCTCGTCGGCGAGACCTGGAAGCCTTTCGAGCGTCCCGTCGACAACACGACCGACACCGTCGGCCGGAAAGCGGCCAAGGCGCAGATGTCGGCGTTGGACTAACTGTCAGCGCGGGGCCTCGGCCCCACGCCTCTTCCACTACAGCCACCTGACGGCCGGTCCGCGAGGCCGGCCCTTTTTCGTGGCGCCGCTGCAACAAAGGGAGCCGCCCGCGCTCCGCGCCATCGCCGGCTCCTCCCAGTCGTGGTCCTGTCTCCTGGACCCGATGCCCGCGCAACGGCTTTGCCGTCCCACAGCGTGGATGGCATCTATCCCCTGCCGCAAGTTTCTCATCCTAATCGGGACTACATTGTGGACCAGAAGACCATGCTCAACATGTCGAGCTTCTGGAACATCACCGCGCAGAACTCCGACGCATACGTCCGGGGTGTATGTTTTAGTGAAGGCCACGGCCGCGCCTTCGTGGGCTTCACGGAGACGATGTCGAAAATGACACCGAACGCGCTCGCGACGATCGGCTTCAAGATCATGCCGCTCTCGAATACGACGACCAATCGACCCTTGTTCTACGTCGATGCTGTCGGCGTCAATACGACCACGGTCCAGCGCGGCACGCGCAATCTAGCCCTGCAGTTGGCGAACGTCATCGCCGCGACCGACACGGATTTCCATCTCCTGCAGACACATGATCCGCTTCATCGTGTCGGCAAAACCCGGCTGTGCATAGATCGCTCGGCGTGTCTCGATCAAATCGTCCGAGACCATGCTCTTGTCGCACATCAGGAATTCGAGACGAGCCTTGATCCGCTCCCAAGAAGGCTCGGAGGCGGCCTGGTTGGACAGCGTCTTCAGACGCGCCATCACTGAGGGTGCGCTGTCCAGCCACCGGCCGTGTTGAGGACGAGCTTCTCGACAGCATCAGGACGATGCACGGCGAAATAGTTCGCGACCCAGCCGCCGAGCGATTCACCGCTGATCATCGCCTTGTCCCTGCCGAGCGTCTTCAGGACGGCGAGCACATGATTTGCGTAGTCTTTCACCTGGTAGTCGATGGCCGGCTTGGCTGTCCACCCATGTCCGAGCATGTCGATCGCCACAAACCAGAAGTGTTCTGCGTGCGGGCCGAAGTTTCTGGAGTATGCCTCCGCGTGGCCGCCGACGCCATGCAGAGCAAGGACAAGCGGTTCGACGGATCGCCTGACTCGATGCAGCGGGTCCGGACTGACGATCTCGAGGGCCGGCGTCGTGACGGAAGCCTCGTCGGCCGCGAATTCGACACCGCCGCTGCGAACCTGGGTCAGGAGCTCGGTGTCGGAGCCGAGCTGATTGGCCGGAAAGAGCCTGATCTCCAGCCGGCCGCTGGTCGCCTCGTGGATACGGTCGATCGCCTCCTGCGCCCGGATGTTCACCGGATGGGTCGAATCCTGTCCGGTCGCGAACTTGTAGACGAACTCGGCGGCTGATGCCGGGCGGGTGAGAATGCACTCCGAGACTCTAACTGCCGCTGGATGAAAGTTCAGTGGCAGGTCACCACGGTGAGATAGAGCTGATTTGTGCGTACGTGCTTGTAGCCCGCGTAGTTGTAGAGCACCTCCGACAGTAGAGCAGTCCCCGCAGCTTGCGGCACGAGTTCTCCGGGTATGGCCGACAACTGGGCGGGCTGCTTGAAGCGCCGCACGATGCGGCGTGCCTGCGGCTCCGGCCCGACCTTAAAGAGCTCATCTTCCGAAAACCATGTTTCGAAGATCGGGTACTTCCCATCCGGCGTCGTCCGGGTCATGCCCGCAAACACGTTCCAGACGTGGAGGCGCTGCGCGGGAACGTTTGCCGATGTCCGATATTGCTCGAGTGTCTGCTTGTTTGCGGGATAATCGAAGCCTGGCGGTATATCGAAGTAACCGACCGGAGGCTGTTGAGCGACCGCGACCAATGATCCGCATAAAGATGAACAGGTGACGAAACAGAAGATCGATGTCAGCTTCTGCATGAAAGCTCCTCGAGAAAATCGGCGCACGGCGCCCAGCTCAGGGCTGATAGCCGCCGTCGATCCAACTCTGGAACAGTGCAATCTTCTCCGCCGACCAGGGGCCGTCCCCGCCTTTCGCAGGAGGCGGCGGCATCACCGGCCCACCCTGCGCCTTCATAGGAGGCAGGGACGGGGGGGGGCGTTCATGGGCCGACCAATCCTGGTAGGCGCCTGTTCGTCTTTTCGGGGATACAATCCGGGACCCTTGTGTGGGAAAGATATGACTGAACGGCGTGTGCTCTGGTTGTGTTGCGGCGTCGGCTTCTGTCTCGCCTGCCAGAGAGGCTAGCGTGCGAGCGACGAAATTCGCGCAGACAGCAACCGCGTTATCAGTTGGGGGCAGATCCGCTGGACGAGGCAGCCGCTATATGAGACTAAAAGCACTCCGTTTAAGCGCTGATACAACCTTCAGCCTCCCGGCTGATCTGCCAGGCTCCTGCCGGTGAACGCGGTGTCGTTGCCGGCGACGGCTCGCAGTCTTCCTGCCGATCCGAGCTGTGGCGGTTGGTGCGTGCGCCTAGTTGTGTAGACCGCAAAGCGTTCAATGCTTGTGAGGGTCCCGTTTTGTCGACTTGGATCTGCATTCCAGCCGTGTTTGCTCTTGGTCTTGCGAAGGCGAGCAACCGTCTACGAGCAGCGGGTTTGCTTTCTGCCAGTGTCCCAGAGAATTGCCCGATTTTGGATCGAGCCATCTCCGCCTACTAAACAGCTCGTCGACAAGAAACTGAAATTAAAGTTCGCTCCATAGTCCGCTGGTCTTGATCAGAGCTTGCGACAGGAACCAAGATCTTGGTCTGCGGACGTGGTTTGTTTGAATCGGCTCTGGTGTAGTTGTGCAGGCTGGATGAAACTCGTGGAGTGATCTAGAAAGGCTAAGTTATGGCCATGCCACATCTAATGCTTCCAATCGAGGTATCGGCGGACCTGATGAGGCATCTGTCGCCAGATCGCGCGCAGGCGGTAGTCGAGACCATTAGAAACTCCTCGCCATCTCTCATAAGCCAAATGAAATCTTTGAGGCTCATTCTCGGCGCCGATGTGAACGCAGTCGCTCTTGAGGACAAGGTGCCGAGTTCAGGCTCCAAAATGGATCGCTACGACTGGTTCTTCTTGGTCCAGCGTATCCAAAAAGATTCAGACCTTGCCGGATTGGTGGCGCTTCTTCGGACTATGAGTGGATGCGCCGCACTTGTAAGCTCCAAGAGCGTCCTAACAGATGTTGAGGAGGCGATTCTGGGCGAGGCCGTTCAATCGATTGTAGAAAACTACGGAGAACGAACATGAATGGCCCTATGAAGTACGAGGAACTTAGGAGGGCCCATGCCGGCGAAGCCCTCACCAACTGGATTACTGGTCATCAAGGCTTGTTCGTACTCTGCCGCGAACTCGAGCGCAGCCTCAAACTAATGGAACGTGCTATTTCAGCCGACAATCATGTGGCCACTGCTCGTCAGTTTCAGCGGCTCTCATCAATAACCAGGGCGTGTGCAGTCGCGTTCAAGGTTGCCGGCAATATGTCCAGGAACGACTACGAGAAACACGTGGTTGTTCCGATGCTCGGCGTGGATGAGGCCTTCACAGGACTTTGGGCTCGCGACCATTCCTCGATGTTGCAGCAACTGCGTTCCACCTTTGCGAAGTTGCGCGGCTTCGAAGCGGAACGAGCAGCCATAAAAATGCTGACCGCCGTGATGGTCAAGCAACACGAGCGCGTTTGCGAGCGCTTTGCGAAGGGCGGGCCCAGTCTGAACGCTCAAGCCCGAAGCGGAATGGCAACGGATCGTCCAGAAGGCTACCTGCTTATTCGTGAGCGATTTGGACCGCGGCACGTGCAGTTGATCGACTCGTAGCGAACATGATCGACCTGGAGTGAGCAACACGCTCCCGATCAATGGTTCGCCGAACTAGGCGCCGTTTGGCTGCCAATGAATAAGCCGGCGTCAGTCAACGCTTTTACGTAGGTCTCGTGATGGTGAAAGTCGTGCTTGAACTGCTCAAGGTTGTCGAGCTCATCATGCCAATTTTCTGCTGATAACTCTCCTTTGAATGTCGATTTCAGCATCTGCATGATGGCAGCTCGTTGCTCGACCGGAAGCTTGGAAATTGCCGAGTTTAGATATCCACCCGGCCCAAGTTTTACTTCAGTTGAGGTATAAACACCGGCCGCACGAACGGCGTCGATCTGGATCGGTAGGCTCACCCTGCAATTCGGGAATATCCATGCGCGGTAGCGATGCAATGCGAGAAAGTAGATCGATGCGAAGAATGCAAAATAGCCGTCGATCGGAAGAGTGCGCGCTGGTCTTTTGTCGGTGCGCGGCGTAGTAATGTTGTTCCAAGTTGGCATGCCTACGATAATAGGATCAGCGGGCTGGTACGAACTTTCCAGATATCGGGCGTGATCTACGGTTGCAATTATCTCGAACCCGATATTTGGATTTAGGCCTAGCATCGCTCCAACTGAAGCCGATAAGCCTTCTCGTAGCGCGCGATCCTGGCTCTCCAGCCGGAAGCGGTATCCATCACCATTCTTCACGACCTTGTAGCTGTCATCGATGCCGCGAGCCTTGGGACCCTTCGTAATGTGGGAGTTATAGACTTCATGGTCATAAGTCTCCTGCCACATGATGATGCCGTCAGCGCCGGCGTTCTTCAGGCTTCTATAATGCCGTGACGTCAGCGCCATCGTGCAAAACAGTACTCTGTTTGCGAGACTTCCGCCCATTATCTGCCTTACTCGTTGAACAAGGACGGGAAGCTGATCTCTTACGAATTTTACATCATCGCCACCAACAAGTTCGATGTGCTGGAATCCCTTCGCGAGTAGGTACTCAACCTGCACAACAATGAGCCGCTCGTCCAGGCTTAGCCGGCGCATCTCATTGTTGTCGGAGCGCCAGCCACAGAAATTACAATCAGACGCGCAGCGATTTGTTACTTCCACCGGTGCCATCGAAACAACCAAGCCGCCATAAATCTTGCGACGGACAAATTCGGACTTTGCAAGAACTTTGTCGCGAATGGCCTGGAACTCGGTTGAGTGGATCGCGTTCACGAGTGAATTGAGCTTCGCGTAGCTGAGTGACTCGCTCTCCGCTTCCTCCAGTATTGCCTCGACTTGCGGCACTGTCGGGATGTCATGATTCTCGGTAAGGTCGAGAAAACGCTCGCGGTCGATTTTATACATGGTTCACGCCGTGTGAAGGCAAATACTGCTTTCGGCCAGAGCTCTTGAATATTTCGGCAGGCGCAAGGTGGGCTCCCAGTTTTAGGAGTAACGCCCCAGGCAGCGCCAGCAATCGAATTACCGCCGACGATTCGTAATTGTGATGGAAGCATCGTATGGCTGGAACCGTCTACTACCAAATGTTGTAGAGTTGATATCCGAAGGGAAAACGACCAACTGTGCCGCGGAATCTGCCAGGAGAAATCGCCCTTCGCAGGGCTTCGACATCGCTCGAGTGGACATTCACTCGACATCGTCCGCTTCGGGTTCTATCGGCATCGTGACGGCCTCGAAGCTCTGGCGAACCCTTCCCTGTTGCGAATGATCAATACACTCGTCTCGAAGAGAAAGATTGGCTCCTGGAAAGAATGTGTTCGAGGATATGCGAAGGCTGCCAGAAGATTGCTCTGATGGCCCGTTCCATATTCTCACCCCTCGCTGGGCGAGGCCGAAGCCAACTGCTCACTAGCGATATCACGGACGAAGTGGAGTGCAAGTGAACGTCGCCATCATGAGCTCTTCATGAATCTTGGGATGGGAGTCGACGAGGACGTTCGAACTTTGCATGGTAAAAGGCGTGTGGGCACAAGAAATCCTGCGCGACATGCAAACCGAGGACGGCCAGCATATGCTGCACAATATCAGACGTCTCTGGCAGCGCTTTGAGTCGGAGGTGGTGGCGGAGGCTGCCCAATCTCGCTCGGCAAGGGCTGGGAGAGGGTCCATAGAGCGCGAGGAGACGATGTGAAACTCCAGGTTTACCAATAATGGGCCGAGTGCTTGGTCGGTCCAATTCCGATGTCATTAATCAACGATTCCATCTTCGACCGAAGCGGTTGTACCGCGAGAAGGTATCCCCAGTTGATGTTGATTGTGAGCACGAGCGGCCGGAATGGCAGGAGGCTGGACCTGCCGACGCTACCAGACTTAGTAGGTTATTTGTTCGCATTCCTCAGGTAGCTGAGCGATATTCTGGGAGACGTTTGCGACGTTCGTAACGGGAGGACACACCTTTGTCGAACCTCGTTTGAAATAGGGAGATATTTCATGAAAAGATGTTTTGCCGCGTTCGCGTTCTTGACCCTCGCAACCCCGGCATTCGCTGGTGAGGTGCCGGAAAAGGCTCTCGAAGAACAAGCCCGCCCTGCAGGGGCTGTGAGCGAAGTAACTCTTGCCGGCTGTCTACCAGCATCAGCCTATGTGAAAATTCCAGTTAAGGCTGGTCAGAAAGTCTTCGTCACAAGCAAAATAGCGGCACCTTGTGACAGTCGTGGCTGGACGAATGGAAATGGATTGGCTTTCTACGGGCCGACCGGCTCAGGTACGTACCAAGCACTCGCTGCCGGTCCTAACACACCAATGGGTTAGCCATCGCAAGATAGATAACTTGCTGTCTTGGGGAGATGAGAACCAAATATTCAACTATCGTGACCTTGCCCCCAAGTTTTATCCAATCCTGAGTTCGCTCCGGCTATTGGATTTGCCCGGTTGGGCGGTGGTAGCGACGGGAGCTGGCGCGGAGCCCTCGGCATAGCGCAGCGCCAGATCCCGGCGCGGATGGCAGGTGAAGGCGAACTCGGACGGCGTCTTCCATCCGAGCCGCGAGTGTGGGCGTGCATCGTTGTAATCGGCGCGCCAGCATCCGAGCGCGACGCGGGCCTGGGCCAGCGAGGTAGTCGTCCGTGAAGAATTCCCAAGCCGTTGATTTGGAATCCGGAAACGGCATTTTGCAGTAATTGAATTTGCCGGAAAGCGGGCCTTTGGAGCGGGATTCCTTGCAAACTTGATTTGTGATTCACTCGCGCAGAACCGGCTTTGGCGAGAGATTCGATGCGGCCACGAGAGCGGAGCGAGACGGGGGAACAGGATCTTTTCCGCTCCCGGCTCGATCAGATCATCGACATGAAGCATCCGCTGGTGAGGCTGGGCCGCACGGTGGATTGGGGCTTTCTGGAAGGGCGGTTCGGCGAGGTTTACGATGATGATCCCGGCCGGCCGCCGCTGCCGACGCGCTTGATGGCGGGGCTTTCGATCCTCAAGCACACCTACGACCTGTCCGACGAGGTGCTGTGCGAGCGGTGGGTCGAGAACCCCTATTACCAATACTTCTGCGGCGAAGAATTCTTCCAGCACCGGTTGGTGTTCGATCGCTCGTCGCTGACGCGCTGGCGCAATCGCATGGGCGAGGAACGGCTGGCGGCGCTGATCCAGGAAAGCCTGTCGGTTGCCGTCAAGACCGAGGCAGTCAAGCCGTCCGAACTGTCGCGGGTGATCGTCGACACCACGGTTCAGCCCAAGAACGTGACGTTCCCCACCGACGCGAAGCTTCTAAACCGGGCGCGCGAGAAGCTGGTGCGGCTGGCGCAGCGCCATGGGGTGATTTTGCGTCAGTCCTATGCGCGGGTGGGCAAGTTCGCCCTGATCGAGCACCAGCGCTATGCCCACGCCAAGCAGTTCAAGCGCGCCAACCGGAAGCTCAAGACGCTGCGGACCTATCTGGGCCGCGTGATCCGCGACATCGGCCGCAAGATCGAGGGTAACAGCGGGCTCGAGGCGGCGTTCGCAAAGCTGCTGGCGCTGGCGCGGCGCGTGCGCGAGCAGCAGCAGCGTCAACGTGGGCCGAAGGTTTATTCCCTGCACGCGCCGGAGGTCGAGTGCATCGGCAAGGGCAAGGCCCACCGGCCTTACGAGTTCGGCGTCAAAGTCTCCGTCGCCACCACGATCGGCCACGCCAGGGGCGGCCAACTCGTCACCCATGTGAAGGCACTGCCCGGCAATCCCTATGACGGTCACACGCTGGCCACCGTGATCCCGGACATGGAGGCGCTCATCGGCAACATCATCGCGCGCCTCCTCGCCGACAAGGGATATCGCGGCCACAACGCCCCACCCGATTACAAGTTCAGGGTCTTCATCTCCGGCCAGAAGCGAGGAGTGACACCAAGGATCAAACGCCAATTGCGCCGCAGGGCCGCTGTCGAGCCCGTCATCGGCCATCTCAAAGCCGAGCACCGCATGGGCCGCAATTATCTCTGGTTCCGTCGCGGCGATGCAGCCAACGCCGTCCTCGCCGCCGCCGGCTACAACTTCCGCCGCCTCATCCGCTGGCTCAGGCTTTTGCTGCACCTCTTCCTGACCGCACTCTTCTCCGGCGGTCGGCTTAATCCAGCGTGAAATCAATCTTCTTCACGGACGACGAGGTAAACATCGTCTCGTTCAACAATTCATCCCGCAGCCGGCCGTTGAAGCTCTCGATGAAGGCATTCTGCATGGGCTTGCCCGGCGCAATGTAGTGCCAGGCGACCCGGCTCTGATCAGTCCATGTCAGGATGGCGTTGCTGGTGAGTTCGGTGCCGTTGTCGCTGACCACCGTCTTGGGCTTGCCGCGCTCGATCACCAGCCGGTCCAGCTCCCGCGCCACACGGGTGCCGGAGAGCGAGGTATCGGCCACCAGTGCCAGGCACTCGCGCGTGCAATCATCGACAACGGTGAGGATACGGAAGCGGCGGCCGTCGGTGAGCTGATCCGACACGAAGTCGAGCGACCAGCGGTCGTTCGGCGCCCTCGCCACCGTCATCGGCGCCCGGGTCCCGATCGCCCGCTTGCGGCCGCCACGGCGGCGCACCGCGAGCCTCTCTTCCCGGTACAGCCGGAACAGCTTCTTGTGGTTGACCAGATAGCCCTCCCGCTTGAGCAGCACGTGCAGGCGTCGATAGCCGAAACGACGACGTTCCTGGGCGATTGCCCGCATGCGCTGGCGAAGGCCGGCTTCGTCGGCCCGGGTCGTCTGGTATCTCATGGTCATGCGGCAGCAGCCGATGGTTTTACACGCCCGCCGTTCGCTCATCCCGAAGGCGCCTCTGAGATGGGCGACAGCTTTCCGCTTGGCCGCGGGCGTCACCATTTCTTTCCCACCAGGTCCTTCAAGGCAGCATTGTCCAGCATGGCGTCGGCCAAGAGCCGCTTCAGCCGTGTGTTCTCGTCCTCCAGCGTCTTCAGCCGCTTGGCCTCCGACACCTCCATCCCACCGAACTTGGCCTTCCATTTGTAGATGCTGGCGTCGCTGACGCCATGCTTGCGGCACAGATCGGCAACCGAAACCCCGGCCTCATGCTCCTTCAAAATCCCGATGATCTGCTCTTCCGAAAAGCGGCTGCGCTTCATGCTCTGGTCCTTGTTGTGGGCCAGAACGAACTTCAAGCTGGATTAAGCCCGTGGGGCAAGGTCAATCGGTCGATGTATCTCGGCGGGACTACATCTAACAACTACGTCACAATCAATCCGATTGATGGATGGCTGTATTGGCTACTTCGATAACAATGGCAGCATCAGTGTGCAAATTACGCTGCCGGCGTCCTAGTCTAGATCATTTAGAAGCAAGTCGCGACGGCGGTGCTTAAGTCGCCGTCGGGTCAGTTCGACGGCCACTGGGGAGTCGAAGAGGACGTTGAACTTTGGATGGTAAAAGTGCCGAGTGGGCACAAGATTTGTGGCGCGAGCTAAACACCCGAAGATGGCCAGCGCATCTTGCACAATATCAGACTTCTTCGGGAGCGCTTTGAGCCGGAGGTGGGGGCGAAGAAGATCGCGTCTCGTGCTCGCTAAGCAAACGGTAGGAAAGCAGCTTATAGAGCGCAATTGGGCGATGGGCTATCTCAGAGGCTTCTGCTGCAGTGATCTCCCCCCAAAACTCGCTTGTATATGCGTCTTAACTCTTCGAGACGTTCGGATGAGAATTGGTGGGCACTTGCTAACATGCCCACGGAATGTACCTCCACCGCGCATCCTTCCTAGAAGCTTGCCAAGCAAGCGCGCTAAACGTCTACGCAGACGTCCCAGCGCCAGTCGTGGCATTACATAGACGAGCCGAGCAGGAGTAGCGCTGGGGGTGTTTGCTGCGCGCTCTCGCAACTGGTGAACGTCCACGGTGGTCGGCGCTCCCGTCGTCACTACACCAGCCCGTCGTCCGTGAAGAAGATTGATTTCACGCTGGATTAAGCCGACCGCCGGAGAAGAGTGCGGTCAGGAAGAGGTGCAGCAAAAGCCTGAGCCAGCGGATGAGGCGGCGGAAGTTGTAGCCGGCGGCGGCGAGGACGGCGTTGGCTGCATCGCCGCGACGGAACCAGAGATAATTGCGGCCCATGCGGTGCTCGGCTTTGAGATGGCCGATGACGGGCTCGACAGCGGCCCTGCGGCGCAATTGGCGTTTGATCCTTGGTGTCACTCCTCGCTTCTGGCCGGAGATGAAGACCCTGAACTTGTAATCGGGTGGGGCGTTGTGGCCGCGATATCCCTTGTCGGCGAGGAGGCGCGCGATGATGTTGCCGATGAGCGCCTCCATGTCCGGGATCACGGTGGCCAGCGTGTGACCGTCATAGGGATTGCCGGGCAGTGCCTTCACATGGGTGACGAGTTGGCCGCCCCTGGCGTGGCCGATCGTGGTGGCGACGGAGACTTTGACGCCGAACTCGTAAGGCCGGTGGGCCTTGCCCTTGCCGATGCACTCGACCTCCGGCGCGTGCAGGGAATAAACCTTCGGCCCACGTTGACGCTGCTGCTGCTCGCGCACGCGCCGCGCCAGCGCCAGCAGCTTTGCGAACGCCGCCTCGAGCCCGCTGTTACCCTCGATCTTGCGGCCGATGTCGCGGATCACGCGGCCCAGATAGGTCCGCAGCGTCTTGAGCTTCCGGTTGGCGCGCTTGAACTGCTTGGCGTGGGCATAGCGCTGGTGCTCGATCAGGGCGAACTTGCCCACCCGCGCATAGGACTGACGCAAAATCACCCCATGGCGCTGCGCCAGCCGCACCAGCTTCTCGCGCGCCCGGTTTAGAAGCTTCGCGTCGGTGGGGAACGTCACGTTCTTGGGCTGAACCGTGGTGTCGACGATCACCCGCGACAGTTCGGACGGCTTGACTGCCTCGGTCTTGACGGCAACCGACAGGCTTTCCTGGATCAGCGCCGCCAGCCGTTCCTCGCCCATGCGATTGCGCCAGCGCGTCAGCGACGAGCGATCGAACACCAACCGGTGCTGGAAGAATTCTTCGCCGCAGAAGTATTGGTAATAGGGGTTCTCGACCCACCGCTCGCACAGCACCTCGTCGGACAGGTCGTAGGTGTGCTTGAGGATCGAAAGCCCCGCCATCAAGCGCGTCGGCAGCGGCGGCCGGCCGGGATCATCATCGTAAACCTCGCCGAACCGCCCTTCCAGAAAGCCCCAATCCACCGTGCGGCCCAGCCTCACCAGCGGATGCTTCATGTCGATGATCTGATCGAGCCGGGAGCGGAAAAGATCCTGTTCCCCCGTCTCGCTCCGCTCTCGTGGCCGCATCGAATCTCTCGCCAAAGCCGGTTCTGCGCGAGTGAATCACAAATCAAGTTTGCAAGGAATCCCGCTCCAAAGGCCCGCTTTCCGGCAAATTCAATTACTGCAAAATGCCGTTTCCGGATTCCAAATCAACGGCTTGGGAATTCTTCACGGACGACCAGCCCACTTCCTGTCGTCGGAGAAGACCTTCGCCATTGGCCTTTTCGGCCCACCTACTCTACGTTAGGCTGCGTCGTTTGAGAACAGAGTTGTAGAGTCGAAATAGTTTTTTGTCGTCAATTTGCTCAGCTGAAATCGACTAAAGACCTCGACCAGCGGCTGAACAAACGAACGGGCATCATCAGTGAATTTATGATCGACTTTCCTGGTCCGAACTGTAGCTCCTGCCCAAGCAGGTCTCACCGAAGCAATTGCTCAGAGTGACACCTTTATATCGGATGTCCTCGAGCTCAACGAATGAATGCGCAAACGCATTTCTCACAAAGAACAATTCGTTAAAAAGCTCGACGTAATTGTCCAGTCAGCAGGACCAAATGTTTTCCGCAGCTTGTTCAGCATCTGCTTTGTCTTCTGCTGTCCGAAATGCACATCAGGATCGCTATCGGTGCAGACGACGTGGTACTGCGTGAAGATTAGCAGCTCGATTCCCGTAAACAGGCGACAGTCGCGCCCGGAACAGATCGTTCGATCCGGTCGTCTTGTGCTTCTTCGGCCGCATCGTCCCCTCCGATGCTGCCTCACCCTCCCGACCTGCTAACACAGACCGGCCGCTTCGCCCTCAGCCCATCTCAATAGCGATAGTTCGGCCGAGAACCCTGGTCCGAACGCAGCCAATATTCCGTATGATCCTGGCGCCTGCTTCTCATGCTCAAGCACGTGATCTAAAACGAATAATACAGTTGCGCTGGACATATTTCCATGACGTCGAAGAGTCTCATAGCTGGAAAAGAAGTCCTTAGACGATCTCCCGAGACTCCGCTCAAAAACCTCCAATACCCTTCTCCCGCCCGGATGAAAGACTAAGCTCTTCACCTGATTAAGATGAATGCTATCATCCGCTAGCAACGGTGGCAGCGCAAGTGGCATCAATTCGCTTATGATCGACGGAGCGCGCTCTGAGAATACAAGTTCAAATCCGAAGTCGCCGAAATGCAAGCCCATTTGAGGACTTGTGTCCGGGTAAAGCAAACTCGTACTTTTCACAATTTCCAATTTGCCTGCGCCGCCTTCAGCTGGGCCAATTAGAATCGCGGCAGCGCCATCCCCAAAAAGGCTTGTAGCGACAAGATTCTTAGGGGTGAGATCATTTCGCTGGAATGTAAGCGAATTCAGCTCCACAGCGACGAGTAGAATGCGTTCGTTCGTTGCGCGGCAAATCGTTGCTGCCAAACCAACTCCCGATGCTCCCCCAGCACATCCAAGGCCAAAAACCGGCGTCCGTCTTACGTCTGTTCGCAATCCGAGTTTCAAGATCAGATCCACGTCGAGACTAGGCGTAGCGATCCCACTCGACGAAACGAATATAATTCGATCGACTTGCTCGGGCTTCATGCCGGCTCTGTCGAGACAGAGAAGTGTTGCTTTGCATGCCAGCTCTTTGGCCCACTCCAAGTATGTTTCATTTGTCTCACCTATGCGATGCTCGCTTAGAAACCATTCGGGCGCGACACAAAAGAAACGCTGATCGACTACCGCATGATCGAATACTGTAAGATATCTCTTAAGCGTCTTTATTCTAGATCCGAAAAGGCGACCCGCTAGTACCTTGGCGTCAGACTGCGAAAGTCGGAAAGGCGGCAATGCCGTCCCGACAGCCAAAATTCTGGACATCAGTTCCTCTTATGATCACGGCCAGGCGCTCGACCAGCCTTCCAGGTGGGACCGCTCCAATCATGGATCCGAATGACCATCGTGGGCGCCTTGGTGTAGGGCCGCGCAGGTAGATCAGCGACAGAGCCCGCAGCGTCGCGATGAGGGCTATCGTGCCCGGCAGGACTTTCATCATTGGAACTGGATCACGAGTGCCACGTGTCCGTCTTCTCCACCAATCGCTAAAGTTGGTAGTTGACCGGCAAGCGTTTGTAATGGGCGAGGTTCGCCGCGGGCTCGGCGCTTGCGGACGATGAGCCCTATGCTGAAGCGAAACGGGCCATGCGTCGCAACTGTGATTGAACTGCGCGTCATTGAAAAAAGCTGACAGGCGTAGCAAGCGTCCCAACCGCAGCCGAAATCGAGGACATTTTTCTGTGGATTGACTTGCCCCTTACGCCGCAAAAGTGGCTGTCAAAAAGTTCATGAAATTGCTGCTTTGGCGGAGCAGTGTATCGCCGGATGATCCCGTCCACTCTTTTTGCACCGAATCTGGCGTCTTTCCGGGCAAGAGTTTCGTGAGATTCGGCCAATTGTCGGATGGTAAAGCCGCCAAGATTTGACCAAACTCGTCGATCGAAAGTCTTCGCAGGTTTGCAGCGCCTCGATTGTTACTTTGCTCTCCCTGTGGGCGATCAATGCCGCCTCCTTCAAATGACGAAACATTGAAATGCCCCGTGCCGCAATCGCTCTGCTTGGCAAGTTAATGTCAATGCGTTGCGGAGGGCGCCTTGCGGTAAATCAAACTGGTAAGAGCCGGGCTGGCCCGATCTGGGACCGTACCATCAGCACGCAGCTGACGGCGCCGAATGCGGTGCCGGCGTCGCCGGTTGACCCAAATCAATGACTGCTCTGCGTATAGCGACAATACTATCAATGCGGAGATTTGCAGCCTATTTGATTTTAAGCCACGGAGTGATTCAACAATTGACGCCAGACCACGAGAGATCACGACCGAATCCATCGCTCGTTATTACAGCTCGCTTTGATAGGGTAAGAACAAGTCACAGTCGAAGGTCAGGAAAAACATCACTGTGAGGGTATCCACGACGCGGGCATGATCGCGAGTCACTTCTCCAGCTAGGATCGGCGGGCGCTTTAGTTCTTTCGATTGGCCAAAGGGTCGACAGGAAGCTGACAAGTGAACTCATCTCTCCGGTCTCATCGACTGGTTGAGTACTTCGGCCGAACGCTGCCATTCTGCTGCCTGCTCAGCCAACCAGTCGTATTCGTCTGCTATGCGGAGCATCCGTTGCTGTTCGGCGGGATGATTCCAAATCTGGTTTTTTCGGCGCGGTCGCGCCAGTGCTTGGGATCTTGTAGGTAGTTTTTCATGTCGGTCGTCTAAGTCACTGACAAGCCGCAGTCGGTCAGATCGACCACGACGTCGCTCGCAGAGATGACACCTCTCCGATGAGTGATCGCTAGCACAGTCACATCCTTCGCTAGGGTGCGTATATGGTCCATAATGTCCCGCTCGGTTCGTTCGTCGAGCGCGGAGCTAGCCTCGTCGAGAAGAAGGATCGCCGGCTGGCCATAGAGCGCGCGGGCAATAGCAACGCGCTGTCGCTCCCCGCCGGAAAGCTTCAAGCCGCGTTCTCCAACGGTTGTTTCAAATCCTTCTGGCAGCGCCTCGATCAACGGGAGAATAGCGGCTTCTTTCGACGCACCGCGAAGGCGTACCTCGTCGCGGGGCCGTCCTAACAAGATGTTGTCAGCTAGCGACTCATTGAGTAACATCACGTCCTGCGGCACGACAGCAACTGCGGCATACCAATCCGCGCGATCGATGCTCGCTATATCGGTTCCGTCGACGAGAATTCGGCCGTAGTCGGGCTCAATCGATTTCAGGGCGAGCTTAAAGATCGTGGACTTCCCCGAACCGGTCTCACCGACAAGAAAAGTAATCCCGCCGCGCCCGGCCTTAAACGAGACGTCGGTAACGCCGCGACCGTTGTCGTAGGCATACCCAATGCTCTCGAAAGAGAGCTGGCCAGCGGAGGGCTTGAAATCGTGAGCATGAGATGCTTGCCGCTCTTCTGGTGCGGCCCACAGTCTACCTAGAGGGATGAGGTCGGCTCGCGACCGCGCCACGTCAGAGATCGCCCTGGCGACCGTCTCGAAGGGCATATTGAGCTGAAGTAGAAGCGTATTGAATAGCACCATATCGCCGATGGTGACCCCGCCGGCGTGGTATTCAGGTATAAGAAGGAGAAGCGTGACCGCAAATTGTAGCGCGACGGCGAAGCCGAGCACGGCGATGTAGAGCAGTCGTTGCAACACGTAGGCTTGCCAGTTATCACGCACCTCCCGCGCCCTTATCATAAAGCGTTCGTTCATCCAGGAGTGACTGCCGAAATGGCGCAACGTGTCCATCGCGTTCATGACGTTACCGACGAACCGAGCATTCTCCTGTCCGGCTTCGACCGCCGCATCCACGAACGTGCGGGCCTGACGCGTGGAAATCCACGTCAATGCAATCGCGATTGCTCCATAAATGGCGACGATTGCAGCGATCTGGATATTGAGGAGCGCGCCGAGGGTAACGAGCGTAAGCAGAAGCTGCGTTGAAGCAGGGATGAAGACGACAATCCCAAGCTGGACCAGCGTCGTCAGTGCGCTGCGCCCGCGAGCGGCCGCACTCTGTATCTCCGCCGGATTGCACTCAAGAAAAAAGGCTGCGGTCTTCCTCAGGATGCGATCGAAGAAGCGAGTTGCAGCAATGAATCCTAGGTTCTCAGCTGCCATGAAGGAAAGATACTGCAGCATGCGCTGCAATGCAGAGGCTGCGCCCACCAAAACCGCGTATCCAGCGAAACCCCAAGCAACCTGCGACATGTCTTCGCTGCGCGGAAGACGATCAATGAGACACGAAAATACATAGGGACCTGCGACGCTGCTGGCGCTGGAGATCAGCACCACCGCCGCAACGATGAGAAGCAAGCGCCGATCGGATCGCCAGTACGCATGCAGAATTTCGGAAGCCGGCGACAATACGCTATCGTCGACCTGATCTGCGGCGGATCCAGGAAATGGGGCTTTGCTTGCACTAAGAGGGCTGACATAGCCTTGCGATCTGAATTCCATACGATCTCACGTAAAGATGCGGCTCTGCGTAATCTGCTGCCGTTTACCGTTACTAGACACCAACCCAATTCTGTCCAGCACCGTCATCCAACTGCCGACATTGGTAGGTTGTCGCCCGCCTTCTCACATGAGAGACTTTTTATTGTGGCTCGGCACGGTGCCGCGCCACTCTCTGTGGCTTTTACTGAAGCCTAGACTTGAGACGACGAGAAGCCCGATCACCCGGAGATTGACATGAAGAGCGCAACTGCAGACACGCCTAAGCGGCCATCGCGGCCCGATACAACTGACCTCCCCTTACCGGTGCTGCCACCTCCCACTATTGAGGGAGAGAAGGCCCCCTTCCCTAACGACAGCGCTAACCAGGGCTACCTTTAAGATCATTCGTCACTCCGTTACCGCCTCTCACACGAGAGGCGGTAACGTTTAAGTCCAGGAACAAATGCTCAAGGCCACTCTGAAAATAGGCGATCTGGAAAACGTCGATCCTGTGGTCAAAGGCTGTTCGATAGAGTTTGGTGAAAGCTACATCTGGCCATTCCAACATAAGAGCCTTGAGAGCTCGTTAGTGACGAACTCTGAGCAATGGTTCTTCGTCATACGCGAGCGTCAAGGAGTGGCGGACGGGGCCGGCATCCATTCGGCCGCCATAGCCCATGCGTCCACGGATCAGTTTCGTCAGCACTACCAAGACTGCATGCACTGGCCGCTCGATTTTATCGTGATCGAGGCGGCTCGCCGGGGTCCCCGGTTGCGTGTACGAGCAGGCCATATAGGCAGCCTCCCAATTTACTTCCACGTGGAAGAACGCACTCGTACGGTTACGCTTTCCTGGGATTTCGTGGATCTTTTGGATAAATCGCGAGCGATTGATGCAGAAATTATAGCCCATCATCTATCTATGAGAACGTTCTACTCTGCGCGACAAGCCTGCGTTGGTGTTAACCTGCTGACTGCTGGCGCGACCTTGTACGTCGACAGATCGGAAACGTCATTTGAGTACGGCGCGACAACTTCATCAGCCCCTGAGCTCTCTGGACGAGAGAAGAGCAATCATGTCCTTGAGTTTTCTGATACTCTTCAGGCGGTTGTTCGTTCGCGGCCGACGGCCTTCTGCGCAAGCGCTGTGGAGCTGAGCGGAGGAATGGACTCCGCTTCCGTCGCAATTGCTGTTAGCAAGAGCGTAGCATCGCTGGCATGTGGCGGGATACTATTGGGCGACGGGAGTAGCCCCAAGCAGATTGACCGCCGAGCGAGCATTTTGAGCGCACTGAATTGCCGCGATCACAAAGTTGAAATGCACGCCCACATGCCGGCGATTGATCTAGATCTTGACCTGAAAGGACGCTTGCCACTCATTTCAGAGTATTACCTTGAGGCGTTCGGGTCACTCTGGGATCGGTTTCGCGGTGATGGCTGCGAAATAATCTGGTCCGGCATAGGAGGAGACGAGCTTTGCGCTCGCTTCAGCAGCGACGAGGAGGAACCCAGATCTCCGTCTTCACCCCACCTGGATATCGCGCTTGGGCTTGCAGAAGACCTGTTGACGAAACGCGGGCTCGACGCCGCTCATTCATCCTTCCTTTTTAGCGCCCCCATCAGCGCCACTCTATCCACAACTCTGCTCGCAAGTCTTTGTCATGCTCGCCCACTCGCGACGCGAGGACTTTGGCCCGTCCGCCCATTCGGCGATCCGAGATTGATCAATTTTGGAGCGAAGCTTCCGTTTGCACTTCGCTCGGGCAAGGAACTTTTCCGTTCCTACTTGCGTGAGCGCTTGGGCTCTGACGTATTTCCACACGGTTACGCAAAGGAGACTTTCGCGCTTGTACTGCCAAAGGCGATTGCGGCTCGTGCGGACATGATTTCATCGCAGCTTGCATCTTGCGCCTTGGCCGACTTCGGCTTGGTTTCGCAAGAGGCTGTCATGGCGCTCTTGAACAGGGTGATAACAACACACGAATTTTCCGCGACAAGCACCTTGGCTCGTTTTTTATGGGCGGAACGTTTCGTTCGGCAACTCTGTTGATTGCACCATTGTCAGCGATTGTCCGTCGTCAGATGATTTGAGACTGATCAGGCGTTCTGAGAAGAGAGGCTCTGGCTCATCCGGGTTAGAGTTTAAGCAGCCTGCAGTTGATGCTGCAAGCGGCGGTTTGCGATGGTGTCGCGCTTGATGCGTTTTCGTTCTGCGAGGATCGCCTCGGCCCTGCCGAAGTAGACATCGGCTGGTGTGAGGTTGTCGATGCTCTCATGATAACGGACGTAATTGTAGTGTTCGACGAAGGCCCGGTGTTCGCCGTCAGGGCCTGTGAGACAAACAGAGGGATTTTGCGGAGGGAGGATTTCTGGTTCATCGTAGCCATCAGGAGCGAAGATGAAGCAGAAATCCGGACCGGGCAAAGCGCCGGCAGAACAAGTGCTAAAGGACATTCGGCGCCAGACCCGCCGGCAGTATTCGGCGGAAGAGAAGATCCGCATTGTACTGGAAGGATTGCGTGGCGAGGAGAACATCTCCGATCTTTGCCGCCGAGAAGGCATTGCCGCCTCGATGTATTACGGCTGGTCCAAGGAATTCCTCGAAGCCGGCAAGCGCCGCCTAGCAGGCGACACGGCGCGAGCTGCGACCTCCGGCGAGGTGAAGGATCTCCGCCGGGAGACTGCTGCCCTGAAGGAGGTCGTAGCCGATCTGACCCTGGAGAACCGTCTGCTCAAAAAAAGCATGAACGGAGATGGGGAGGACGAGGCATGAGGTATCCCGCCTCTGAGAAGGCCGAGATCATCCAGCTGGTCGAGCAATCGCATCTTCCGGCCAAGCGCACGCTGGACAAGCTTGGCATCCCACGCGCCACGTTCTGTCGCTGGTATGAGCGTTACCGCGAGGGCGGCAGCGCCGCGCTGGCCGATCATCGATCTCGACCGGAGCGGGTCTGGAATCGCTTTCCGGACGATGTGCGAGCTCAGATCATCCACCTGGCGCTGGAAACTCCGCAGCTGTCGCCGCGTGAGCTGGCCGTGCGGCTCACCGACGAACGGAAGTATTTTGTCTCCGAAGCGTCGGTCTATCGGTTGCTCAAGGCGCATGACCTCATCACCAGCCCGGCCTATGTGGTGATCAAGGCGGCGAACGAGTTCAAGGACAAGACGACGGCCGTCAATCAGCTCTGGCAGACCGACTTCACCTACCTCAAAATCACCGGGGGGGGGGTTGGTACTATCTCTCGACCGGGCTCGACGACCTCTCGCGCTACATCGTCGCTTGGCGGCTTGGTCCCACGATGGCCGCCTCCGACGTCATGGCCACGCTCGACCAGGCACTCCTGGCCTCTGACCTCGATACCGTCGCACACCGGCCGCGGCTTCTCAGCGACAATGGCTCGAGTTACGTGGCAGATGATCTCGCCAGCTGGCTCGAAACCAAGGGCATGCAACATGTGCGCGACGCTCCGTATCACCCCCAGACCCAGGGAAAGATCGAGCGCTGGCACCAGACCTTGAAGAACCGCATTCTGCTTGACAACTACTACCTGCCCGGCGATCTCGAACGGCAGATACGGGCCTTCGTCGAACACTACAATTACGTCCGTTATCATGAGAGCATCGACAACCTCACACCAGCCGATGTCTACTTCGGCAGGGCCGAGGCGATCCTCGCAGAACGAAAACGCATCAAGCGCGACACCATCGCAAACCGCCGCTTGCAGCATCAACTGCAGGCTGCTTAAACTCTAACCCGGATGAGCCAGAGCCTCTCTTCTCAGAACGCCTGATCAGTCTCAAATCATCTGACGACGGACAGTTGCTCAGAATACTTGTTGTTCGGTCTTACATAGTCCTCAAACCATTTCACCGCGAATTCGGCAAAGGTCAGGTCCTTCGGCCGTAGCGCTCCGATATCTATCGAATCGCCACGTGCTAGCTTGTCGCAAGGTAGCTTCGTACGCCTGCGCTCCGGCCTTTGTGTTCTCAGGACTACGTTTTCTAGTCGTCCGTGAAGAATTCCCAAGCCGTTGATTTGGAATCCGGAAACGGCATTTTGCAGTAATTGAATTTGCCGGAAAGCGGGCCTTTGGAGCGGGATTCCTTGCAAACTTGATTTGTGATTCACTCGCGCAGAACCGGCTTTGGCGAGAGATTCGATGCGGCCACGAGAGCGGAGCGAGACGGGGGAACAGGATCTTTTCCGCTCCCGGCTCGATCAGATCATCGACATGAAGCATCCGCTGGTGAGGCTGGGCCGCACGGTGGATTGGGGCTTTCTGGAAGGGCGGTTCGGCGAGGTTTACGATGATGATCCCGGCCGGCCGCCGCTGCCGACGCGCTTGATGGCGGGGCTTTCGATCCTCAAGCACACCTACGACCTGTCCGACGAGGTGCTGTGCGAGCGGTGGGTCGAGAACCCCTATTACCAATACTTCTGCGGCGAAGAATTCTTCCAGCACCGGTTGGTGTTCGATCGCTCGTCGCTGACGCGCTGGCGCAATCGCATGGGCGAGGAACGGCTGGCGGCGCTGATCCAGGAAAGCCTGTCGGTTGCCGTCAAGACCGAGGCAGTCAAGCCGTCCGAACTGTCGCGGGTGATCGTCGGTCGAGTAGCCCCGGGGAATTGCACCCCGAGGCTCTCACGAAACCGGACGTGAACCTCTCGATTCATCCGGCTTCTATCTTCCAGCCGCAGGTCGAATGCCGACTCGCCACAAATAGAGTAGGTTCGGATCGCGCTGTGCGAGCCGTCCCAACCAATATACTGAGGCGACTTTCCGGCCTTTCAACCGCTTGTATTTCCGCCTCGTCCAATGGGCGAGCGCGTCGTTAACGTGACGAAGGACGTTGACACATTCCGTTCGGTAAAACCGTCCGTAATAGTTCAGCCATCCTTGCACGACAGGATCAATCAGCTTGGCGAGTTCTTCAAGACTCCAGTGGTTTCGCGTCGAACCCAGTCGCCATGAGCGAATGGTTTGTCGGATTCCTTTGGCAGCCTTGTTGCTGATTGCCGGGAGGAAGTTGAGGAACTTCTCGCCCTTTCGATCGCGAGCGCTGCGCGGCTGGAAGGTGTAGCCAAGGAAGTCGAACGAGATGTGTTCGCATTCCTTTCTCCGTTTATTATCCTTGCAGTAGACGATCCGGTTCCGGGTGGAGCTCCAGACCGCATTCCGCAAGACGTTTCCGGATCGCCTCCATCACGGTTTGAGCCTCGCTTTCAGTTCTGCAATGGACTATCGCATCGTCAGCGTATCTTTCGAAACACAAACAAGGGAAGGTCCGCTGCATCCAGTGATCGAATGCATAGTGCAGAACCAAATTTGCGAGCAGCGGTGAAACCACTGAACCCTGAGGGGTTCCGCGTGTTCTCTCCACAAGGATTCCGTCTTCTTTCTCCACGGGAGCTTGCAGCCACCGCTTTACGTAGAGACGAATCCAGCTCAGTTTCGTGTGGTGGGCGACGGCCTTTTCGATCAGGTGCCAAGGAATCGAGTCGAAGAACGACTTGATATCAAGGTCGATAACCCAGTCGAATTTCCAGCAACGCTTTCGCGCTGTCCCCATTGCGTCAAGCGCCGAACGGCCGGGCCGATAGCCGTAGGAGTCGGGATGGAATATTCGTTCCATCGTCGGCTCCATAACCATCTTTGCAACCGTCTGAGCCACGCGGTCAGCTATAGAGGGTATTCCTAACGGACGCTTCCCTCCATTAGCCTTGGGAATTTCCACGAGACGGACGGGAGGCGGAAAGTATGTCCCCGACGACATTCGATTCCAGATCTTGTAGAGGTTTCTCTTCAAGTCCTTTTCGAATTCCTCGATGGAGACCCCGTCCACACCCGCTGACCCGCGGTTCGCTTTCACCTGTTTCCAAGCTTCCCAAACGAGATGTTTGGGGATCTGATACGACTTTGCCTCAGTCATCGGCTCCTCCCGTTTCCGGTTGGCCTGTGACTTTGGCTGGAAGATCGGGTCCCTTCGCTCCGCCCGTATTACCGGGCCTCATCACTATTACGAACCCGTCCGCCCCTGCGTCGCGCATTGGTACTCTGCCCTCGGCGGATCCGCCGCCTTTGGGGTCTCCCTTGGCATCGCGACGCAGGTTCCCATGTTCCGCGCAAGAGCCTGCCATCGGGATCACGCCGCCTCTACACCGGTTGCCGCCCGGCCAATAGACAGGCTCTCGCCGCGCTTGATCCCAGGAGGTGGTATCGCCCCTGGTTTCGACAACACCTGAACTGTACTTTCGATGCATCATCGGCGGTTTACTTGCGTTCGTCTTCCCGTGGCTCACCTGACAGGCTGATTGCCCGCCTTTTCCAGCAACGCTCACCACCTCAGCCATTGAGCTAAAGCAGCTTGTGGCGGTTTGGACTCTGATCCTGCAATCCGAGTCCGAGGGGCCTGCCCTCATCTCTTGCGCAGCAAGGCTGCTCGGAAGATGGTCTACATACTCAACCTCCTTCTTCGCGCCGTCATGGCGCACACACCACGGTTCAGCCCAAGAACGTGACGTTCCCCACCGACGCGAAGCTTCTAAACCGGGCGCGCGAGAAGCTGGTGCGGCTGGCGCAGCGCCATGGGGTGATTTTGCGTCAGTCCTATGCGCGGGTGGGCAAGTTCGCCCTGATCGAGCACCAGCGCTATGCCCACGCCAAGCAGTTCAAGCGCGCCAACCGGAAGCTCAAGACGCTGCGGACCTATCTGGGCCGCGTGATCCGCGACATCGGCCGCAAGATCGAGGGTAACAGCGGGCTCGAGGCGGCGTTCGCAAAGCTGCTGGCGCTGGCGCGGCGCGTGCGCGAGCAGCAGCAGCGTTAACGTGGGCCGAAGGTTTATTCCCTGCACGCGCCGGAGGTCGAGTGCATCGGCAAGGGCAAGGCCCACCGGCCTTACGAGTTCGGCGTCAAAGGTAGCCGGCATGAGGGCCTCACCTCGCAGTGACGAAGCTTGTCTGCGATACAGGCTGGCAAGAGCTGATCGGTGGAGGTGGCGCGATGGCAAATGCCATGCTTGATGCCAGGCAGGAAGGTGACTCTTATCGCCGCGTTGAGGTGATCACTGGGGAGCGCCGGCGGCGACGGTGGACGAGCGAGGAGAAGGCCCGGATCGCGGCAGAGAGCTTTGAGGAGGGGGCGAACATCTCCGAGGTGGCGCGGCGCAATGGCGTTTCTCGCGGACTGCTCACGGTGTGGCGCCGCCAGGTAGCGGCGGCGCTGGCCGGCAAAGCCCAGAACTTCGTGCCTATCCAAATTGGCGCCGAGAGCGATGGCGGGAGGGTTGGCAAGTCCGAGTGTATTTCGCCGGTACAGACGAAGCCCGTGGAGATTGCCACGCCGCCGGCCAAGGTCTGTGGAGTGGTCGAGATCGAGGTGAACGGGGCGCGCATCCGGGTCGAGCCGGGGGTGGAACTGGCGACGCTTTCGGTGGTGCTATCGGCGCTTCGAGGGATCCGGTGATTGCTCTACGGTCAGACCTCAAGGTGGTGCTGGCGGCCCAGCCGGTCGACTTTCGTAAGTCGGTGCATACGCTGTCGGCGCTGGTGAGCGAAGCACTGCGCGCGAACCCATATTGCGGCGACGTCTTCGTGTTCCGCAGCAAGCGCATGGACAGAGTGAAGCTTCTGGCGTGGGACGGCAGCGGCATGGTGTTGGTAACGAAGTGGTTGCACCAGGGGCGTTTCACCTGGCCGCCGATCCGCGACGGCGTTGTGCATCTCAGTGCGACGCAGCTTGCGATGCTACTCGACGGGCTCGAGTGGACGCGTGTGTCGCCCAAGCCTGTGAAGCAGCCGGCCATTGTCGGCTGAGAAGTGAGGATTTCACTGGAGCATGGGTCGCACGGATGTATCGTCTGGTCATGGCGATTCGCCCCGACACTCTCCCGACCGATCCGGCAGCTCTGACCGAGATGGTGCTCGCGCTTGACGCTGAGAACGAGACGCTGCGCGTAGCAATGCAAACGTTCAAGGACATGATCTTCGGGAAGCGCTCGGAGCGGCTTGCCGCGCTCGTGGCCGAGCAGCTCGCGCTTGAGCTTGGCGATCTTGAGACCGACGTCACGCCGCCTGCAGCTGCCAACGACGATGCAGCTGCGGCAAAGCCGCCCGGCAAGCCACTGCGGAAGAAGGCGCGCCGCAACATCGGCGCGCTTCCAAAGCACCTGCCGCGCTGTGAGCATGTGCTGGAGCCGGAGGCGACCGCATGCCCGTGTTGCCAGGGCCAGCTTCACAAGATCGGCGAGGACGTCAGCGAGGTGCTGGACATCATCCCGGCGATCCTGCGGGTGCTGCGGACGGTCCGTCCCAAGTACGGCTGCCGCCGCTGCACCGATGGTGTGATCCAGGCGAAGGTGCTGCCGCGCCTGATCGAGAGCGGCATGGCTTCGACCGCACTCGTGAGCCACGTGGTAGTCTCGAAGTTCGCCTGGTATCTGCCGCTGTACCGACAGGTGCAAATTCTGGCCGGCCAGGGTGTCCATCTCGACCGGGCGACGCTTGCCGGCTGGGTGAAGCGTGCGGCCTGGTGGCTCAGGAGCCTCTATGCGCTTCAGCTGCGCACGATCCAGACCGCGCCGCGCCTGTTCTGCGACGAGACGCCGATGCCGGTGCTCGATCCCGGACGACATCGCCCGCGCATCTGCCAGTTCTGGGCGCATGCCATGGATGACCGGCCATGGGGCGGTCCCTCGCCGCCGGCGGTGGCCTACGTGTTCGCCGACGGCCGCGGCACGGCGGAGATCGCCAGACAGTTGATGGGCTTTTCCGGCATTCTGCAGGTCGACGGTTATGCCGCCTACAAAGCGCTCGCCCGCGATCATGGCGGCGCGATCCAACTCGCCTTTTGTCTCGCCCACGCCCGCCGCAAATTCGTCGAGGTGTATAAGACGACCCAGTCGCCGTTCGCGCGCGAAGTGATCGAGCGCCTGCAGGCGGTCTATGCCATCGAAGCAGAGATCCGTGGCAGCAGTGCCGAGCAGCGGCTGGCCACCCGCGGCACCAGGTCCGCTCCATTGATGGAGGCGCTCAGGACGCGCCTGACCGCAATGGTCGGCCAGCTCTTCTCCCAATCGAAGCTGGCGGAGGCCATCAACTACGCACTCAATCACTGGGACGGGTTGACGCTGTTTCTCCGCAACGGCCGTGTCGAAGTTGACAGCAACACAGTCGAGCGTTCCATGCGCCCGATTGCGATGGGAAGACGCAACTCATTGTTCAGCGGCAGCGAAGGCGGCGCCGAGAGCTGGGCGATCCTGGCGTCGCTCGTGAACACGGCAAAACTCCATGAGCTCGATCCGCAGGCCTACCTGACCGATGTGCTGGAGCGCATCGTGTCTGGGCGAACCAAGAGCCATCAGCTGCACGAGCTGCTCGCCTGGAACTGGAAGGCGGCGCGCCGGCACACACCGCAGGCAGCGGCATGAGCCCACGTCGCCATAAGGCAGCATCGTCGATGGCGTCAGCCGCGATGTCGCTTGCGGAGCTCGAGCGATGGCTCCAGGATCGCGTCGATCGCCATCCTGCCGCCACCAGCATTCCCATGCTCGACGGCTATACCGCCGCGATCGTGGCCGGACCGGTGTCGATGAGCCCGCTCGATTGGATCTGCCCGCTGCTCGCGATCGATGCCGACGCTTTCAACCATGGCGGCACGCCGGAGTTCGCCGCGATCTCCGCCGTCGCGCTGCGCCACAACGACATCAGCAACACCCTCTCGACTGCCCCCGATCGGTTCGAGCCGATGCACCGGCGCGACCCCAGCGGCAACATCGATGCGCATCCCTGGTGCCAGGGTTTCTATGCTGCGATGCGGCTCAGACTGTCGGCGTGGGCGCCGTTGCTCGACGTCAACAACGTCAATCACGGCCTGCTGCTGCCCATCCTGCTGCATTGTCGCGACGATCAGGCCCGTCCGCTGCTCGGACCGCCACGAAGCGGTCGCAAAACCGAGGATTTCCTCCGTAACGCCTACCTCGATATCCCAGCCGTCGTCGAGGCGCTGCGCCAGCACTGGATGCCCATCCGCTACGCCCGCGACCGCTAATCATCGCGGACGTGGGAGCTCATACCGGTTACCGTCAAAGTCTCCGTCGCCACCACGATCGGCCACGCCAGGGGCGGCCAACTCGTCACCCATGTGAAGGCACTGCCCGGCAATCCCTATGACGGTCACACGCTGGCCACCGTGATCCCGGACATGGAGGCGCTCATCGGCAACATCATCGCGCGCCTCCTCGCCGACAAGGGATATCGCGGCCACAACGCCCCACCCGATTACAAGTTCAGGGTCTTCATCTCCGGCCAGAAGCGAGGAGTGACACCAAGGATCAAACGCCAATTGCGCCGCAGGGCCGCTGTCGAGCCCGTCATCGGCCATCTCAAAGCCGAGCACCGCATGGGCCGCAATTATCTCTGGTTCCGTCGCGGCGATGCAGCCAACGCCGTCCTCGCCGCCGCCGGCTACAACTTCCGCCGCCTCATCCGCTGGCTCAGGCTTTTGCTGCACCTCTTCCTGACCGCACTCTTCCCCGGCGGTCGGCTTAATCCAGCGTGAAATCAATCTTCTTCACGGACGACTACCTCGACCATCGTGATGAAGCGCAGCTGGCTGGTGAGGTTCGCAACGTGGCGCTGCTGGTGGCCTCGGCGGTCAATGCCGAGGGGTTCCGGGAAATCCTCGGCATCTGTGAAGGCGCCAAGGAGGACAAATCCGGCTGGTCATCGTTTCTGCGGCATCTCGTCGATCGCGGTCTGAAGGGCGTGCAGCTGGTGGTTTCCGATGCGTGCCGAAGACCGCTCGCCATAGAGAGAAGGCAATCCCAATGAGATATCCAAGGATCGGCCAGAGCCTTTTGCGCTCCTGGTCGGTGAGCCTGCTGCTGAAGTTGTAGACGTCGAGTGTAAGTTGCTGGATTTTGCTCCTCATGGAGACGAGCCATTCTAAATCTGACCTTGGCGCTGATCTTTCCTTGGGCATTGTCGCCTCACGAATCGCCCCGCGCGAGCGGGGCTTAAAGATCTGCTCAACTTGAGTACCGATGAATCCATCGATACCAGCTGTATGTTGACGTTTCCCGTCCACAGCCCGATTCAGAAAGCTCACCCGGGACTGCATCTTCGGAGCTCCAGCACGCCTCGCAGTAGGCACACTGATACAAATTCCGAAAGTCTACTTCTCTATCTGAGGAGTCACCGTCAGCGCGCTCGCACATTGAAGCGAGCAACCTGCAGCTGAATCAATGTCCATGCCATCCTCCATAAAATCGACACCCAGCAAGGTGCCGAAGCTCAAGGAGGATGGACGTCGCCTCCGAGCGCTTTGCGTGGAAAGATACAATGGATTGATCGGCGGCACAACTAAAAGTCCAAGCTTTGCTCGAGGATATCTTGAAGATTGCGCTCGTGGATACAAATAGCCCATCGGTCCCGGTGATGCTCCGGCGTCGGGCAACGTCACTGGCGGTTGCAACCATGATCGCAATCGTCATAAACCTGCAATCAAAGCGTGCTACGTAGTTTGGTCCGACAAATTGCCGCTGCTGCTCGGAGTGACGCGCAATGTTTTTTGCTTAGTGATTTGTCGGGATGGATATTCGCGCATGGCCTACGACACTGCTACGGTGCAGATGCTCCGCAACGTCCTTGATGAAGTACTTGCTAGCTCCACGTTTATCGGGCAGAAGCACCGCTCTGCGCTGGAGATCGCGGAGCGCATTCTTTGGCTTGCCGCACAGGGAGAGCGGGAGGCCGCAACAATCAAACAGCACTTGCTGAACGAGTTTTTGGCGAGCGGTAGCAATAGCGTAAGAGCTGAGAAGGCCATCTCGATGGCAAGCATGGCTCCGCGTTTGTGTTCGGGGATACGCCATCGGGGATCCTAGTGACGACCATGTCGTCAGCGCCGCAATGTCGTGCGCATCAACCGCTAGCGCGCTGTGATTGATCTGAAGCCCCTGGCCAAGGTTGTCTCCTCGTAACGAGACTCTGCAGCTTGCATGAGGAATTCAAATTGTCGCGAAGACCTGCTTGATACATTCGAAGTCCGCTGTAGGTCGCCACCTTTCAAAGAGCGAATGGATGCCAACCAGTTTTCGTAGGTGCCGCGCAGGTCTTTCTGGGCGATACTATCCAACGCGCGCCCGCAAACAGGCAGGCGCAGCCGCCGGCTGAGCCGCGGAGGTCGCGATGCTGGCTTCGGCAAGGCGGCAATCGGCCACGCAATCGCTGCGGGGCTTGCGATTGCGCTTCGCGAGGATGGCCGCGGCCATCGGTACAACCGGAACAATATGCTCCCTCCCGTTCTTAGTGATTTCACCAGGCAAGTGCAGCGTCTGCTGATTATCTGAATAGTAGAGATCGCGAAGCGCTGCCGTCTCACCGCGTCGCTGACCCAACAGGAATCAACAATCGTACAATCGTAAGCGTCGCTCTCAGGCCACGGCTTTGAAGGCTTGAGCTCGGTAGGCCCAGGGCAGTAGCTGGTCGATGTCGCGGTTTGGATGCCCGTTGACGATCCTTGTCGGGACGTTCGTGAGATAGGCGAGCGGATCGACGTCGTTGATTGTGCAAGTCTCGACCAAGGTTGCGAGGACGGCCCAATGTTCGGCGCCCCGTCGGCGAAGGCGCTCCACGTTCTCGAGCCGCAGCCGGTCGAGGAGGCGGTGCCGGCTCCTCCTGAACGCGCAAGCGTGCCGCGGCCACGCGCTGCCCCGGAGCGAGCTTGGGTTAGGGCAGAGGCTGCTGGATTCAGAGGTGGCAGTGCTCAGGGACGCCTCGGCTTTCCGAAGCTGCGTCGTCGCGCGCGGCACCACCACGTGGAAAGACGTCCGGCATCCGCTAGATCTCAGACATACTGCACCAATTTGAGGTAATCGTCTGTGAGGACAGGTGAGCGAATGGAACAAGCCGCGTCTTGAAGGAAGGTGGTCAGAGTCCGACTGGCCCGATTGCGGCCTTCGAAAGATTGCCGTGCCGGCGCGCGAGTACGGAGAGTTGCTAATTCGGAACTGACCAGGTCAGCCGCTGCTGCGGCGCAATCTGAGGCAGAGAAGCCAGCAGACATGACAGCCTGTGCCAGTCCCAGTGTGGTGAGCCAACCCGCATAGATCAGCACGGCACCGTCTGTCTCATTGAGCGCAGAGAGTTCCTCAATTGCAGCAGCATGGACAGATGCCGCACCAACTGACCGAAAGAGATCGGCTATCTCGTCACGCGTGGCTTTAGAGAGGAGGCAGCGGCCGAGATGTGATAGGAGCGCCTCAGTCGGACCTTCGAAGATGCGGAGGATGCGAGCGTCTCGATAGATTTTGGCTAAAGGCGTTCCCTCATCGTAACCACGGCCACCTAACAGCTGGACGCATTGATCAGCGACAAGGCCGCACCATTCCGAGGACAAAACCTTCGTTGCCGACGCAAGGTGGACGTTGGGCGCGCCCTGCGCTGAAACAAGTCGGCAGGATGCGACCAGCATCGCCTTCACTACCTCCCGCCGCAGCACCATCTGCCCAAATAACTGCTCGATGTAGCTGTTCTCGATCATGCGCAGTTTACCGAGTCGACGATGGTTTGCATAAGAGGCTGCGACCTGGATAGCGCGCTCAAGCGATCCAAGACCCATAGCAGCCACACCGATACGGCCGCGGTTCATACTAGATGCCGCCGCGCCCCAGCCGTCTTGATCGCGAGAGAGCACGTAAGCACGCGGCACCTCAACATCCTGAAACTCCAGAGTATTCTGAATAATGCCACGTAGACCGAGCGTGCGATGCTCGTGCGTGACCTTTAGGCCTGGAGCCTGCCTGTCAACGAGTACACCAACGAGCCGACCTTTCGCATCGGGACCAGACGCGCGCGCAAAGCAAACGATCCAGCGAGCCCAGTCAGCGAGGCCGATCCAAATCTTGCGGCCAGAGATACGAACTCTGTCTTCGTGCATGAGAGCCGAAGCCTCTATATGCCTCGGGGCAGAGCCAGCTCCAGGCTCCGTCAAAGCGAAAGCGCAGAGATCGCCGCGTGTTGCACCCCAAATGATATGCTTTTGTTCGGGGATGTGCGGTGCCGCTTCGATGCAGGGCAAGGCCAGGAAGTTATGGATGACCAGGGTAGAGGCAGCGGAGACATCGAAGGATGCAGTGGCGGAGATGATGTCGATGGCCTCTTGCAAGGGAAGAGCTAATCCGCCGTGCTCTCCTGGTGTGGTGAGCCCGAACAGTCCATGCCTTGCGAATATGCTGTGTAGGGTCGGAGGGAAGGCTCGGCGGTCATCCGCGTCTGCGAAATTCAGCTGACTGAGGTCAGCGATCAAACTGGAGTATAGTGCAGCTGCACGGCCTTCAGCTGTGCGTTCCTGCGCCTCCCCGAATTGAGCGTAAACCTGAGTGTTCATAGCCATACGGCCCACAATGATCCCGGCCGCGCTTCGTGCCAATTCATCCCCGTGGCTACCGCGGCTACACATTGGTATAGTGTGGATGCAAGGTAAGGGTCGTTTTCAGGCCACGGCTTTGAGGGCTTGAGCGCGGTAGGCCCAGGGCAGTAGCTGGTCGATGTCGCGGTTTGGATGCCCGTTGACGATCCTTCTCAGGACGTCGGTGAGATAGGCGCGCGGATCGACGTCGTTGATCTTGCAAGTTTATGCCGCCCGCCGAACTATGCCGAGTCCGGTCGTTTTCCCCAGATTTCTCGCTGACCGGCGTTTGGTCGGTTCGGCATAGTTCGTTCTGTGCCTCCGCTTTCAACAGCGGAGAACAGGAAGATGGAAGTTGAACAGTACTTGGGCAGAAGCCGGCTGTACCGGCGTCTCAGAAGCGGGCCGCACGGACAGCTCGTCGAGCGCTACGCCGCTCGTCTCGTCGAAGAGCGGCTCGTTCGGCACGGCGCGTGGCGTTGCCTCAACGTAGTTGTCGGGCTCCTGAGTTGGATCGCAGGCCGTCGCTATAAGCTGGTCAATCTCGACGAGCAGGTCATTGAGCGGTACCTCCGACATCGAGGCGGGAGGCAGTCTATCCAACCCGGTGACCGGGCCGCGCTCAAGCGATGGCTGTCGGTGCTGCGCGAGGAAGGCGCGATAGCGCCGTTGGTGCTGCCGCCTCTCAGCCCGCACGAACGGATCTTCAAGGAGTTCGATGCGTACCTGCGATCAGAGCGCGGCTTGGCGCCAAGGTCCATCGTTCGCCATCTCCCGGTCATCCGCAGGTTTTTGCACGAGGTGTGCTCCGGCGGCGCCGCCGCCCTGTGCAAGATCAACCAAGAGGACGTGATCCGCTACATTGAGCGCCACGCCCAGGATTGAGCCCAGGAACAGGCAAGGCGATGTGCTGGTCGTTGCGCGCCTTTCTCCGTTACCTCCACCATCGGGGGCTGAACGCGCGCCCGTTGGCGGATTGCGTTCCATCGATGCGGCGATGGAAGCTCGCACCTCTGCCGACCTATCTGCCTGCCGCTCAGGTGCGGAAGGCTCTCGACGGTTGCGACCGAAAGACGGTGATGGGACGGCGCGACTACGCCATTCTGTTGTTGCTGGCTAAGCTCGGCCTGCGGGCCGACGAGGTCGCGACACTCATGCTCGATGATATCGACTGGCGCGCCAGCGAGATACTGGTTCGCGCCAAGGGCAGACAGCGTGCACGGATGCCGATAGCGCCAGACGTTGGCGCGGCCATCGTTGCATATCTGCGCAATGGCCGCCCAAAGTCGTCGTGCCGACGGTTGTTCGTCCGGTCACTCGCGCCGCACGTCGGCTTTGCTTCCGGATGTGCGATCACCATGATCGCCAAGGCCGCTCTCGATCGCGTTGGAATCGAAGGTTGCGCACACCGCGGCGCCCATATCTTCCGACACAGTCTCGCTACCGAGCTTCTCCGATCTGGCGCGACCTTGTCGGAGAACGGACAGTTGCTGCGGCACGAGAACCACGACACCACCCGGATTTACGCGAAGGTCGACATCGATGCGCTGAGAACATTGAGCCAGCCCTGGGAGGCGTGCAATGACTAATCTGCACGCCGCACTCGACAAGTACCTGAGGATGCGCAAGGGACTGGGATACAAGTACGAGCACCAGACCCGTCGGCTCGCCGACTTCGTCGCCTTCATGGAGAAGCGCAAAGCCAGGATCATCACGACGAAGCTGGCAATGGAATGGGCAACGCTGCCGCCCGATTGTCATGCATCCTGGGCGCTGCGGTTGAGCGATGTGCGGGGGTTCGCGCGCCATGTCGCCAACTTCGATCCGAGAACGGAGGTGCCACCCGTCGGCATGCTGCCGGGATGGAAGCGCGCCAAGCCCTATGTCTACAGCGACGCGGAGATCGATGCGTTGCTGACGGCAGCGCTGGCTCTGCCGCCGGCGGACGGGCTGCGCCGATGGACCTACCACACCCTGTTCGGGGTGATCGCGGTGACGGGCATGCGTATATCCGAGGCGATGGGCCTGGAGCGGGATGACGTCGACCTCGACGCCGGCGTGCTGACGGTCCGCTGACCAAGTTCGGCAAGTCGCGGCTCGTGCCATTGCATCCGACGACGAGAACTGCGCTGCGCGACTACGCCCACCGGCGCGATGCGCTGCTTGGATCACGCTGCGGCTCGACCTTCTTCGTTGCCGAACAGGGAGGCCGCTTGCTGCACGAGTACGTTCATCGCGTCTTCTGGCGATTGTCCAGAGAGATCGGGCTGCGGCGCCCTGGTGATCGTACCGGGCCACGCGTGCACGACTTCCGTCATCGCTTCGCCATCCGGAGGCTGCTCGACTGGTATCGCGAAGGCAAGGACGTCGAGCAACAACTCCCAGTACTCTCCACTTACCTCGGCCACGCCTGCGTGCGCGATACTTACTGGTATCTCTCGGCCTGCCCCGAGTTGATGGAAGAAGCCGCGCGGCGTCTCGATCGGCGATGGGAGGTGACGCCATGAAGCCCGCCTGCAATGTCGCCACGTTGATTGAGCGCTTCTTCACTGAGCGCCTCATGCGCCAGCGCAATGTTAGCGGCAACACGATCGCCTCCTACAGGGACACGTTCCGGCTGCTGTTCATGTTCGCACAGGTGCGGCTGCCGAAGTCCCCATCGGCCCTGTCGCTCGCCGATCTGGATGCAACGTTCATCGGCGCGTTCCTCACCGATCTCGAGGTAAAGCGCGGCGCCAGCGCGAAGACGCGTAACCTACGTCTGACCGCCATCTGGTCCTTCTTCAGGTTCGTGTCCTTCGAGGAACCGGCACAGCGCGCTGATCCAGCGCGTGCTCGCCATACCGAGCAAACGCCACGACAAGCGACAGGTGCACTTCCTGGCGCGCCCTGAGATCGAGGCGGTTCTCGCCGCGCCCGATCGAACGACGTGGCTTGGCCGCCGCGATCACACCTTGCTGCTGGTCGCGGCCCAGACTGGCTTACGCCTCTCAGAGCTGACCGGCCTTGACCGGGATGTCGTCCACCTCGGGTCTGGCGCACACGTACGATGCGTCGGTAAAGGGCGGAAGGAGCGGACCGCTCCGCTTACTCGCTCGGCGCGCGCTCCAGGCATGGCTCAAGGAACCGTTGCGGAAGGAGCAACAGCGTTGTTCCACAACGTGCATGAGGGTCGGCTCAGTGCCGACAGCGTCCAGTCACTGCTGGGAAAGCATGTTCGTGTCGCTCACAAGAGTTGCCCGTCTTTGAAGGCCAAGAGCGTGTCGCCGCACGTGCTGAGGCACAGCGCTGCGATGGAACTGCTGCAAGCCGGCGTCAACTGCTCCGTGATCGCGCTGTGGCTCGGTCATGAATCGGTCGAGACGGCACAGACGTACCTGCACGCCCATCTCGCCCTCAAGGAAGCTGCCCTGCGAAGCTCAAGCCGTACCAGCGCGGCAAGCGAACCCGCTTCCAGCCGAACGACCGCCTGCTCGCCTTCCTAGGGGCGCTCTGAACGACCAGACTATGCCGAATGGAATGGGGCTGCCCTGCACGCGATCAACGGTGCGAGCGTGACAACGGCGTGCCATACCAAACCCGTTCGGCATAGTTCGGCGGGCCGCATAAACAGCGAAAATGAACAACGTCGATCCGTTCGCCTGGCTTGCTCTAACACTTCAGCGTATCGCCAACGGTTGGCCGAGCAGCGAAATCGACGCGCTGATGCCATGGAACCACGTCGCCTGACGGCCTCAGCTTGCCGCTTACTTTCATTCCGACATCATCTACTTTGAAGGAGCGGATGCGAGTCGTCAGAAGATGCTGGAAACGCACGATTTCTCTTCCAGCGACCTGAGAGCCGACGAAGAAAATCAGAGCCTTGAGTGGAAAACGTGCCGAGTCGCCAACTCTGTTGGGAGTCGACCGCGTTAGTGAAGTGGACCCTATGCTGAGGACCCCGTAAGCGGCAAAGAGACCTCAGCTTGCCGCTTACATTCTTCGTCCATTTCAAGCGAATGATGTCCGGCATTGATCACCGCCAACGGGCAGCTAAGCGCGGTCACGCAAAGGGGACACCGGACTATTCCGTCCTTGCGCGGGAAGGCATTGTCGAGTGTTCAAGATGATTGGCGCAACCTCCTTGAAGAAGATCGAGGAATTCTGCAGACCTTCCGCCAAGTTCTCGGTTCTGGGGCTCGCGAAGCCGGTCCCGAAACTCACAGAAATATTAACGTGTGTGCAATCATCGAGGCCCCTGAACGCACGATCCGGACTTATCCATGGCGCGGACGAATTGTATCAAGAAATCGATTTTACAGAATGGCGGATAGCAAACGTCAGCTTAGAGAAGTCAGGCATATCAGGATGGCTATCAACCTTTGTCGTCGCTCTAAGAGGTGTTCTCACTTGCAAGCCGAGCACCAACCGAAGCGTATGGGCCAGCTTCTTCCGATGCTCTACGCAAGCAGCATTGCGCTGGCGCGAGGCGACAAGTGTCGCTTACGTCGCGTAGGCATTTACTGCCGATCAACCTCCGTATGGTTTTCCCAACCCTTTGAAGATGCATGACAAGGTTTTTCTCATATGGGGATGCCGGGCAAGCGGTTACACTCTATGTCGAACAGAACAGTCTCCGTTATTTTCTTCGACCGGATGACGGCGGTTCGAGCCGCTCGCTTTTCCAAGCATAGGGAGATGGGATCATGGACCGGGATCCTAACGGTCTGTCTGCGGTTTGTTTTCTTCTTGGTCTTCCCCGGTCGGGGACGACGGTGCTGGCGCACGTGCTCCAGCAGCACCCAGACATTCCAGCTCCACCTGAGCCCTGGCTAATGCTGGCGCTTGAAGCATTTGGCAGGGCGGAACACCGACACCCAGCAGGGGCATCCCTGATTCTGGCTGCGACCTCCGAATTCTTGGACCGAATAGATCGCACGATCGTCAGTCGCGCTTTTGCCGATGCGGCCTACGGCCAGTACTTGGCAGCAGTGGGCAAACGCATGTTCATAGACAAGACTCCGCGCTATTGGATGGTGCTGGCGCGTCCGAACGAGCGGCCTGAGGTCACCGACCAGTTCGCGGCCCATCTGATCTGGATGGACAACGATCCGCTCGTTGCTGGACGCAATTACATCCTTCGCATTGGAACTCGGACCGGAGTCGCCGGTAGCATTACCGCGATCAAGCATCGGATCGACGTCAACACACGTGAGCACCTGGCAGCCAGGAAGCTTAGCCTCAACGAGATCGGCTTCGGCAATGTCGCGACGGCACTGCCCGTGGCCTTCGATCCGTACGAGGTCAATCGCAAGACCGGATCGTTCATTGTCATTGACCGCTTTACCAATCGCACCGTTGGCGCCGGCATGATTGCGTTCCCGCTGCGGCGGGCTACCAATATTGCTTGGCAACCGCTTTCAGTGGGAAAGAGCGAGCGGGCCGCCCTGAAGAATCAAAAGCCTTGCATCATCTGGTTCACCGGCCTGTCCGGTGCCGGCAAGTCGACAATCGCCAACATCGTGGATCAAAAGCTGTTCGCAATGTCGCGTCACACCATGCTGCTGGATGGCGACAACGTGCGGCACGGGTTGAACCGAGACCTCGGTTTCTCCGAGGCCCATCGTGTCGAGAATATTCGACGTGTCGGCGAAGTCGCCAAGTTGATGGCCGACGGTGGCCTAATCGTGATATGCTCGTTCATTTCGCCCTACAGAGCGGAGCGAGACATGGTGCGCAACCTGGTTGCTAAGGAGGAGCTCATCGAAATCTTTGTCGACACGCCCCTTGAAGAATGCGTGCGGCGCGATCCCAAGGGTCTCTATTCGAAGGCGAAGTCTGGCAAGATCAAGAACTTCACAGGCATCGATGAACCCTACGAAATACCGATGAGCCCCGAATTTCATCTCAGGACCATGGATCAGACGCCCGAGCACTTGCGGCGGCCGTCATAGATGTCCTGAAGGCGCGCGCAATCGTCCACGGTCACTAGTATTGCCGAATTTTATGCCTTTGCCCGTCCGTGAAAGCAAGCGGGGCGTGGCATTGTGTGGGTGTTCTCAGGCCTCGCCGGAGCGCCTCTCGGAGTTTCCCTGCCATGCGATTGCGTAATAGGATGATAGCGAGATCACAGAAGCCTTGCGGGCGGACAAAGCAAAAGGACGAACTGTTTCGTGATCTCGTCGGCGCGGCGCCACGCCCGCGCTCATCGGCGAGGAGTTGAACAGGACCGCAGCTTCGACACCGACACTACGTGCTCGGCCTACCGCTTAAGTGGTTCAAACGGATAGACCCCGCATGACTCATCTGCGGGCGCGCCGCGAGATGCAGTGGGTTTTTTTGAAGAGCCTCGGCGCGTAGTCGGATGCTGACATCTGTCCGGCCTCTGGTGCCGATTTTCGATAGCCGTTGGCGACTAATCCGACTTGATCGAACTAAGTACCATCTCGCATCGAAATCCCAAACACGAGAGCGATCGGCCTATTTCATGTCATTAAGTTCAGCCACAAATCTTTTGACGCCCATTTTGAGGTTGTCCCAATTGTAATGAATGTTTACGCCTGAGGCGACACCGTCGTACTCCGCAATTGTTTCCCCGTACATTTCAACGAGGCCGCTGAACTCGGTGTGGTCTTCATCCATCGGCGACTCCTCACCCTCAAACGGATTAAAAAATTCTTTTCCTTTTCCCACGCAATACTGCTTCAATACGTCCTCATATAGGTGCACGAGATCACTGAGGCGATAGCTGGCATGGTCAAAAGGGGATTCCCAAATCGCGTGCTTTCTGATTCACCATGCTGGCTGGAAGGAGGCCAGCATGGATGGCAGCACCTTATTCTCTTGACCTTGAAACGGGTTGTGGCGGCAATCAGAGGCGGAAGTGTCCCGCAATCAAGCCGCCAGGCAGTTTGGGGGCGCTCGTTCGACGAAGCTCACGTCTTTCCAGACTAATCGAGGGGTGCGCGCAATGGGTCACCGGCGGCTGGCGCGACGCCAACCCGCCGTACGCGCGCCTCCTTTCACAGGCGCAGTCGATGGTCTTCGGACGAGTTCCGCCGCCGGCGGAGGCGCAGCATTTCTCTGTCCAATTCATGCAGTTCCTGAACGGCTCGATCGGAACCACGGAGTCGGCTCACTTCTGGCTGTAGCGGATCGCGCGAGGTGATCGAGCCGTGGCGCGCGGTAGCACGACTTCCCGACCGCGACTGGGAGGCTTGTGACGATATGATCCGGAAGACGGATCCGGCGAATGGCCTTGATCTATCACTGAGCCATTTCGGGGGACGTATCTCCGGCACCGGCCGCGTCAACCTGACTACCCTGCACAGTGCTAAAGGCCGCGAGTTCGACGCGGTGATTCTGTTCGGCATCAACGAGAGCGAATTGCCCGACAACCGCGACAGACGCAGCCAGTCATCGCTTCGCGAAGCGCGACGGCTCTTCTACGTTGGGGTCACGCGACCGAGAAAGCACCTCTGCCTGGTCTTCCAAGAAAACAGAAACTCGCCGTGGGTGTACGAACTGTACCAGCGCGTCGAGAGTGGGTAGCACGACGACCGGAAATGTGCCTCGGAATGTGTCGAACGGCGCGGGAGCTCCCGTACTGAACTGCCGATGAGATTGGGCCACGGTAGCGAGCGACTGAGAACTAGTCGTCCGTGAAGAAGATTGATTTCACGCTGGATTAAGCCGACCGCCGGGGAAGAGTGCGGTCAGGAAGAGGTGCAGCAAAAGCCTGAGCCAGCGGATGAGGCGGCGGAAGTTGTAGCCGGCGGCGGCGAGGACGGCGTTGGCTGCATCGCCGCGACGGAACCAGAGATAATTGCGGCCCATGCGGTGCTCGGCTTTGAGATGGCCGATGACGGGCTCGACAGCGGCCCTGCGGCGCAATTGGCGTTTGATCCTTGGTGTCACTCCTCGCTTCTGGCCGGAGATGAAGACCCTGAACTTGTAATCGGGTGGGGCGTTGTGGCCGCGATATCCCTTGTCGGCGAGGAGGCGCGCGATGATGTTGCCGATGAGCGCCTCCATGTCCGGGATCACGGTGGCCAGCGTGTGACCGTCATAGGGATTGCCGGGCAGTGCCTTCACATGGGTGACGAGTTGGCCGCCCCTGGCGTGGCCGATCGTGGTGGCGACGGAGACTTTGACGCCGAACTCGTAAGGCCGGTGGGCCTTGCCCTTGCCGATGCACTCGATCTCCGGCGCGTGCAGGGAATAAACCTTCGGCCCACGTTGACGCTGCTGCTGCTCGCGCACGCGCCGCGCCAGCGCCAGCAGCTTTGCGAACGCCGCCTCGAGCCCGCTGTTACCCTCGATCTTGCGGCCGATGTCGCGGATCACGCGGCCCAGATAGGTCCGCAGCGTCTTGAGCTTCCGGTTGGCGCGCTTGAACTGCTTGGCGTGGGCATAGTGCTGGTGCTCGATCAGGGCGAACTTGCCCACCCGCGCATAGGACTGACGCAAAATCACCCCATGGCGCTGCGCCAGCCGCACCAGCTTCTCGCGCGCCCGGTTTAGAAGCTTCGCGTCGGTGGGGAACGTCACGTTCTTGGGCTGAACCGTGGTGTCGACGATCACCCGCGACAGTTCGGACGGCTTGACTGCCTCGGTCTTGACGGCAACCGACAGGCTTTCCTGGATCAGCGCCGCCAGCCGTTCCTCGCCCATGCGATTGCGCCAGCGCGTCAGCGACGAGCGATCGAACACCAACCGGTGCTGGAAGAATTCTTCGCCGCAGAAGTATTGGTAATAGGGGTTCTCGACCCACCGCTCGCACAGCACCTCGTCGGACAGGTCGTAGGTGTGCTTGAGGATCGAAAGCCCCGCCATCAAGCGCGTCGGCAGCGGCGGCCGGCCGGGATCATCATCGTAAACCTCGCCGAACCGCCCTTCCAGAAAGCCCCAATCCACCGTGCGGCCCAGCCTCACCAGCGGATGCTTCATGTCGATGATCTGATCGAGCCGGGAGCGGAAAAGATCCTGTTCCCCCGTCTCGCTCCGCTCTCGTGGCCGCATCGAATCTCTCGCCAAAGCCGGTTCTGCGCGAGTGAATCACAAATCCGATAGCTGACATCGGCAGGGCCAGGAGGCCGGGCTGCGCCCGTATGGTCAGAAATACGCTGTGCCGCTTGTCGCCGGCTTCTAGGAAGCGCCGGGCGGCCTGTTCATCGACCGAGGTCGAAAGAAGCCGCCGTATTCGTAAACAAGGCCGACCGATCGCTCGGGTTCGCTGTGCCAGAGGCTTCCCACTGCCGCGTAGCCATTCCCAATACCGGCATATAGGGTCGCCTCGTCTAGCAGACGCCATTTGCGGGTCGCCGACGCGATGAGGGGCAGGAGCCTAAAGTCTTTGCGCAGCTCGCTCTCGAACGCTGGGCAGCCCATGGCGTCTCGGCCCTGCATGAGATGGTGGAGTCGCGGAGATTCCGCAGCGTAGGACTGCACTGCCGCGACTTCTTCATCGGTAAAGTCACCCAGCTTCTCAAACTTTGGGCAGGGGATGGTCATGAGCACCACTCGCTACTTGCGCCTTCACCTAAAAGAGGAAAGTGTTGTCTCCGATCAATCAGCCCGTGCCGTCCGCTGCCAAGCTGGTCACGATAGCCGATCTGGCCGAGCGTCTGACTCATTAACGAAGCGGCTCCTCCCGCTTCCGACTTTTGAGTCGAATTTCCGCATTGCACGTGTCAAAAGACGAACGAGAGTGCTCCACCATAGTGCTCCACCGCAAATAACCGGCGGTTCGGGAAAAGCCTGATTTTGGAGGACTTTTCGCTATTGAAAATCCAGTGGCGGAGAGGGAGGGATTCGCGCCCCCACTATCGGTCGAACTATTGGTGTTGGTATTCCTGCTGGTAGCGCCCTTAATTCGCCTACGAAATTACGTCTAATCAGCCACTCATCTCCAAAATTCAATGCCGGCCAGGACAGCAGCACGGAGAACGGCTGATGACTGCCAGACGTGCGTGATCCCGCTACGCCTGCATCACCAGGAACTCTATTGCGATGCTCGCCGCGGAAGTGCGATCACATTAGAAGCGCTTCCAACGTATCGCCCCCAAGCTTCCATCAATTGTCGCCGCTTCTTCAACGCACTACCGCGTCGATAGGCTTGTTCCGTTTCGTCGCCAACCTTGTGGGCTAACGCCATTTCAGCGATGTCACGTTCGAAGCGAGTTTCATCACCTGCCCAATCGCGAAAGCTCGACCGACACCCGTGCGTCGTCATCGCCGGATAAACAGCCTTGAGCGCGTGTAGCACCGCGTTCATACCAAGCGGCTTCGAGTGGTCCGTTGACCACTGCCCGGCGAACACGTAGGCATCAGAGGCAGCATCCTTCGGAATGACTGCGTTCAAGATCGCGATTGCGCGATCGCAAAGCGGTACTTCGAAATCCTTGCCTTCCGGATCGACCTCCGCCTTCATCCGCTCTGCTGGGACGATCCAAAGCCGTTCTGTGAAGTCGACCTCGCGTACGCGCATAAAGCGGGCTTCGCCGGTCCGCACCGCCGTTAAGATGATGTATTCAGCTGCGAGATTCACTGTCGTGTCGGCCATATTGTGTTTGGCATTCAGCGCCCGAACGATACCAGGCACGTCCTTGTAGGGCGCAGCTTTGTGATGGCGCTTCGACCGTTTTGCCTTCGGCAAAAGCGGCTTCAATGTCTTCCACATGGCAGGGTTCTTTCCAGACCGGAACCCCTTGGCTTCTGCGGCGTCAAGCACACGCTCAATTCGGCTTCGCGTCTCGCGAGCCGTGCGGTTGATCGTCATCCAGATCGGCGACAAGATGGCCAACACATCATTCGAGTTGATGTCGGCAAGCTCCATAGCACGGATAGGTTTGCAGTGCACCTTCAGATCCCGCGTCCAATCGACGAGAGTGTTCTTACCTTTGAAGCCCGCTTTGATCGATGCCAAAAAGGTGTCCGCGAATTCTCCGAACGTAGTGCCCGCTACCACGTCGGCGCGTCGCTCTGCGGCAGGACTCCTGCCTTCAGCTAGCGCCCTGCGGGCGTCCCCCGCCTTGAGGCGAGCATCAGCGAGCGACAAGCCGTCCTTGCCCTTCCCCTTGGCCGAGCCGAGGCCAATCTCTCTGCGCTTGCTTGTACCGCGCACGCGATACATGAAAATCCATTGACGCCGCCCGTGCGCTCCTGTCTCGATCGCGAGATAAAGTCCCCCACCATCGCTGTGCCGTCCGGGTCCAGTGATTGTCTCCGCTTCTCGCGCGGAAAGCTTATGTAACTGTCTTTTGGCCATGTCCGCCCCACCATCCGCCCCACCATTGATCGCGGATTGCGACGAACGCCCGCGAATTTCCGTGGACTACTGCGAAATATGATCCGAGAATTATAGCAAAATTAACAAGCCGTTAGAAGCCAACAGCGGCTTGCGACGGACAATTACAAAAACTCCGCGCGACTGTGGTGATGCCGGTCGCGCCCTGCTTTTTTTGTACGGATGCGATCAACGTCGAGCGATACCGAATTGGCTCAGCGTGATCCCGATACCATCCTGACGAAACCCTGCCCCACCGCCAACGATCTAGTCGCCAGCCGTCTCCGAGTTATAGTGTCGGAGGGGGAAGAGATCATGGGCCGCCCAGCAGAACTGCCCGCCGCAATAGCGCAGGTTTTTACCACCGACGAGCTTTTGGTTCGCCCGGCGCCGGCGCCCGATTACCTCAGCGAAAAGCTGGCGCTGCAGGATCTCGCCGGCAATATGGCGGATCATCCCGCCGACGTGCTGCCGCGCCTCGTCGGGCTATCGATGGAAGTTTGCGACGCGGACTCGGCTGGCGTCAGCGTTCTCGATGGCGACGTGTTTCGTTGGAACTCACTCGTCGGCAAATTATCGGCGTTCGAAGGCGTGACCACGCCCCGGAACTTCAGCCCGTGCGGCGTTTGTCTCGACCAGAGCAGTCCGATCCTGATGGAGCGGCCCGAGCGCGCTTATTCGTGGATTGCGGAAGCCAACATCACCGTGCCCGAAGTTCTGCTGGTGCCGCTGTTGAGAAACGGCACCATCCCGGTTGGAACGCTTTGGGTGGTCGCCAAGGAGGGACACAAGTTCCACTCAGGCCATGCGCGCGTGCTGTCCGAACTGGCCGTCTTCACTGGCATCGCGCTGCAGATGATCCACGCCGATCTTCGCTTGAAGAAGGCGCTCGAAGCCCAGGAGATCCTGGCCAAGGAGATGAGCCACCGGCTCAAGAACCTGTTTGCCGTCACCGGCGCCATGATCAAGATGACCGCGCAGCATGCGGAAACCAAGGAAGAAATGACCGAGGCCTTGACCGGCCGCCTCACCGCGCTCTCCGATGCCCATTCGCTGGTTCGGCGCTCGTTCAATGCCGGTAACGCCCTCAAGGGCGTGGACATGGCAGAGGCTATCCGTACCGTCCTGAGGCCTTACACCATGCCTGACCTGAACGGGCCGATGGTGTCGTTGGGAGAGCGTTCCACCAACAGCATCGCCCTCGTCTTCCACGAACTCGCAACCAACGCCGCCAAATACGGCGCTCTCCGGGATGACGGAAAGGTCGCCGTGGCGTGGCAGATCGAAAACGAAAACGTCGACATCGTCTGGCGTGAAATCGGCAAAGCGGTCGAGGCGCCGGCTCAGTTGGGGTTCGGCAGCAATCTCGTTGCCTCAACGATTGCCTCGCATAACGGCCGCATCGATTACGACTGGTCGCAAAACGGCTTGGTCATCAAGCTGCAAATTCCGCTGGCGAACCTGGTGAATTGACGGCCGTTCAAATCCCTTGCCGCCTCCTCGGCGACGGCCGGCCCGGTACGATCACGACGCGCATCCATGACATCTACTGGCAGCGTCATGACGATGATGCGTTGTCGACCCCGATCGATTACGCCGGTTGATCGTGCAGCCGTGCGCGGATTCGCGTGGCGCAGGCCATCGGCGTGCCTTCGCCGACGGGCGAATTTTTCACGCCGCTTACCGCCCTGCCGCCTTCATCTCATCACTCGGTTTGACATCCTGCGAGCGGCTGTAGATCGCGACCGCTGCGATCAGCACCAGCGTCAGCGTGCCGAACAGCGCGCGATAAGCCTCTTCCGTGCGGGCGCCGCTGGTGAGCGGTTCGAACGCGCCGATGATGATGCCGGAGAGCGTCTGCATGCAGGCGACGCCGAGCATCACTGCGGTGTTCATGGTCGCGATGCCGCGGCCGATCAGGCGGTCGGGGAAGATGCCGCGGCCGTGCGTCATCACCATGGTGCTGGAGGCGGAGAAGAAGCCCATGGCGATGATGACGGCAACCGGCAGCCAGGCCGGCGGGTGCGAGAACAGTGCCAGCGTCGCGAGCAGGCAAACGATCACCAGCGTGCCGCCGATCGCAATGCCCTTGCGGGTATCGAGCCGGCGGTCGAGCGGACCGAAGGCGAGCATGCCGGCCTGGTAGGCGATCACGGCGCAGAGCAGGACGTTGCCGGCTGCGATCGGGCTCAAGCCATGGACCTCGCGCAGGAACGCGCCGCCCCACAGGCCCTGCACGGTGAAGGTGCAGGCATAGTTGCAGAAATTCAGCGCCAGGATCGGCTTCAGGCGCGGGTTGCGCAGCACCTCGATCAGGCCTTTGAGCATCTCGCCGGGCGGCTCCGCCTTGCGGCTCAGGAAGGGATGGCCGGGCGGCGCGTCGCGCACCACCAGAAAGATTGCGATAGTGGCGAGCGCGGTGAAGATGACGACGGCGCCGAACACCGGACGCCAGCCGACCGCCTGCGACGCCCAGGCGAGCGGCGTGGTGGCCGCAAGGTTGCCGAGCAGGCCGATCGACAGCACGAGCGCGGTCAGCGTGGAGAAGCGATCCGGCGGAAACCAGCGCGAGATCACCACCATGCTGCCGATCAGCATCACGCCGCAGCCGGCGCCCATCAGCACGCGGCCGGTGAGCAGCACCGGCCAGCTCGGCGCCAGCGTGAACATCGCGCCGCCGATCGAGGCCACGATCAGCATGCCGACCACGGTATAGCGCGGCCCGAAACGGTCGAAGAAAAAGCCGCAGGGGATCTGCATCGCGGCAAAGCCGAAGAAGAACGCGCCGGTCAGCGCCCCCAGCGCTTCCGGTCCGATGGCGAGGTCGCGCATCAGATCGAGACCGATGGTGACGTTCGAGGCGCGAAAAAAATGGCTGGCGACATAGGCGGTGGCCAGTGTCGCGACGATGATCAGGCCCCGGCGGTGGGGAAAGGCCGCTCGGCGGACTGCATCGGAGAAAGGACGTTCCCGTTTATTTTCTTATTGCTCAGCACGCGTGAAGCGAGCCTAGGCGGCATCACGCAGCAGTTCAAGCTTCGCGTTCCGCACGTGCACGGCATGTGCGGATGAGCAGAATCGATCTACGCCGCAACCTGGAAGCCTCAGCCGCGTTTGGCGCCCGCGGCGTAGCCGGCGGTGACCTCACCCTTGTGGGCGGCAAACGCTGCCAGAACTTCATCCTTTTCGCGCTTCGGCACCTTGAAGAAGCTCAGCGTCCGCCCGAGTTCAGCCGCCACCTCATCGAATTCCGCGGGCGAGATCCGCAAGCTCCGGTGGGCCTCCTCAAGGCCGACCTGCGTCTTGCCGGGTTTCGTTGCGGTGAACTGGAACGGGCCCCCCGAAACGTTGCAGACCCAAAGCGTCCGCATGAATTTGAGACCGGGCAGCCTTTGCAGGTTCTTGGTGTGCCATTCCCGCAGTTGCGGGTTTTTGGACTTCTGGCCGACTACGGGGTTCTTCACGATGGCGTCGCTGAAGTGGTCCACGACGGCTGCGATGGCGAAAACGCCGCCGAGCCGGTTATACAGGCTTTTCTCTGAGGTCGCCTCCTTGCCCTGCGCGTGGACGCTGCTGGCTGTTGTCAAGGCCGCTGGCGCGGCCGTGAGCGCCAGTGCCGCGACGACGCTTCGTCGCGAGATGGAAGTCGAACGAGCCTGTGCCATTGATTACCTCCATGGTGTGGGTACGAAAGGCATTACGTCCGCCGTCCCACTTGGATGGAGTTGAAAGAAAAACGTTCCTGGAAAAGTTGGGCTAGGCCGGCGTCTCGCGTGCTCCGTAAAGCGCTATTGGAACACCGGCCTCACGCCTCCTGCAGCGCCAGCGCCACCGCGACACCCTCGTGCGCACCGGTCAAGCATGCCCCTCGCTTGGCAGCTTGCAGACAACCGCTCGATGTCGGCGCGCGCAAAAAAAGATCCGGCACGCGCTGGGTGAAACGCGCCGGACCAGTCCAACCAGCTTTCAAATGCAAGCTGGTGGCCCAGCCAGGGGGAGGTGCCTGGCCGCGAACTTGGGTCGCCCGTCCCGAGGCGTCGTCTCCGTGTCACGACGATAATACCGCGAGCCCGGCCAAGGCGACGTGAACTGGTTCACACGGCGCGCGCAAATCCGGCGCGCCCGCGGATCGATGGATCAATCATTTCGCGAGACCATTTCCATTGACCGGCGCGCGCGAAAGTTGCGGCGATTGATGGCGGAGCTCGCGTGCTGGCGGCCGCTCCAACGGATCGCGGCCCAGCTTTGGCTTCAGCTCGGAAAGATCGAGGAAGGCGTCGGCCTGACGCCGCAGTTCGTCAGCCACCATCGGTGGCTGACTAGCCAGGGTGGAGACGACGGTAACGTGGACGCCGCGACGCTGTACCGCTTGCAGCAGCGGACGGAAGTCCCCATCGCCCGAGAAAAGAAACATGGCATCGACATGATCGGCGAGCTCCATTGCATCGACGGTAAGCTCGATACTCATGCTGCCCTTTACCTTGCGACGGCCGGTGGCGTCGATGAATTCCTTGGTGGGCTTGGTGACGACGGTGTAGCCGTTATAGTCGAGCCAATCGACGAGCGGACGAATGGATGTATATTCCTGATCCTCGAGAATGGCGGTGTAGTAGAAGGCGCGCAGCAGCGCGCCACGATCCTGGAATTCCTTCAATAGACGCCTGTAGTCGATGTCGAAACCGAGCGCTTTGGCGGTCGAGTATAGATTGGCGCCATCGATAAAGAGCGCAATTCTTGCAGACAATGACATCAGACACTGACCTCTCATCCAGCATACGCGCCAAGCGAAGCATCCATTCCGGCTTAGCCCGCAGCCGGGTGCGGTGCCGAAGTTGACCGAGGTGACGAGGCAGGCGGCGTCGGCGACCGGGAGGAACAGACAACGCGCCGAGCAATTCGATAATGCGCACCTGCCTCGACATGCCGACGCTAAGGCCGATTCGCGCCATGCTCAATTGTACCGAGGTAAATGGCCGGCATCGAAACGGATGGACCGGCTATACGAAGGTTTATGGTCTCCGGCCGGCAAACGGCCGCTCTTCATCGAGCCGACATATCCTGACGGCGTTGCAGGAGACGCTTTAGCGATTTCCATGCAGGCGCGAACACAAATCCGACCGCCGGAATCGCTGCGGCGCCGATCAAGAGGCCGATGATGCCAGATATGGCCGCCTCTACCGCCCATTCGAGGATCGCGGCAAGCGACGGAAATACGTGAGCCACGGCCTCCGCCGCGGTCTTGACGGCGTGGTGGATCTCGGGTGGGCCGTAGACTTCGACGCCATGCAGGATGATGCCACCGCCAACCCAGATCATGGCGGCGGTCCCGATTACACTGAGGACTTTCAGGAGCATAGGCATGCCGCGAACAATGCCGCGTCCGAGCGCGCGGCCGACGAACGAGGCGCTGTCGCTCCGTGCCAGCGTCACCCCGACATCGTCGGCCTTCACGATCAGGGCCACCACGCCATAGACCGCGACGGTGATTCCGATGGCCACCACCGCAAGCACCAGGGCCTGCTTCCAGATGCTCCCTGCGGGAAGGGCGGCCAGCGTGATCGCCATGATCTCGGCCGAGAGGATGAAGTCGGTCTTGATCGCGCTTGCGACCTTCTCATCTTCGACCGACTGCGCGTTCAACGCCACGGTGCCGAGCTGGGCTTCATGGTGGTGCGCACGATGGGGCATGACGGCCTCGAGCACTTTCTCCGCTCCCTCGTAGCAGAGATACGCACCGCCCAGCATCAGGAGCGGCGTGATCGTCCAGGGCAGGAAGTAGCTCAGCACCAAAGCAGCCGGCAGCAGGATCAACAGCTTGTTGCGCAGCGATCCTGCGGCGATCCTGCCGACAATGGGAAGTTCGCGCTTCGGCTCGAACCCGATCACGTAACCGGGCGTGACCGCGGTATCGTCGATGACGACACCTGCAGCTTTCGCACCCGCCTTGGCAGCCTGGCTTGCCACATCATCGAGCGAGGCTGCGGCTACTTTCGCGATAGCGGCAACATCATCGAGAAGGCCTATCAGCCCGATACTCATCGATTTCACCAATCAAAGGTTCGTTGCGGTGACATTGGCGGGTGCACCGCTTCCAGCACAAGACCAGAATGGAGGCCAACAATTCACGACAAAAAAATCCGGCGCGCAGTGGGGCGCGCCGGATCCTTTTCTACTCACTCAACAAGAAACTGTCAGCCCGTGGCCGCCCGCGGCGCACGGTTGCGCGAGTTGCGCTGGAAGAACAGCGCCTGGCTCGCCACCGCCGAGACCATCGCGGGCTGGAACGGTTTCGAGATCAGGAACGCCGGCTCGGGCCGCTCGCCGGTCAGGAAGCGCTCGGGGTAGGCAGTGATGAACACCACCGGCACCTCGAACACGCGCAGCAATTCGTTGACCGCATCGAGGCCGGACGAGCCGTCGGCGAGCTGGATATCGGCTAGGATCAGGCCGGGCTTCTTGTTCTTGGCCAGCGCCACCGCATCGGCATGGGTACGCGCGACGCCGATCACGTTGTGACCGAGGTTCTTCACCAGGCTCTCAAGGTCCATGGCGATGAAGGTCTCGTCCTCGATGATCAGAACGTCGGTGGCGATCTCCGCCGCCATCTCGCGGCCGGCGGTATCGGTCAGCTGTCGGGTCTCGGCGATGTCGGTATTGAGAATGAACGCCACCTCCTCCTCGGAGAAGCCTTCGAGCGACAGCAGAAGGAAGGCCTGCCGCGGCAGCGGCGTGATGTTCGACAGCCTGCGCTCCGGTGGCAGCGCCAGCGTCGCGACATCAGGGTTGTCGTTGAGCGAGACCGAATTCCAGATCTGGGTGAACAGTTTGAACAGCCCGGCGCGCGGGCCGAAGCGTTCGTCCAGCAGCGAGCCATCCTGCAGCAGGGCCTCCAGCATGGCAGCCACATAGGCATCGCCCGAGGCCTGGTTTCCGGTCAGCGCACGGGCATAGCGCCGCAACAGCGGCAGATGTTCAGCAACGAGCTGTGATCGGGACATCCCCATTCCATCCTTATCTTGGGCCGTATCCTTGGCCGTTAGGGTCTCAGCCGGGCGGACGTAACCAAATCGCCGCGTCGGGCGTCAATTTAGTTTCGGCGGGGGGACCCAGGTTCCCCTGTCACCCCCGACTACTCGCGAAGGGCAAAAAAGTTCCAGAAAAAGTTCCCAGAATTCGGAACCTTCCGGGGATATTCGCATTAGCCTTTGACCAATAACGCGGCGGCCTATGCCCAATTTCGAGGTAACCTCTTGAAAACACAGAGAATTAACTCTCGGGGAAGCGTGGATCACACCATGAAGGAAGTAAAGAAGCAGGGCGGGCTCAATGCCGAGATTCAATCCAGGATCGGGCATCAGCTCCGCGCCATGTACGATGACGTGGTCCGACAAGGCGTGCCGGACCGCTTTGCGGAGCTGATCCGAAAGCTCGATGGGCCTGAGGCGGCGGCGGCCCAGATCGATGACAAAAACGACGGGAGGGACTAATGCCTCTCACCGACTCTCTTCGCGACGACATTTTGGCGTCGGTACCAAGCCTGCGCGCGTTCGCGATCTCGCTCTCGGGCAATGGCGACCGTGCGGACGACCTGGTTCAGGAAACGTTGCTGCGTGCCATTGCCAACATCGACTCGTTCCAGCCCGGCTCGAACCTGCCGGCTTGGCTGTTCACCATCCTGCGCAACCTGTTTCGCTCCGACTACAGGAAGCGGCGGCGCGAGGTGGAGGACGCCGAGGGCAATTATGCGAAAACTCTGAAGACCCAGCCGTCGCAAGGCGCGCATCTGGAATTCGAGGAGTTTCGCACTGCGCTCGACAAGCTGCCGCAGGACCAGCGCGAAGCGTTGATTCTGGTCGGCGCCTCCGGCTTCTCCTACGAGGATGCCGCGGCTATCTGCGGCTGCGCGGTCGGCACCATCAAGAGCCGCGTCAACCGCGCGCGCTCGAAACTCTCGGCCCTGCTCTATGTCGAGGGCGCCGAGGATTTCGGACCTGACGAGACCGTGCGCGCCGTGATCGGCGGCAATGGCGGATGATGACACCATCGAAATGACACGAAAGGCGGCCCAAGCGGGCCGCCTTTTTGTTTGCAGCCGGGGTGATGCGCAGTCGCTTCGTAGTTCGTAGGAGCGATGGTCGCGGATGTCGCTTCGCTCATCTGGGCTACGAGCCTGTTCTTAGTTCAGGCCGCCGAAGGCGTAGATCAGGACCAGAATCGGAATTGGCACGCCGAGCAGCCACAGCAAGAGATAACGTCCCATACGAGCTCCTCCCTTTTGATGAGGATTAAATGCATGGGGCATGCAGGGGGTTCCGAGCCGTAGGGTGGACATGGCGCAAATGCGCCTCCGTCCCGCGCGTTACGATCCCGTCAACGCAGCGGAGCGGAAATCTCGCCGGTTCGGTCGCGCTCGGTCATATCGACGACGGTAACCATCGGCGCGGTGAGTTCGTAGACGTAGCTGACGTCGGTGAAATAGCGTTTCGCGGTGCCGCCCATCGCTTCCGGCGCGACGCGGTCAAGCAGGATCAGACCGAAATCACTGTCCTCCCGCCGTGTCGCCGCGCTGGTGTTGAACTCCTCCCAGCGGAAATGAAAGATCTCGTCCGGCTCCTCGCCGGTGACTTCCCAATTGGCGACGATGTGCGGATGCTTGCCGACCAGCGACAGCCCTTCGTCGGAATGCGAAGCCAGCTCGAAAAACAACAGCGACAGCGACTGCGCGGCGCGCGCGCTCACCGAAATGTCCGGGCCGTTGACCACAATGCGATCAGCATGCGGTATCGCGCGCGATTCGAACAGGCCCCTGAGCTTGACGCCCTGCCACTGGCTTTCGCTGAGCAGTGTCACCACGTTCGACATCGCGTGGATGCGGCCGATCAACAGTTCGCGCGACACGTCCATGTCGGAGCCGTGGCGCAGCGTGCGCGTCACGATCGACTGAATCACGGCAAGGATGTTCTTGACCCGGTGGTTGAGCTCGTCGATGACGGCGGTCAATCGCCGCTCGAAACCGATCCGGACCTGGATCTCGCGGCTGAGCCGCAGATTGTTGTAGGCGACATAGCCGAACAGGCCGCAGACGATGCCGGTGAGCGCCAGGCCGATCGCCGCCACGATGATCGCCGTCTGCTGCGCGCGTTGCGCAGCGTTGTTCTTGGCATAATAGCCGAGCGACCAGTCGCGGCCGCCGAACGTCACCGTGCGCACCACCGACGGCAACGGGTCGCCCTGCTTCACCGGCCGCAAGGTGACGACACCCTGCTCGTTGGCGACATATTCGTCGCTGACGTCATCGGGGTCCTTCAGCACCACCGCAAACAGCGAGCGGTCGTCGTTGGTCAGCATCAAGGGCGCCAACTCATACGAAAAGGTGACGAAGCCTGCCGGCTCGGTGCTGCCTTCCGGCACGATGGCGGACGCCAGCACGATGCCGATCGGCCCGTTCTGGCGCAACAGCGGGATCGGGTCCGACGCCAGCGGCTTTCCGGCTGCCGCCGCCTGCACCAGCATCGGCCCGATCACCGAATGCCGGTCGTAGGCCCGGCCCGGAGCGCCCAGCGTATCCGGGCTGCGCGGCTCGACGTCCATCAGCACGTCAATCGGCTTGTTGATCGTCTTGATGTCCAGCGGCTTGTCGTCGAAATCCCGGATCGTCGGATTGGTGAAGCCGGCGCTCTTCAGCTCCGCCTGCGCCACAGGCAGATCGCCCGGCTTGAGCCGCGCGATCCAGGACGCGACCACGAAATCGGTCTTGAAGGCATAGATCGCCGAGCGCAGCGGCTGCAGCATGCTGGCCTTCACTACCGACGGTGCGCGAAACAGCCCGGATGCAACGCGTGCGAGCAGCTCGCGTTCGGTCAGGCGGTCCTGCACCAGGCTGGCATGAACGTCGATGGCGCGGGCGAGCGCGATCCCGTCGAGGGCCAATTCCTGATCGTGGACGCGATAGGCCGCGAGACCGGAGAGCAGAACTCCGACCAGCGCGATAAAGCCGATAATGAAGCCCAGCCGAACCACTCGCTTACTCAGGAATGACGTGTTGGCGACGACGTATTGAAAGCATTTTTGGGTCTGCCGGGGCAGAAACACATTGGCAATAGCGCGCAAGCCAACCGCGGCGAATATGACGGAGCGATCATCAGCACGCAACTGAGAGGTTGGCAGCGGGCAACAACACGGCCACCGTTAACGCTGATTTGGCGGGACCGGAGTTTGATAATCTGACAGCGCCGGTTTGGTTCCACTGCGGACCGACAAATCCGCGGGCTACGGCGGGGGGACTGTGTATTAAGATTAACGTGCGGCGGCCGCTGGCCTGAACGCTTGTCCGGCCGCTTGCTCGCCGGGCCGGCAGGCCCCGATTATTCCAGCCTGCTTGTCTCCTGCTACTTGTCTCCCGGACTACTCGGCTTTGGCCTTTGCGGCCGGACGCAGGCCGCCCTTGGCCTCGATGAAGCCGATGATGCGATCGAGCCCCTCGCTCTTCTTCAGGTTGGTCATCACGAACGGCCGCTCGCCGCGCATCCGTTTGGTATCGGTATCCATCTTCTCAAGCGATGCGCCGACATAGGGCGCGAGGTCGATCTTGTTGATCACCAAAAGGTCCGAGCGGGTGATGCCGGGTCCGCCCTTGGAGGGGATCTTGTCGCCGGCGGCCACGTCGATGACGTAGATCGTGAGATCGGCAAGTTCGGGCGAAAACGTCGCGGCGAGATTGTCGCCGCCGGATTCGATCAGCACCAGATCGAGATCGGGAAATTTCGCGCGCATGTCGGCGACCGCTGCGAGGTTCATCGAGGCGTCCTCGCGGATAGCGGTGTGCGGACAGCCGCCGGTCTCGACGCCGGCGATGCGGTCCGGCGTCAGCGAGCCCGAGCGCACCAAAAATTCCGCATCCCATTTGGTGTAGATATCGTTGGTGATGGCGGCAATGTCGTAGCGCTCGCGCATCGACTTGCAGAGCAGGTCCATCAGCGCGGTCTTGCCGGAGCCGACAGGGCCGCCGACGCCGATCCGGAGCGGGCCGTGAGAATTAGACATGTCGAGTGCTCTTCCAGTTGCGCTTGAACGATCGTAGCCCGGATGGAGCGCAGCGCAATCCGGGACAGGTTGATGCGAATGTGGGACGGCCCCGGATTGCGCTTCGCTCCATCCGGGCTACAGCTTGCCGCAGCGTCATGACCGGAACAGCCTCGTATATTGCGTCTCATGGCGAAGGCTGGCGAGATCGGCGCGGAAGGTGGCGCTGCCGAGATCGTCAAGCGACGCGATGAGCGCGCGCTTCGCGGTGGCGGCAACATCGGCTTCGAGGCTCGCGAGAATGCGCTGGCTGTCGGTCTGCCCGAGCGGCACGAGGCGCGCGCCGGCGGAAATCCAGTTCGACACCACGGCATGCAGGAAGGCGTGCATCGCCGGTGCGAGAGGAACGGCGTGCGCCGCGCTGACGACGCCGACCGCGACCGGATAGACCACGCCGCCACAGGCCGCCACCATTTCGTCGAGCCCATCGCAGGCCCAGGCTGACCGTGCGATCTCGATGAAGGCGCGGCCCTGCGTCGAGGTCTCGAGCTGGCGCTCACGCGACGGCACGAACGCGGCCGCGAGTTCGGCAATCTCGTGCAATGCGGCGCCGTCTTGCGCTGCCGCCGCGCGATGCGCCTGCGCCAGAAGCACGGCGTCGCAAAAGCCGGAGCCCTCGCTGAGCATCGCCGCAAGCCAGTCGCGCAGCGATGCAGCGTCGGTGATGTCGCCCGCCTCTACCGCCCATTCGATGCCGCTGGAATAGGAGAACGCACCGACCGGAAAGGACGGCGACAGCCACGTCATCAGCCGATACAGCGCCGCGGATTCCTCCGCCGTCATCCCGCCGGTTGGGTCGGCGGGCGCGGGCTCATTTGTGGTCATGAGCATGGGAATGGTCGTGATGGCGGTGATCGTGGTCGCAATGCTCGTCGTGATGATGATCGTCATCACCGTGGTGATGGTGATCACCGTGGTGATGGTGCGCGTGATCATCATGGTGACGATGACCGTGATCATGATGGTGATGGTCGTGATCGTGCGCGGCATGATCGTGAGCAGCTTGCGCATACGCCCCGCCCTCGGGATCGAACGGCGCCTCGATCTCGATGATGCGCGCGCCAAGCCCCTTCACCATCGCTTCGATGACATGGTCGCGGCGGATACGCAGGCCCTTCGGCATGATCTGCGTCGGCAGATGGCGGTTGCCGAGATGCCAGGCGATGCGGACCAGATGCAGGGGATCGGCGCCGCGGATCTCAAGGAGCGGCTCGGCTGCCGCCACCACCTCGATCAGCCTGCCGTCCTCCAGCACCAGCGCATCGCCGCCGCGCAACGCGACCGCGTTCTCCAGATCGAGCAGGAATTCGAACCCGCGCGTTCCCGTCATCGCCATCCGTCGCCGGTGCCGGTCGTCGAAATCAAGAACGACGGTATCGGCGGCGGCTTGCGTCCAGCGGTGCTGGCCCAGGACTTTGGTCGCGCGGATCATGGTAGCCTGCTCAAGGACACGTCAAAATTTCTCCACCTTGCCGTCGCTGATGATCTCGATCACCGTCGGCGCCGTCTTCATCTGCGAGGAATACTCCCGCCACACCTTCATATGGGGCGCACGGCCGTGCGCATTGAGATCGTCGCGGGTTTCCCACCGTTCGACCACCACATACAGGTTGGGATTGTTTACGCTGACATGGCCTTCATAGGAGATGCAGCCCTTCTCCTTCAGAGTTTCGGCGATGCAGGCCTTGTGTCCCTTGATGAAGTCGTCCTTGTTTTCCGGCTTCATCGGCGTGGTGGCGATGACATAGATCATGAATTCTCTCCCGTTGCTTTTCTTGTTAGCGGGTTTCGACTTTTTCGGGCGTGATGTACTCGATCTTCGGCGGCGCGCTCATGCATTTGACCGCGACCCGGCCGAACGTCTTCATGTGCTCGGCAGTCCGGTGCGGCCCCAGCGCTTCCATGTTCTCCCACTGCTCGACGAACACCATCTTGGCGGGATCGGTAACGCTTTCGTGCAGGTCATAGGCGATGTTGCCGGGCTCTTTCCGGGTTTCCTTGATGCAGGCGGTGGCGGCGGCGATGAAATCGGCGCGCGTTTCTGGCTTGATGGTCAGCGTGGCAACGACGTAAATCACTAGATCCTCCCGGACTTTTGTTCTGGCTTGAGTTCCGGGGAGGACCTTAGAACATGAAATAGCGCTGCGCCATGGGCAGCACCTCTGCCGGCGCGCATGTCAGAAGCTCGCCGTCTGCGCGCACCTCATAGGTCTCGGCATCGACCTCTATCTTGGGGGTAGCGCCGTTGTGGATCATGCTCTTCTTGGAGATGCCACCGCGGGTATTCTTGACCGGATAGAGTGTTTTGCTGATGCCGAGTTTCCGCGCCAACCCACCGGTAATCGCGGCCTTCGAGGTGAACACCACGGAGGATGCCGTCAGCGACTTGCCGTAGGCGGCGAACATCGGCTGATAGTGCACCGGCTGCGGCGTCGGAATCGAGGCGTTGGGATCGCCCATGGGGGCGGCCACGATCGAGCCGCCCTTGATGATGCAATCCGGTTTGACGCCGAAGAAGGCCGGCGACCACAGCACGAGGTCGGCGAGCTTGCCCTTCTCCACCGAGCCGATCAGTTTCGACACGCCGTGCGCGATGGCGGGGTTGATGGTGTATTTCGAAATGTAGCGCTTGACCCGGAAATTGTCGTTGTCGTTGCCTTTGTCCTCCGGCAGCGCGCCACGCTGCTTCTTCATCTTGTCGGCGGTCTGCCAGGTGCGGATGATGACTTCGCCGAGCCGGCCCATCGCCTGCGAGTCCGACGACATCATCGAGAGCGCGCCGAGATCGTGCAGGATGTCTTCGGCCGCAATGGTCTCCTTGCGGATACGGCTTTCGGCGAACGCCAGATCTTCCGCGATCGAGGGATCGAGATGGTGACAGACCATCAGCATGTCGAGATGTTCGTCGATGGTGTTACGCGTGAAGGGGCGCGTCGGATTGGTCGAGGACGGCAGCACGTTCTTCAGCCCGGCGATCTTGATGATATCAGGCGCGTGGCCACCGCCGGCACCTTCGGTGTGGAAGGCGTGGATGGTGCGGCCCTTGAATGCCTTTACCGTGTCCTCGACGAAACCTGACTCATTCAACGTGTCCGAATGCAGCATCACCTGGACGTCGTAATCGTCTGCCACCGCGAGACAGTTGTCGATCGCCGCCGGCGTGGTGCCCCAATCCTCGTGCAGCTTCAGCGCACAGGCGCCGCCCTTGATCATCTCGACCAGCGCGGCCGGGCGCGCGGCGTTGCCCTTGCCTGATATGCCGAGATTGACCGGGAACGCGTCGAACGACTGGATCATCCGGCCCATGTGCCAGGGCCCCGGCGTGCAGGTGGTCGCAAAGGTGCCGTGCGAGGGACCGGTGCCGCCGCCGAGCATCGAGGTGACGCCGGACATCAGCGCGTGCTCGATCTGCTGTGGGCAGATGAAATGGATGTGGCTGTCGAACCCGCCGGCGGTGAGGATTTTCCCCTCCCCCGCGATGACGTCGGTGCCGGGGCCTATGACGATGGTCACATTGGGCTGGATATCGGGATTGCCGGCCTTGCCGATGGCACTGATCATGCCTTCCTTGATCGCGACGTCGGCCTTGACGATGCCCCAGTGGTCGACGATCAGCGCGTTGGTGATGACGGTATCGGCCGCGCCCTGCTTGTTGGTGACTTGTGACTGTCCCATGCCGTCGCGGATCACCTTGCCGCCGCCGAACTTCACCTCCTCGCCATAGGTGGTGAAATCCTTTTCCACCTCGATGATGAGATCGGTATCGGCGAGGCGCACCTTGTCGCCGGTGGTCGGCCCGAACATGTCGGCATAGACGCTACGTTTGATTTTTACGGACATGTCAGACTCCAGCCTTCAATCTGAATTCAATCATCGACATTGCGACTCGTGGCCACCCCTCTCCCCAACCTCGAGAGCGAGCTTCGCTCGCCTCGGACCCCGCAAGGGGGCGGGAGCCTGAGAAGTGTGCTCACCTCACCATAGATCACAGCGCGTCCCTGCAGATCACAGCTTGCCCATGACCTCGCCGCGAAAACCGTAGATGGTGCGTTTGCCGGCGAGGGCGACGAGTTGGACGTCGCGGGTCTGGCCGGGTTCGAAGCGGACCGCGGTGCCGGCGGCGATGTCGAGACGCATGCCGCGGGCGCGTCTACGGTCGAATTTCAGCGCCGGGTTGGTTTCGAAGAAGTGGTAGTGCGAGCCGACCTGGATCGGACGGTCGCCAGAGTTGGCGACGGTAAGCGTCACCGTCTTGCGGCCGGCGTTGAGCTCGATCTCGCCGTCCTTGATGAAGAGTTCGCCGGGGATCATCTGGTGCTCCTATCGGATCGGCTCATGCACGGTGACGAGCTTGGTGCCGTCGGGAAATGTCGCCTCGACCTGGATGTCGTGGATCATTTCGGGAATACCGTCCATACACTGCGCGCGGGTGATGACCTGGGCGCCGGCCTGCATCAGTTCGGCGACGGTGCGGCCGTCGCGCGCGCCCTCGACGATGAAATCGGAGATGATTGCGACCGCCTCGGGGTGGTTGAGCTTGACGCCGCGCTCGAGCCTGCGGCGCGCCACCATGGCCGCCATCGAGATCAAGAGCTTGTCCTTTTCGCGGGGGGAGAGATTCATGCGAGCACTCTGGTAATTGATAGACCTAGTTGAGCCACAGCCTTTAGTTTAGCCAAAGTCTTGGCAGCGCTGTGCTGCTGGCACGGCCAAGCACCGCCATCATGTCGGCACGCAGCCGCGCCGCATCTTGGGCACAGAAGCGCGCCATTGCAAATCCATTCCAGCAGGAGATGCCGACCTCGCCGCCGAATGTCTCCGATGCCTCGCGGATCCGCTCCACGATGGTCTCGTCGCCGGGCACAATCAGCGCGGTACCAATAGCTGCACCGCCTTTCGCAACGGCAGGTCGCACCAGTTTCGCGCCGATGTCACCATCGAGCCGAACGGTCTCCGCAAACACGAGGCGACCGCCGCGGCGTAGCCGCCAGCGATCGACGAATTCGCCATGCTGCATGGTTTCGCCCATCGCCGCGCGGCCGAACACCACGATTTCGCAAAGCAGAAGCGAAGCGTCCTCGGCTAGGTCGATATCGATCCGCCTGATGATCCGCGCACGGTCGAACAGGATGGTCTCCTGTGGCAGCCAGGCGAGATGCGCACCGGCCTCGGCCTTCAGGGCGATGCTCAGTTGAGCAGCAGCGCCGGGCGCGCGATAGACCTTCTCGGCCGCCGCCGTCGTCAGCGTCAGCCGTGCCCCCTCGCCTGCCGCGATATCGATATCGAAGCGGTCGCCGCCTGCGATTCCGCCGGCGGTGTTGACGAACACGCCCGACAGCCCTTCTGCTTCAGGGGAAGGAAACCGCACGCGCAGCGAGCCGGATTCATGCAGGTCGCCGCGGCGCGTGACACCGTCGTTAAGATGCACGCCGAACCGAACCGCGCCCTGTGCCCGGTTGGCCGCGAAGGTGGCTGAAGTCCCGCGCGCAGTTTCGGCCTGCATCCGTCCCCCAAACGACGTTACGACGCACCCCGATACACGAGGTTCACAGCGCCATCTGGCGGCTGATCTCGGCGGGATCGAGGTTGGAGCGGTCGCAGGCAAACTTCACCGCGCCGCGGTCCATGACAGCAAAATTGTCGCCGAGCTCGCAGGCAAAGTCGAGATATTGTTCGACCAGCACGATCGCGATGTTGCCGAGGCTGCGCAGATAGGAGATGGCGCGGCCGATGTCCTTGATGATCGACGGCTGGATGCCCTCGGTCGGCTCGTCGAGCAGCAACAGCTTTGGCCGCATCACCAGCGCGCGGCCGATCGCCAGTTGCTGTTGTTGCCCGCCGGAGAGGTCGCCACCGCGCCGGCCCAGCATCGTGTTCAGCACGGGAAACAGCGAGAACACGTCGTCGGGGATATGGCGGTCGTCACGCTTGAGCGGGCCGAAGCCGGTCTTGAGATTTTCCTCCACCGTCAGCAGCGGAAAGATCTCGCGGCCCTGCGGCACGAAGCCGATGCCGCGCCGTGCGCGCTCGTACGGCTTCAAGCCGGTGATGTCGTTGCCTTCGAGCGTGATCGAGCCGCCCGCAATCGGATATTGCCCGACGAGGGCGCGCAGCAGCGAAGTCTTGCCGACGCCGTTGCGCCCGAGCACGCAAGTCACCTTGCCCGGCTCGGCGGACAGCGAGACGCCACGCAGCGCCTGCGCCGCGCCGTAGTAAAGGCTGATGTTGTCGACCTTCAGCATGGATCAGCGCCCCAGATACACTTCGATCACCCGCTCGTTCGACGAGACCTGATCGATGGTCCCTTCGGCCAGCACCGTGCCTTCGTGCAGGCAGGTCACCTTGACGCCGAGCTCGCGGACGAAGGTCATGTCGTGCTCGACCACCATGACCGTCTTTTCCTTGTTGATTTCCTTCAACAGCTCCGCGGTCTGATGGGTTTCGACGTCGGTCATGCCCGCGACGGGTTCGTCGACCAGCAGCAGTTTTGGATCCTGCGCAAGCAGCATGCCGATCTCCAGCCACTGCTTCTGGCCGTGCGACAGGCTTCCTGCCAGACGATTGCGGGCATTGGTCAAGCGAATGGTTTCCAGCACGCGGTCGATCCGCTCAGATTCGACCCCGTTGCCGCGCCAGAACAGCGTGCCCTTGACGCTGTGATCGACATTGAGCGCGAGCAGCAGATTGTCCTCGATGGTCTGGCTCTCGAACACCGTCGGCTTCTGGAATTTGCGGCCGATGCCGAGTTCGGCGATGCGGGTCTCATCGAGACGCGTCAAGTCGGTCATGCCGTCGAACAGCACCGTGCCCTCGTCCGGCTTGGTCTTGCCGGTGATGATGTCCATCATCGTGGTCTTGCCGGCGCCGTTGGGGCCGATGATGGCGCGCATCTCGCCGGGCTCGAGCGTCAGCGAGAGATTGTTGATGGCGTGAAAGCCGTCGAACGAGACGTGCACGCCGTCGAGATAGAGCAGCGCCGAAGTGGTCCTTCCCTCCATGACACTCATGCGCTTACTCCGCGGGCTTCGGTTCGCCGACGCCGTCCTCGAGCGCGGCACTTTCGGCATTAGCCGCTTCCGTCGCCTTGCGGGACTCCCGCCAGGCGCTGAAGGTGCCGACGATGCCCTTCGGCAGCAGCAGCGTCACCAGGATGAACAGCGCGCCCAGCATGAACAGCCAGTACGGCGCAAGCGGGCCCGAGGTGAAGAAGGTCTTGGCGTAATTGACGACGACGGCGCCGAGGGCTGCGCCCACCAGCGTGCCGCGGCCGCCAACGGCGACCCAGATCACCGCCTCGATCGAATTGCCCGGCGCGAATTCGCTCGGATTGATGATGCCGACCTGCGGCACGTAGAGCGCACCGGCGACACCGGCCATGCAGGCCGACAGTGTGAACACGAACAGCTTGTAGGACTCGACGCGGTAGCCGAGGAAGCGCGTGCGCGATTCGGCATCGCGGATCGCGATCAGCACCTTGCCGAGTTTGGAGGTGACCACCGCGCGGCAGATCAGGAAGGTGAGGATCAGCGCCAGGCAGCTCAATGCGAAAAGGGCCGCACGGGTGCCGTCGGCCTGCACATTGAAGCCCAGAATGTCCTTGAAGTCGGTCAGGCCGTTGTTGCCGCCAAAGCCGAAATCGTTGCGGAAGAACGCCAGCAGCAGCGCGTAGGTCATCGCCTGCGTGATGATCGAGAGATAGACGCCGGTGACGCGAGATCGGAAGGCGAGCCAGCCGAAGCAGAACGCCAGGAGACCCGGGACCAGCAGCACCATCAGCGCGGCGAACCAGAACATATCAAAGCCGTGCCAGTACCAGGGCAGCTGCGGATAGTTCAGGAACACCATGAAGTCGGGCAGGATCGGATTGCCGTAGACGCCGCGACTGCCGATCTGGCGCATCAGGTACATGCCCATCGCGTAGCCGCCGAGCGCGAAGAACGCGCCATGGCCGAGCGAGAGAATGCCACAATAGCCCCAGATCAGATCGATCGAGAGCGCGAGAATCGCGTAGCAGGCATATTTGCCGAACAGCGCGACCAGATAGGTCGGCACCTGCAGCGCCGAGCCGGCCGGCATCAGAAGGTTGGAAAGCGGGATCAGCACGCCGAGCGCCGCGACGATGACGAGGAATATGGTGGCGCTGCGGTCCAGCGAGCGCGTCAGGACATGCGGCGTCATGCTTCCACCGCCCGGCCCTTGAGCGCGAACAGGCCGCGCGGACGCTTCTGGATGAACAGGATGATCAGCACCAGAATGGCGATCTTGCCGAGCACGGCGCCCGCCACCGGCTCCAGGAACTTGTTGGCGATGCCGAGCGTGAAGGCGCCGACCAGCGTTCCCCAGAGATTGCCGACGCCGCCGAACACGACCACCATGAAGCTGTCGATGATGTAGCTCTGGCCGAGATTGGGGCTGACATTGTCGATCTGCGACAGCGCCACGCCCGCGATCCCGGCAATGCCCGAACCGAGGCCGAAGGTCAGCGCATCGACGCGCGAGGTAGCGATGCCCATCGACGCCGCCATGCGGCGATTTTGAGTGACCGCGCGCATCTCGAGCCCGAGCGCCGTGTAGCGCAGCATCGCCAGCAGGATGACGAACACCGCCAGCGTGAAGCAGAGGATCCAGAGCCGGTTGTAGGTGATGGTGATCTGGCCGAGTTCGAACGCGCCGCTCATCCAGGAGGGATTGCCGACCTCGCGGTTGGTAGGACCGAACATGGTACGCACGGCCTGCTGCAGCACCAGTGAGAGGCCCCAGGTCGCCAGCAGCGTTTCCAGCGGGCGGCCGTAGAGGAAGCGGATGATGCCGCGCTCGATCAGGACGCCGATCGCTCCGGCCACCAGGAAGGCCAGCGGTACCGCGATCAGTAGCGAGTAGTCGAACAGGCCGGGATAACGGGTGCGGATGACCTCCTGCACCACGAAGGTGGTGTAGGCGCCGATCATCACCATCTCGCCATGGGCCATATTGATGACACCCATGACGCCGAAGGTGATGGCGAGCCCAATCGCGGCAAGCAGCAGCACCGAGCCGAGCGACAGGCCGTACCAGGCGTTCTGCACCATCGACCACATCTGCAGATTACTCTGGATCGAGGCGATCGCGCTGGCCGCGGCGCGCGCGACATTGGGCGGCACATCGCTGCCAAGCCCGGTCAGGAGAGCCATCGCTTCCTGGTCGCCCTTCGCCTTGACGATGGCGACGGCCTCTAACTTTTCCACCTCGGTCGCATCGCCCTTGTAGAGCAGGATGGCGGCGCGGGCTTCGGTGAAGGCCGCCTTGACGGCCTTGTTGGTTTCCTTGGCCAGTGCGCCGTCGATCACGGGTAACGCATTCTCGTCGTGGCTCTTGAAGACCGACTGCGCGGCGGCGATGCGCTTGGCGGGATCGGGCGACAACAGCGTCAGGCCGCCGAGCGCAGCCTCCACAGCGCGGCGCAGGCGGTTGTTGAGACGGACGGCAGCTGCATTGTCGGGCAGCTTGTCGACGGCCGCGCCGGTCGCGGCGTCGATGATCTTGCCGTCGGCGCCGGTGACGAAAACCTTCTTGGTGTCGGGATCGGCCGACAGACGGCCGTCCTGCAGCGCGCTGATGATGAGAAAGGCGAGCGCATTGCCCGAGGTCGCGACTGCGCCGATCGCCTCGTCGGTGTCGGAGAAATCATCGTTGGCGAATTTGGCGACCGCATCCTCGAACGGACCGGCCATCGCCGGCACGGCAAAGGAAGCGGCGAGCAGAATGGCGAGCAGAACCGCGCGAAAACGGTCAAGGAAATTGGCAGACACGATACGCCCCGGCAGGAGTGTGGGGAGAAGGCGGCGGCATCGCCGCCTTCTCCGTTCTTGCTTCTAGTTCAAGTTCTCTTGGAAGTTTATTGGAAGTTTTTTTGTTGCAAGTCAGGCATCATGATCCTTTCGGATCAGATCGATCAGATCGAGATCATATCCTGTCGGATCAGATCGAGATCAGGAGCCCTGACCGCCGCACTTGTTGGTCTTGGTGTTGTAGTTGCCGCACTTCTTGCCGACCCAATCGCCGATCAGGTCCTTGGAGCCGTCGAGCTCCTTCGACCAGGCATCGCCGGCCACCAGGCCCGGGGTCTTCCACACCACGTCGAACTGGCCGTTGGCTTTGATTTCGCCAATGAACACCGGCTTGGTGATGTGATGGTTCGGAAGCATCTTGGAGGTGCCGCCGGTCAGGTTCTTGGCTTCGATGCCGGGCAGTGCGTCGATCACCTTGTCCGGATCGGTCGACTTCACCTTTTCGACCGCCTTGACCCACATGTCGAAACCAATGACGTGGGCTTCCATCGGATCGTTGGTCACGCGCTTCGGATTCTTGGTGTAGGCCTGCCACGCCTTGATGAACTTCTCGTTCTCCGGCGACTTGATCGACTGGAAGTAGTTCCAGGCGGCGAGATGGCCGAGCAGCGGCTTGGTGTCGATGCCGGCGAGTTCTTCTTCACCGACCGAGAACGCGACAACCGGAATGTCGGTCGCCTTGATGCCCTGGTTGCCGAGCTCCTTGTAGAAGGGAACGTTGGCGTCGCCGTTGATGGTGGAGACCACAGCGGTCTTCTTGCCGGCCGAGCCGAACTTCTTGATGTCGGCCACGATCGTCTGCCAGTCGCTATGACCAAACGGCGTGTAGTTGATCATGATGTCTTCCTGCTTGACGCCCTTCGACTTCAAGTAGGCTTCGAGGATCTTGTTGGTGGTGCGCGGATAGACGTAGTCAGTGCCGGCCAGCACCCAGCGCTTCACCTTCTCGTCCTTCATCAGGTAGTCGACCGCGGGGATCGCCTGCTGGTTCGGCGCTGCACCGGTGTAGAACACGTTGCGCTCGCTCTCCTCACCCTCGTACTGCACGGGGTAGAACAGGATCGAGTTCAGCTCCTTGAACACCGGGAGCACGGACTTGCGGGACACCGAGGTCCAGCAGCCGAACACGACCGAAACCTTGTCCTTGGTGATCAGCTCGCGGGCCTTTTCGGCAAACAGCGGCCAGTTCGACGCGGGGTCGACGACGACGGCTTCGAGCTTCTTGCCGAGCACGCCGCCCTTCTTGTTCTGCTCCTCAATCAGGAAGAGGATGGTGTCCTTCAGCGTGGTTTCGCTGATGGCCATGGTGCCGGAGAGCGAATGCAGGACGCCGACCTTGATGGTCTCCTGTGCCTTGGCGTTCGAGAACGCCGCCAGACCCAGAACCAGGCCGGCGGTGGCCGCCAGCCAGCGGCGGCGGCTCAGCGTCGCTATCTCGTGAGTCAATTTTGTAAGCATGAAATGTCATCTCCCTGACGCAGGCGTTTAACGCTGCGAACGGCCCCACGGCCGCCTGCGTTAAGGGAATCGCAAGAACCATGCCACGGCTTTAGTACGGGATAAGCCCCTATAATCGCTCGGAATTTCCGGCTATGCGAAAAGCGTTGAAAGCAGATATGCCTATTTATTGGACTGCAAAAATGTATGCTTTGGCGGCAAACTATCTATTTTTTATGCAAAAGTCGCAATTTGGCTAAATTTCTTGCACGAATTTTGGTCGTTTGGAGCTGACGCGCGGCACACGATCGGTTTCCTTAACCGCGCGGGCGACAGGCGCGGAATTCACCTTGAAAGCGCCGTGCAACTGCTCCATATGATCCGCGTGACCTAGAGAATCATCAGGTCCCTGCGAGCCGCGTGTTCTGATCCCGTTTTGCGGTTTCTGGCTTGCCCCCTTCAGCTAGCAAAACCGACGCCCCAAACACGCGGGTGTCTCTGACACACTCGCGCGCTCCCTGGCTGACACCGCCGGGCGCCTGCTCTTTTATGGAAAGAACCATCCTTTTGACCTCCTTTCAGGATTTCGGCCTCGCCGATCCCATCTCGCGTGCACTCAAGGAAGAAAATTACCACACGCCCACGCCCATCCAGGCCCAGACCGTTCCCATCGCAATGACCGGCCGTGACGTCGTCGGCATCGCCCAGACCGGAACCGGCAAGACCGCGGCCTTCGCGCTGCCGATCCTGCACCGGATCATGGAGAACCGTGTCCGGCCGCAGCCGAAGAGCTGCCGCGTGCTCGTGCTGTCTCCCACCCGCGAATTGTCGGGCCAGATCCTCGACAGCTTCAACGCCTATGGCCGGCACATCCGCCTGACCTCGGCCTTGGCGATCGGCGGCGTGCCGATGGGCCGGCAGGTCCGTTCGGTCATGCAGGGCGTGGAAGTGATGGTGGCCACCCCCGGCCGCCTGCTCGATCTCGTCCAGAGCAACGGGCTGAAGCTGAACCAGGTCGAGTTCCTGGTGCTCGACGAAGCCGACCGCATGCTCGACATGGGCTTCATCAACGACATCCGCAAAGTCGTCGCCAAGCTGCCGATCAAGCGGCAGACGCTGTTCTTCTCGGCCACCATGCCGAAGGATATCGCGGAACTCGCCGAATCCATGCTGCGCGACCCGGCGCGGGTAGCGGTAACGCCGGTGGCCTCGACGGCCGACCGGATCGCCCAGCGCATCATCCAGGTCGATTTCGCCGCCAAACCGGCGGTGCTGGCGCAGCTCCTGAAGCAGGAACCTGTCGACCGTGCGCTGGTGTTTACCCGCACCAAGCACGGCGCCGACAAGGTGGTGAAGGTGCTGGCCAAGGCCGGCATCGAGGCCAACGCCATTCACGGCAACAAGTCGCAGAACCACCGGGAACGCGTGCTGGCGGCGTTCCGCTCCGGCGAGATCCGCACCCTGGTCGCCACCGACATCGCCGCCCGCGGTATCGACGTCGACGGCATTAGCCACGTCGTGAATTTCGACCTGCCCAACGTTCCCGAAACCTATGTCCACCGCATCGGCCGCACTGCCCGCGCTGGCAGGGAAGGCGTCGCGATCTCACTGATCGCGGGCGCCGAGGAGATGGGCTATCTGCGCGACATCGAGCGGCTGATCCGTATTGCGCTGCCGCGGGAAGACCGCCGCACGCCGGGGGGCCGCGACGCCGCTCCGGCAGCCGCGCATCACTCTGCCCAGCACCGGAACGGGCGGTCCGCGCCGCGCGCCCATGCCGGCCGTTCCAATGAGCAGCAACCGTCAAAAGGCCCTCGCCGACGACGCCGCGGTGGTGGTAATAATGCCGCGCCGCAGCCGAACCGGCATGAGTCGCCGCGTCAGCCGCACGTCGGCCACAGCGAAGGCATTCAAGGCGTTGCCTTCTTGCATCGCGAGAGCCGTCCGAATAATCAACCGAACCGTAGCCACCGACCGCAGCGCTAGCCTCGATCGACCTGGAGACCACCATGGCTAAAGAAGAGCTGATCCAGTTCGAAGGACTGGTGACCGAAATCCTTCCCGACGCGCGCTATCGCGTGCAGCTCGATGCCGGACACGAGATTGTTGCCTATACCGCGGGCAAGATGAAGAAGAACCGGATCAAGACGCTCGCAGGCGATCGGGTCACGATCGAAATGTCACCCTACGACCTGGAGAAAGGACGCCTGATCTTCCGTCACAAGGACGAGCGTCCCAGCAATCCCGGCGCCCCACGCGGTGCGCCACCGCGCGGCGGACAGTTCCGTCGCCGGTAAATGATTCCTTAACATCTGCGAAAACGCGCCCGATACGCTCATATCGTGCGCGGTCGCGGCCGGCTGGCCGACCGAATCAAAAAATCGTGCACGTCAGGATTGTTTTGACCACTACTATCGAATAATATTAGCCATCGATTTTCGGCCGGACGACATTAGCTATCCACCGGTACAGCCGGTTTAGACGCTGACGACCCTTCCAAAAATTCGATCTCACCAGCCCATCGAAGGGTGGGCTACGACTTGTATATCTGAGAAGGGACTACCCCAGTGAGCATGGGAACCGTGAAGTGGTTTAACGCAACCAAGGGCTATGGCTTCATCCAGCCGGATGACGGCGGCAATGACGTGTTCGTGCACATCAGCGCTGTCGAGCGTGCCGGCCTCGGAACGTTGCGTGAAGGCCAGAAGATCTCCTACGAAATCGTGGCAGATCGCCGCTCTGGCAAATCTTCGGCCGACAATCTGCGCGCCGCCGGATAAGCGATTTTCGGGTCGCATGCGACAGCGTCCCGAAGACCGCCGCTGAACAATTCAGCCGAATAAATCAAAAGGCCGCGCCCATGGCGCGGCCTTTTTCATCTCATAATTTTCCCGGCAGTTCGCCCGGCGCAGGCGTCTCATTTCTGTTCGCAGACAGTGGTGTTGTACATCACGCAAAGCGACTGGCGCGGACGGGTGAAGGTGACATCGCTCAGCGTGATGCCATTCGCCTTGTTGAGGAACCAGGCGACACTGGGAATATATTTGTATTTCACCTCGCTGTAGATCAGGTAGGTGCCGGCGATCTTGAGCGCCTCCGGAATCTCGATGATGTCGCCCGCGGAGTGCGCGTTGGCGCCTTTGCTCCACTGCACCCGCGCCTTCAGCGTGGTCGGATTGATCCAGAGTTCGGTGATCGTCCCCTCCACCGGAGCCGACGCATAAGGCGTCATGACCGCCTTGCTGGCATTGAAGAAGTTGGTCAACTGCGCATCGGTGACCTTCTCGTTCTGGGACGTCAGATCCGACAGCGTGCGCGCCATGATCGTCACCTTGCGGTCGATGGCGACGCCGGCCGAGAACTCGTTGGTTCCCACGAGCAGCATCGCCATGAGCGGAATGATCATGGCGAATTCGACGGCCGCCACACCGCTGTTGTTGCCCCGCAACTCGAATGCCTGGCGGCGCATGCGAAGCCAGATTGTGCTCATCGGTTTCATTACCTTGGCCCTAGTAAGGTTCGTTCTGGAACGCGGCGGTCGCCGTCAACAGCCGCTGGTTTAGGCCGATATTCGCGACATTGAAGCCGAGGCCGGTGACGAACAGCGGCCATTTGTAGAACAGCCGCACGACGACGATGTCGCCGGGTCCGCCCGGCAGATAATTGTTCGGAGGAACGAAATTTCCCGCAACGATCGGGTCGGAAACGTTGACGCTGGAAAACGCCTTGTAGCTCTGCACGTCGATCGAGATGCCGTTGACGCAGTCGAACATGATGGTGAGCTTGGCGCAAACGGCGTTCTTGAATTGCGCCTGGGTGAAGGAGGAGTTCTGCGCCTGGCCGGTCAAGATCAGACGCGACGTATCCTGCGTCACCGTTTCGAGAATCTGGCTGGCAAAGAACACCAGCGCCAGTTCGATGATCGCGAACAGGACGCCGAAGAATATCGGCGCGACCAGCGCGAACTCGACGGCGGCCGTGCCCCTTCGATTGTGACGAAACCGGCGCAGAATGTTTGGCTTGGGCGGTGTGGAGGGCGGCATCGACGAGACCTCAGATCGCGAGGGGATTGCCGCAAAAATCTATCCGAAACTGATTGTCGAATTGTTTCGGCCGATCCAGCCAGAACGACCCGCTGCGTCAACCGTCTCTTAACCCTGCCGCGAGCCCGCCGGAGATTGCCGGCGGGTTCTCTACCGCAACAGACTCACCTGATGCCAGCCGCCGCGGCTCCCGCAGCCTGGCCCGAGAGCGAACCGGCCTGGCTGATTGCGGTCTGGAAGTAGTTCACGCCGTCGCCGAGGGTGACGCGGCGCTGGCAGATCGGCATGCAGCTATAGGACTCCCGATCAACGCCGCGGTAGACGGTGACGAGCTGATCGGACGGGCCCTCGACCTGGATCTGGCGATCCACTAGCACCTCGCCGTTGCGGTCCATGGCGATGAAGTTGGTCGCGCCGTAGCCCTTGCCGGTAACCACGACGATGCCGCCGCTCTGCAGCGTCACGTCCGCAATCAGCGGGTTTCCAACCACGATGGTGGAGACCTTGGCAGGAAGCTTCACAAGCTTCGCCTGATCGACATAGACGGCTATGCGGTCGGGATCGGGCGAGGCCAGGCAGACGGCCGGCCACAGCAGGATTCCTGCAACGAGCGAACGCAATCCAAAACGCGCGCGTGCGCGAATACGCGGAAACTTGAACGACATACTCTACCCCGGGGCATCAACATGCCGGCAATGGCGGATACACAGCGGAACCGGCGCCCGACAGGGTGAATCTGACGACAATTCATGAACAAAGGGCAAATAGGCCGCCGCCCGGCGGCAAGAAATCCGCCATTTACCTACTTGCGGAATGGGTAGGCCAGCTGCCCGACGATCTCGCGGGGAAACGAGACCTGGTCGTCGACGCCATAATGCTCCGGCAGGCGGTCTTTCGGCATCCGGAAGGTCCCGAACAGGAGGTCCCAGAGCGGAAAGGTGCCTGCGAAATTGGTATCGCCGCCCTCTTCGCGGGCGGTGTGGTGCCAACGGTGAAACACCGGAGTCGCCACGACGTATTTGAACGGCCCGAGCGTCCAGTTGAGGTTGGCGTGAACGAAGGCCGAATGAAAGATGTTGAACGGCCCGAGCCAGAGCATCACGCCCGGCGAAATGCCGGCCAGCAGCAGCGCGACGTCGACCCCGATGGTCCCCAGCAGCAGGTTGGCGGGGTGAAAGCGCGCCGCCGAGATCCAGTCAACGTCCTCCGAGGAATGATGGATGGCATGGTATTTCCAGAACCCGCCGCCATGGAACATGCGGTGCAGCCAGTACATGATGAAATCGGCGGCGACCAGGAACAGGATCGCCTGCAGCCACAAGGGCAGCGTCGACAATGGGCCGTGGCCGTTGTCGTAGAAGGCGATCAGTTCGTCGGCATCGCGAATTCCAAACAGCAGGGCGGCCCCGAGCACGAGCAGCCCGATGCGGAACACGCGCGCAAACAGCGGCACCAGGAACCAGTAGCAGATGTCGGTGACAAGCTCGCGCTTGCGCCACCAGGGCTTACCGGGATTGCAGGCCCAGAAATGCGAAAGTAGCGAGAACAGCAGCGCCAGCGCGATCGTGACGGGCACCACCTTGGCCAAGGTCTGGCCGAACATTTCGACGATTTCGGTCGGCAGGTTCATTTCGACCGGCGTAGCAGAATCCCCGCCTCGCCGCCAGTTTGGACGGCCGTCGGCGGCCTCAGGCGGTCGTCACGACGGCTTTCGGGGCACCGCCGGCCGACGCCAATGCGTGGCCCAGCCGGTTGAAGGGACGCTCGATCCGGGGCTCGATCAGATAATAGCTGAATGCCAGTGACACGGCGGAGACCAGCAGGAACAGCGGCACCAGGCCCACCGGGACCAGTCCGGCTATCAGCGACACCACGGCAAAATGAACGAGATAGATGGCGTAGGAGTGACGTCCCAGCACCGTCATCCACGACAGCGAGACGTTCGAGATCAGGACACCGAACGCGAATGCAGCCAGCAGCGCGATTTCGGCGCCCTGCGGCGTGACGATCAGCGCAGCGCCGAGCAGAAGCAGCACGGCGAATGTCGGCCTGTTCTTCAGCTCGATATAGTCATACAGCAGGATACCGAAGCCGAAGCAGATCACCTGGCGCGGCAGCCAGCTGGTGAAGACGCCCTCAGCCAGATACGCCTGGCTGGCGGGCAGCGACGCCGCCAGCCGCGGAATCAGATAGGGCTCGACGGCCAATTGTCCGATAACGCTCACAAGTGCGATCGACGCGTAGCACAACGTGGCGCCGTTGCGGCGGCGGAACAGATAGATCAGAAGCGGAAACAGCAGATAGAACTGCATTTCCACCGCAATGCTCCAGCCGCCCGGAACGACCGAATTGTAGGCGGTGACGCTGCACGAGTGCAGGAAGAGGAATGTCAGCAGCACCTCGCTCACGCCGACGCCGTCCGGCGCAAAGTTCGTGATGCCGCGGCCGCGCGTCGCCAGCAGATAAAAAACAATGGCGACCCAGAACAGCGGCGCGATCCGGAAGAAACGCCGGATATAGAACGAGCGGGCGGCGGCCAGATCGAGCCTGTCGCCAAATGTCAGCATCATCGTATAGCCGCTGATGATGAAGAAGAGCTGGACGCCGAGCCCGCCGTAGTTCTTGGCAAACCAGGTCAGGCCGGGAACGACGCCGGTAGACTCTTCCTGGCAGTGCACCAGGACGACCAGCAGGATGGCCACGCCGCGCAGAAGATCCAGCGACTGGTTGCGCCGTGTCATGGCGTGCCGGCGGTACGGACGTGCAACACCGCGTTGCCATCGGCGTAGACGCGCCGCCAGCCGGCGGTGTGATCAAGCAGGCTGGCCGCCGGCGTGAAGGGCGTCAGCAGCACGGCATCGATCTGCCAGGTGTTGAGAATATTCAGGAGCTCGTTCACGTCCTTGAGCTGCATCGCGCGGTAATAGGCCATCTCAAAGGCTTCGCCGTAGAGCTCGGCACGCCCGTCGATGAAGACCGGGATCTGCCGCCAGATCAGATAGCCGCCGAACGGGAGATCATTGAGAACCCGCTTCGGATTATGCGCCATCAGCGCATCGACAGCCGCCGCCGGCGAATGGTTTTGGGGTGGCGCGAAAGCGGTGTTGGCTGCCAGCAGCCACGTCCAGCCACCGAGCAGGGCGATTACCGCCGCCACCACGGACATCGGGGCACCGGTGCGGGCAGACCAAGCCGGCCGCAGCGCAAACTGCGAGGCCACCGGTGCGAGCACCACGATCGGCAGCAGCAGCGCAAAGATTTCGACGTTCCTGACATGCGACAGCGCCATGTGCAGCAGGCCGAGCACCAGCGCGATCCGCGGCGGCGTGAGCTTGACGCCGCCGTGGAGCGCGCCGGCGATCAGCATGAGGATCGCCATCTCGAACGCGCCGAATTTGCTGAAGTCCGCCGGCATCCATTCATAGATCAGATGCAGGAGTTCGCCGAGATCCAGGATCCTGCGGGCGGCGAGGATCGATCCCCAACCGTAAGGCGTGGCGCAGCAGGCCAGCAGCGCGCCGACGCCGAACGCTGCCCAGCGCAGCGTCACCGACCTGCGCTGCGCGCGCTCGGCATTCCACAGCGCATCCAGCGCGAACGCGCCGACCAGCACGAGGCCGAACACGAACCCGCCGTGCAGGTTTGCCCACAACGCCAGCAACGGCAACAGCAATGCCGACGGTGCCTGACCGCGCTCGCTTGCCGACATCAGCCCGTACGCCCAGGCCAGCATGATCGGCAGCACCAGCACGTGCGGGCGCGCCAGAAAATGTCCCATCGAGAGCACCAGCGCCGCGATCGCGACCATGATCGCATAGCCGGCGGAGATGCGGCGGCCGAGAATGTGGGCAAACAACGCGAAGGTTGCGGCGATTGAGCTCGCGGCGAGAACCACCGGCCCGGTCCAGCCCGCCAGATTGTAGCTCACCGCATACAGCACCTGCGCCAGCCAGGACGACGACGTCCACGACTCTCCGGTCTTTGTGAAGGAGTAGATGTCGACGCGCGGCAAGGCTTGATGGTCGAGGATCCACTGTCCCACGGCGATCTGCCAGTAGGTATCGGAATCGTTCAGAAGCGCCCCGCCGCGGACCAGCAACAGCGCGTAGATGCCGATGCCGAGCCACAGCCATGCCGGAACGTCGGCAAGGCTGAAGGTTTTCTCCTTCTGGATCGCCTCCGCTTCGATGCTCATGCGAATTACCGGCCGGTCCTAGTGACGAAATGGATAGGCCAGTTGCCCGCCAATCTCGGTCGGGACCTTCTGGTCGTCCACGCCGTAAGTTTCAGGCAGCCGGTTCTCGGGCATGCGAAACGTTCCGAACAGAATGTCCCAGAGCGGGAAGGTGCCCGCAAAATTGGTGTTGCCGCCCTCTTCCAGCGAGGTGTGATGCCAGCGATGGAAGACCGGCGTGGCCAGCACATATTTGAACGGCCCGAGCGTCCAGTTCAGGTTGGCGTGAACGAAGGCGGAGTGGAAGGTCGTGAACGGCCCCACCCACAGCATGATGTTGGGCGATATGCCCGCCATCAGCAGGATGACGTCGACCAGGATCGTTCCGATGAACAGGTTGACGGGGTGAAACCGCGCCGCCGAGATCCACTCGAGATCTTCCGAGGAATGATGGATGGCGTGATATTTCCAGAACCCGCCGCCGTGAAACATGCGGTGCAGCCAATACAGCATGAAGTCGGACGCGACGAGGAACAGTATCGCCTGCATCCAGAGCGGAAGCCGCGCCAGCGGTCCATGGCCGTTGTCGTAGAATGCGATCAGTTCGTCGACCTCGTGAATGTTGAAGACGACTGAAGCGCCGATCACCAGCAGGCCGATGCGGAAGATGCGCGCAAACACCGGCACGAAGAACCAGTAACAGATGTCGGTAATGAGCTCGCGCTTGCGCCACCAAGGTTTGCCTGGATTGCAGGCCCAGAAATGCGAGAGCACCGTGAACACAACGGCGAGCACGATCGTGACCGGAACGACCTTCGCCATCGTCTGGCCGACCACCTCGATGACTTCCATTGGCAAACTCGACATGACGGCCTCGCTCGATCACACCTGAAAAGGGGTATCCGCTCGCGCTTAAGGAGCCGTGAATCAAAGGAGCCGGCGGGCACAAGCGATCGCGACGAAGACGCTTCGAAGGCGCACCTGTATTTTTATCGAACGCTTTAATGCAGCGTTTACTGTGCTCAATAACAGCAAGTTCCAAGCATTTTTCGACGTTCGAATTAACTGCGCCGAAATTGTCGCACCCTAGGGTGACGCCCATGGTCACGGTGCTGAGAACGCCGGCGAGACCAAACTTAAGTTCGACCAGCCACGTGTACACAGGAGTTATCATCTATGAAGAATCTCGTTTCGCGTTTCGTGAAGGATGAGTCCGGCGCCACCGCCATCGAGTACGGTCTGATTGCCGCCGGCATCGCGATCGCGATCATTACCGCCGTCAACGGTCTCGGCACCAAGCTGTCGACGAACTTCAACACGATCTCGAGCTCGCTGAAGTAAGCGACGGCTGCGAGCTAGCGTTAAAGGCCCCGGCAAGCCGGGGCCTTTTTCGTTTTTCGTCAGAGCGCGCACGCGCCGGAGCTGACGGCCGGCTGCCGGAAGCGGCATGCCCGCGCAACGTTCCGCTGTTTCCCGATTGTTCATTTCTCATGGCTAGGCTCAGCCAGAGCCTGCATCCCGGTCAACCGTAGCAAGCGTGATTTCATGATCCTCGATACCGCCCGCCTCCTGCTGTTTCCGGCCCTGATGGCGTTCGCTGCCGCGAGCGACCTGTTCACGATGACGATTTCGAACCGGGTGTCGCTGGCGCTGATTGCCGGCTTCATCGCGCTTGCGGTGCTGGGCGGCATGAGCCTGCACGACATCCTTCTGCATTTCGGCGCCGGCGCCGCCGTTCTGGTGGTGGCCTTTGGCTGCTTCGCGATGGGATGGATGGGCGGCGGCGACGCCAAGGTCGCAGCCAGCGTGGCACTATGGTTCGGCTTCGACCATCTGCTCAATTATTTGCTCTATGTCTCGCTGCTCGGCGGCGCGCTGACGATCCTGCTGATTCAGTTCCGGCAATGGCCGCTGCCATCCTTCCTCACGGGACAAGCCTGGCTGAACCGGCTGCACGACAAGCAGAGCGGAATCCCCTACGGCATCGCCCTCGCGCTTGGCGCGCTGATCGTCTATCCGGAGACCGAATGGATCAAGGCGGTCGACCTCACTCACCTCGCCATGCGCTGATCCGGCGTCGCTAACTTTCCGTTAAGGCAATTTACACACGCCTCATTAACCATGCTTTGACGAATAGCTGGTCAACTCCCATCACGGCGGCGGAAGCGTCGCAGCGTAATGTGGAAAGTGAAGCGTATGAATAAGCCACGCATAGTGGTTCTGGCCATCGCGATCGTCGCCGGCGGCATTGCCGCCTATCTCGCCAGCGGGTCCGACGACAAGCCAGCGCCGGCGCCGGTCGCGCAGATGCCGACCGTCGAAATTCTCGTCGCGAAATCGGATATCGGCCTCGGCCAGTCGGTCAAGCCGGACGATCTGCAATGGCAGATGTGGCCGGCCGCAACCGCTAGCAGCAACTTCATCAACAAGGCCAGCAAGGCTGACGCCATCAACGAAATCACCGGCTCGATCGCGCGCTCCCCGTTCATCGCGGGCGAGCCGATTCGCGAGCAGAAGCTGGTGAAAGCCGACGGCTCAGGCTTCATGGCGGCGATCCTGCCGGCCGGCTACCGCGCCATTTCCACCGAAATTTCCCCGGAAACCGGCGCCGGCGGCTTCATCCTGCCGAACGACCGCGTCGACGTGCTTCTCACCAAGCGCGAGAGGAGTGCCAACGGCAGAGGTCCGGACGTCTCCAGTTCGGAAATCATTCTCTCCAATGTTCGCGTTCTCGCGATCGACCAGGCGCCGAAGGAAAAAGAAGGCGCCAACTCGCTGGTCGGCAAGACCGTCACCCTCGAACTGAAGCCCGAGCAGGCCGAGACGCTGGCGCGGTCGCGCCAGAGCGGCACGCTGACGCTGGCGCTGCGCAGCATCGCCGACGTCAACGCGGTCGATGATCTGGACGAACAACAACGCAACAGGCGCGGCGAAAATTTCAACGTCATCCGTTATGGCGTCGCCAGCCAGCAGACAATGCAGAAGTGACCGAAAGGACGCACGATATGAAGTGCAGGGAAATTCAGCCGATGATGCGAACGTTCATCGTCCGCGCCCTGTCGTTTTCGGCCGTGGCTGCTCTCACGCTCAATCCGGCGCTGACGCCAGTGGTGGCGAGCGACTATCGCGCCATGGCTCCGGTCGGCGCCGAAGGACAGATGAACGCGCGTTTCGTTTCGCTCGGGATCGGTAAATCGATGGTGGTCGATCTGCCGCGCGAGATCAAGGACGTGCTGGTCGCCGATCCCAAGGTCGCCAACGCAGTCGTGCGGACGACCCAGCGCGCCTATATCATCGGCGCCGCGGTCGGCCAGACCAACATCGTTTTCTTCGATTCCACCGGCGCGCAGATCGCAGCCTATGACATTGCGGTCAAGCGCGACCTCAACGGCGTGCGCGCCGCGCTGAAGCAGTCGCTGCCGAATTCGGACATCCTGATCGAAGGCGTCGGCGACGGCGTCGTGCTGACCGGCAGCGCAGCAAGCCCGATCGAAGCGCAACAGGCTGCCGACATTGCCGCCCGCCTCGTCGGCGGCAGCGAAAAGGTCGTCAATTCGATCGCGGTCCGCGGCCGCGACCAGGTGATGCTGAAGGTGACGGTCGCTGAGGTCTCCCGCAATATCATCAAGCAGTTGGGCATCGATCTCACGGCCAGTTTCAATTACGGCACCTCGGTCGTGAACTTCACCAATGCCAATCCGTTCACCGCGCTCGGTCGTTCGCTGGTCCCGGGCAATTCGGCACAGGGAACGTTCGGAGGTACTTCGTCAGTGACGGCTACGCTGCGCGCGATGGAGAGCGCCGGCGTCGTCCGCACGCTGGCCGAGCCCAACTTGACCGCGATCTCGGGTGAATCCGCGACCTTCGTTGCCGGCGGCGAATTTCCCGTTCCCGCGGGCTATGCCTGCGATCCCGTCACGCGCGTCTGTACGACCCAGATTTCATTCAAGAAGTTCGGCATTTCGCTCAACTTCACGCCGGTGGTGATGACCGAAGGACGGATCAGCCTTCGCGTCATGACCGAGGTGTCGGAACTGTCGAACGACAACTCGATCACGCTGACGCAGGCTCTCAGCAACAACTCGACGAACTCGCTGACCATTCCCTCGATCAAGACCCGCCGCGCGGAAACCACGCTGGAGATTCCCTCGGGCGGCGCGATGGCCATGGCGGGCTTGATCGCGGAGCAGACCAAGCAGGCCATCAACGGCCTGCCCGGCCTGGCGCAACTGCCTGTTCTCGGCTCGCTGTTCCGCAGCCGCGACTACGTCAACAACCAGACCGAACTGATGGTTCTGGTCACGCCATACGTGGTCCGCGCGGTGGCGCAGAAGGACCTATCGCGCCCCGACGACGGCTTTGCCGCCGCGGCGGACCCGCAGGCCGACTTGCTCGGCAGCATCAATCGCATCTACGGCGTTCCGGGCCGCGTCGAAAAGGCACGGAATTATCGCGGCACCTACGGCTTTATTACGGACTGAGGCGGGACGATGACATCACAGAGCACATTCCCAAGACCCGCCGATCGCAAGCGCGCGCTCCGCCTGACGGGAGCGCTGATCGGTCTTTCCGTGGCGCTCGGCGCCTGCAAGCATGCCGTTGTCGACCCCGCGACGACGGCCAGCGTTCCCGAGGATTACCGCCTGCGCCACCCGATCGCGGTCCAGGAAGCCGACCGCTCGATCGTCGTTTTCGTCGGTCGCGGACGCGGCGGCCTTTCCGCATCCCAGCGCGCCGACGTCATGTACCTGGCCCAGACCTGGCTTCGCGAAGGCACTGGCGCGATCAGCGTCGACATCCCCGTCAATACGCCGAATGCGCGGGCGGCCGAGGATTCATTGCGCGAGATCCAGGCGACCTTCTCCGCCGCCGGCGTGCCGCCGCGGGCTGTCAATGTCCGCCGGTATCGTCCCGAAGATCCCAGGCATATGGCTGCGATCCGCCTCAACTATCCAAAGATTTCGGCAGTGGCCGGCCCATGCGGGCTGTGGCCGGAGGATCTCGGCCCGTCGATCAACAACAAGAGCTACTTCGACAACAAGTCCTATTACAATTTCGGCTGCGCCAATCAGCGCAATCTTGCGGCGATGGTCGACAATCCGGCCGATCTCGCGCAGCCGCGTCCCGAAACACCAGCCTTTACGCCGCGCCGTGCCATCGCCTTCGACAAATATCGCAAGGGCATGACAACCACGACCACCTATCCCGAGGCCGACAAGGCCAAACTCAGCGATACCGGCAAATGATCACTTACTCGCGCCAGAATACAGAACAGCTGCAGCCGGAAATCACGGCGCCGTCGACCGAGGATCACATCGCGCCGGCGCCGCGGGTGTCGGTGCAAGCCTTCTGCGAGACGGTGGAAACCGCGGCCGCGGTGCAGTCGGCGGGCGAAGACCGCCGCCTGGGCAAGGCCCATCTCAAGATCCAGATGGGCGGCATGGCCGCCGCCATCGAGGCCTACCGCTCGGCCCCGACCCCGAACGTCATCATCCTGGAGACCGAAGGCCGCAACGACATTCTCGCCGGACTCGACCAGCTCGCCTCCGTTTGCGACGCCGGAACCCGCGTGATCGTGGTCGGGCGCATCAACGACGTCATGCTCTATCGCGAACTGGTGCGCCGCGGCGTCAGCGACTACGTCATCGCCCCGGTCAACGCCATCGACGTCGTGCGCTCGGTCTGCAACCTGTTCTCGTCGCCGGAAGCCAAGGCCGTCGGCCGCATCATCGCCGTCGTCGGCGCCAAGGGCGGCGTCGGCGCATCGACCGTTGCCCACAACGTCGCCTGGGCGATCGCGCGCGATCTGGCGCTGGATTCGGTGGTCGCCGATCTCGACCTAGCCTTCGGCACCGCCGGGCTCGACTACAACCAGGATCCGCCGCAGGGCATCGCGGACGCGGTGTTCTCGCCCGACCGGATCGATACCGCGTTCCTCGACCGCCTGCTGTCGAAATGCACCGATCATCTCAGCCTGCTGGCGGCGCCGGCGACGCTCGACCGTGTCTACGATTTCGGCGCCGAGGCATTCGATTCGATCTTCGACACGCTTCGCACCACCATGCCCTGCATCGTGCTCGACGTTCCCCATCAATGGTCGGGATGGACCAAGCGCGCCTTGATCGCGGCCGACGACATCCTGATCGTCGCGGCGCCCGATCTCGCCAATCTGCGCAACACCAAGAACATCTTCGACCTCCTGAAGGCATCGCGGCCAAACGACCGCGCGCCGCTCTACTGCCTCAACCAGGTCGGCATCCCGAAGCGGCCGGAGATCCCCGCCGCCGAGTTCGCCAAGGCGATCGAAAACCACCCGATCGCCACCATCCCGTTCGAGCCGCAAATCTTCGGCTCGGCCGCCAATAACGGCCAGATGATCGCGGAAATCTCCGCGACTCATCGCACCACCGAGATGTTTCTGCAGATCGCGCAGCGGCTCACCGGCCGCGGCGAGACCAAGAAGCCGAAGAGTTCGTTGCTGTCACCTTTGATCGAGAAGTTGCGGGCCAAGAAGTAGACAGCCCGCGTGGAGTGCCATCGTGTTCGGTAAGCGTAGCGGAAATGATAGTGATACGCGGGTAATGAAACCCGCCATTCAGGCGCCGGAGCCGGCGGCTGCGCCGGTCGTTGCGCGCGAGATGGCCGCGCCGGCCGTCGCTTCGCCCCCAATCGCGCCCAAGGCGCCGCCACCGCCCGCCCCCACCATGGAGGCGCGGCGTTCCGACAATTACTACCAGGTCAAGGCGACCATCTTCGGCGCCTTGATCGAGGCGATCGACCTTGCCCAGCTCGCCAAGCTCGACGGCGAGTCCGCGCGCGAGGAAATCCGCGACATCGTTAACGAAATCATCGCGATCAAGAACATCGTGATGTCGATTGCCGAGCAGGAAGAGCTGCTCGACGACATCTGCAACGACGTGCTCGGCTACGGCCCGCTGGAGCCGCTGTTGTCGCGCGACGACATCGCCGACATCATGGTCAACGGCGCCGGCACGGTGTTCATCGAAGTTGGCGGCAAGATCCAGAAGACCGGCATCCGCTTCCGCGACAACCAGCAGCTTCTCAACATCTGCCAGCGCATCGTCAGCCAGGTCGGCCGGCGTGTCGACGAATCCTCCCCGATCTGCGACGCCCGCCTCGCCGACGGCAGCCGTGTCAACGCCATCGTTCCGCCGCTGGCAATCGACGGCCCTGCGCTCACCATTCGTAAGTTCAAGAAGGACAAGCTGACGCTTGACCAGCTGGTCAAGTTCGGCGCGATCTCGCCGGAAGGCGCGCAGATCCTGCAGATCATCGGCCGCGTCCGCTGCAACGTGCTGATTTCCGGCGGCACCGGCTCCGGCAAGACCACCCTGTTGAACTGCCTGACCAACTATATCGAGCATGACGAGCGCGTCATCACCTGCGAGGACGCCGCCGAGCTTCAATTGCAGCAGCCTCACGTGGTGCGGCTGGAAACCCGACCGCCCAACATCGAGGGCGAGGGCCAGGTCACGATGCGCGAGCTGGTCCGCAACTGCCTGCGTATGCGCCCCGAACGCATCATCGTCGGCGAAGTCCGCGGACCCGAGGCGTTCGACCTGCTGCAGGCCATGAACACCGGCCACGACGGCTCGATGGGAACGTTGCACGCCAACAATCCCCGCGAAGCCCTGTCGCGCTGCGAATCGATGATCACGATGGGCGGTTTCTCTCTGCCCTCGCGCACCATCCGCGAGATGATCTGCGCCTCGATCGACGTCATCGTGCAGGCCGCGCGCCTGCGCGACGGTTCACGCCGCATCACCCACATCACCGAGGTGATGGGCATGGAAGGCGACACCATCATCACCCAGGACGTGTTCCTGTATGACATGCTGGGCGAAGACGCGAACGGCAAGATCATCGGACGGCACCGCTCGACCGGCATCGGCCGTCCGAAGTTCTGGGAACGCGCGCGATACTACAACGAAGAGAAGCGGCTTGCGGCCGCGCTCGATGCCGCCGAAGTCATCGAGAAAGTTTGAGGAAGGTAACAAGCATGCAGGCACTCGCACTGGCCTTCCTCGCCGCCACCGCCCTCGGCGGCCTGGCATGGGTATTCATCTATCCGCTGCTGTCGGGCGAGCGGAAGGCCGAATCGCGCCGCGCCTCGATCGCCCGGAACGACGCTCCGGCGCGCCAGGCCGAAAAGAGCCAGCGCTCGCGCCGCGAACAGGTCGAAGGATCGCTCAAGGAACTCGACGCCCGCCGCAAGAAGGACAAGACCGTCGCGCTGTCGACCCGCCTCGCCCAGGCCGGCCTGGGGTCCTGGACGACGCAGAAATTCTGGATCGTTTCCGGCGTCCTCGCCGTGGTCGGCTTCGTGGTTGCATTCGTCGTCGGCGGCTCCCCGCTGGGCGCCATCGTGATGGCTTTCGGCACGGGGCTCGGCCTGCCGCGATGGCTGCTCAGCTATCTCAAGAAACGGCGCGAGAAGGCGTTTCTGAAGGCGCTCCCCGATGCCGTCGACGTCATCGTGCGCGGCATCAAGGCCGGTCTGCCGCTGTTCGAATCGATCAAGGTGGTCGCGGCCGACTCGCCGGAGCCGCTCAGGAGCGAGTTCAACGCCATCATCGAAACGCAGACCATCGGCATGCCGCTCGGCGAAGCCTGCGGGCGGCTGTACGAGCGGATGCCGGTGCCGGAGGCGAACTTCTTCGGCATCGTGGTCGCGATCCAGCAGAAGTCCGGCGGCAACTTGTCGGAAGCGCTCGGCAACCTCTCCAAGGTGCTGCGCGACCGCAAGAAGATGGCAGAGAAGATTCAGGCGATGTCGACGGAAGCAAAGGCCTCCGCCGGCATCATCGGCTCGCTGCCGCCGATCGTGATGCTGCTGGTCTGGCTTTCGACGCCTGACTACATCTCGCTGCTTTGGACCCACCATATCGGCCAGTTCATGCTGGTGTGCTGCGTCGGCTGGATGTCGATCGGCATCATGGTGATGAAGAAAATGATCAACTTCGATTTCTGACGGTACGGCTATGATTGATATTGTGATCGCCAAGATGCACGATGCGCGGTTCATGACCATGCTGCTTGCCGCCATCGCAGCAAGCGCGACCGCCTATACGCTGATCATGCCGCTGTTTGCCGGCGAAGGCCTTGCCAAGCGCATGAAGGCGGTCGCCAGCGAGCGCGAGCGGCTCAGGCAGCGCGAGCGCGAGCGGCTCAACAAGTCGGAAAAGGTGTCGCTGCGGCAAACCCCGAAGCAGCTCGTTTCCAAGGTGGTGGAAGACTTCAACCTGACCAAATGGCTGGCGCAGGAAGCCGCGCGCGACAAGCTGATCATGGCCGGCTACCGCGGCCACGCGCCGTACGTCACCTTCCTGTTCGCCCGCGCGGTGACGCCGATCGTGCTGTTCCTCGGCGCGGCTCTCTACGTGTTCGTGATCACGCAGATGGACAAGCCGTTGACGATCAAGCTCGGCATCTGCATCGGCGCCGCCTATCTCGGATTGCAGGCGCCGATGTTGTTCCTGAAGAACGCCATCAGCAAGCGCCAGCTCAACATCAAGCGCGCCTTTCCCGACGCGCTCGACCTCCTGCTGATCTGCATCGAGTCCGGCATGTCCGTGGAAGTCGCCTTCCGCAAGGTCTCGGCCGAGATCGCCTCGCAATCGATCGCGCTTTCGGAGGAGTTCGCGCTGACCACGGCGGAACTGTCCTACCTGCAGGACCGCAAGGTGGCCTACGAGAATCTCGCCAAGCGCACCGGCCTCGAGGGCGTGAAATCGGTCTGTCTGGCGCTGATGCAGTCGGAACGCTACGGCACCCCGCTCGGCCAGAGCCTGCGCGTGATGGCGCAGGAAAACCGCGACATGCGGATGACCGAGGCCGAGAAGAAGGCGGCCGCGCTGCCGCCGAAGTTGACCGTGCCGATGATCCTGTTCTTCCTGCCGTGCCTGTTCATCGTCATTCTCGGACCGACCTACATCAAGCTCCAGATGATGCCGTGAGGTGAGCGGCGCGTTGGGCACCAACCGCCGCCGCGCGACTTTCCGCCTTGCTGAAGCGGTTGGCTGCCACAGATCCAGCGATCGCGCGCTAGCGTTTGGCGTTACGCCGCCTAGGAATCGGACCAGCCGGTCGCGCCTGCATTCCTCGCTGAGATCGACCGTCACCACGAAACAGATTTCGGTACTTACCCGATCAAGACGTTTGAAATCGTGAGAAGGGACAAATTTCTTTCGGACAGTGGAGCCGAAGTAATTGCCCGCGTGGTTATTCAACAGGGACTATGACCTCATTCGAGGTCACCTCGCCAAAGTCGATCGGCTGTGTCTCTGAAAAGCGACGGCATTCGCAAGCGATAGCGATCGCGATGCTCAATCCGGCCGGTTGAGGGCCGCGACCGGGACGGTCGCCTTGCTGCCGGGAGGACGCGAATTGTCCTTGTCCTTGCGGCTCAGCATTTCCCGCAGGTAAGCCACGTTGGCGGCCGCCTCGTCGGCGGGCAGATCGCCCTTGGCGATGGTCTCGGCCTCCGTGAAGCGGCCCTGCAGGCCGACGACGAGCGCGAGATTCTGGCGCACCCGTCCGTCGGCGCGCGGATTGGAATAGGCGCGCCGCAGCGTTTCCTCGGCTTGCGACAATTCCCGCGTCAGCATGTAGGAGAGGCCGAGATTGGACAGCACCGACGGCTCTTCCGGCACGAATTTCAGCGCAGCCGTGTAATAGCGGCGGGCCTCCTCGTGCTTGGCCATCTTGTCGAGCGTGGTGCCCTGCACCGAAAGAATGCGCCAGTCCGGATTGGTCGGCGAATGGGCGCGGCTCAGCACGTCGAACGCGGCCTGCGAATTACCGTTGTCGGCGAGCGCGCGGCCATAGGCGGCGAGCAGCGCCTTGTTGCCAGGATGGGCGATGGTAGCCTGTTCGAGCACGGCGGCGGCCTGCGCCCGCTGACCGGTGGCGCGGAGCGCCTGGCCGTAACCCAGCGCCGCCTCGGCATCCTTGGGATTGGCACGATATCGCTCGCCATAGACCTCGGCCGCCCGGCGCGGATCGTCGGGAACGGCCTGTGCCTTGGATGACGAGGAGGTCAGCGACCCCGTGATGTCGGACATGGTCTGGCAGCCGCCAAGGCCTGCGGCCAGAGCCGCCGTTACGGCGGCCGAGGTCAGGAACCGGGCAAGAGATCCGGCGTGGCGGGGCTGTCGACGCATGGCACTTCAACTCACGGGATTGGCGGACGAATGGAGCCGTACGAGCCAGCCATAGAGTGTTAACCCTAACGGCCGGTTAATCGGCCGTGCTATGCCAGCTTCACTACACCGCCCTGCCCCGTCCCCTTCGCGAGACAAGCATGCCATTCCCGTTCGAGACCGCGCCCACCGCCTCCGCCATTCCGATTACCTTCGCCACCAAAATGAGATGGAGCGCAATCGCCAAAGACCTTCCCGAGCATGCGCGGCAGTTTGCCCTTGCGAATGAATTCACCGCCAAGCCCGGCAAATGCCTGACGCTGCCCGGGCCCGACGGGCAGATTGCGCAGGTCGTGTTCGGGCTCGAGGACGAGAGCAGCAAATCCCGCGACCTGTTCCGGCCCGGTGCGTTGCCCGGCCTGCTGCCGCCGGGCGTCTATCGCTTTGCCAACGCGCCACACGACATGCGCCTGGCGACGCTCGCCTTTGCGCTGGGGAGCTATCGTTTCGGCCGCTACCGCAAGGCGGAGAAGCCTGACGTTCGGCTGGTGCCGCCCGACGGCATCGATGTCGCCGATATCGCGCGGATGGCGGAAGCAGCCGCGCTGGCGCGCGATCTGATCAATACGCCGTCGAACGACATGGGGCCGGAGCAACTGGCTGATGCCGCGCAGGCGCTCGCGGCCCGCTTCGGCGCCAATTTCAGTTGCATTGTCGGCGACGATCTCTTGAAACAGAACTTTCCGCTTGTTTACGCCGTCGGCATGGCCTCGACGCGCCCCCCGCGCCTGATCGATCTGAGCTGGGGCGACCCCGCCCATCCCAAGGTGACACTGGTCGGCAAGGGCGTCTGTTTCGATACCGGCGGGCTCGACATAAAACCGTCCAGCGGCATGCTGATCATGAAAAAGGACATGGGCGGCGCCGCCAACGTGCTGGCGCTGGCGCAGATGGTGATGGATGCGAAACTGAAGGTCCGCCTGCGCGTGCTGATTCCCGCGGTGGAGAACTCGGTCGCCGGCAACGCCTTCCGTCCGCTCGACATCTTCAAGTCCCGCAAGGGGCCGACGGTGGAGATCGGCAACACCGACGCCGAGGGACGGCTGGTGCTGGCGGATGCGCTGGCGCTGGCGGACGAAGAGAAGCCCGACCTGTTGGTCGACCTCGGCACCCTGACGGGTGCGGCGCGGGTGGCGCTCGGGCCGGATTTACCTCCCTTTTACACCCACGATGAGACGCTTGCCGAAAGCGTCGCAGCCCACGCGAAACAGGAGAACGATCCATTGTGGCGAATGCCGCTGTGGCCGCCTTACGATTCCTGGCTGGATTCGAAGGTCGCCGACATCAACAACGCGCCGTCGGGCGGCTTTGCCGGCTCGATCACCTGCGCGCTGTTCCTGCAGCGCTTCGTGACGGATGCAAAGAGCTGGCTGCATGTCGATATTTACGGCTGGACGCCGTCGGCGAAACCCGCGCGCCCCGAAGGCGGCGAATGCCAGGCCGCGCGCGCGATCTACAAACTGTTGAGCGAACGCTATGCATGATCCGCGCCTGACACCGGCACGGCCCGAGGTCGCCGCAAAATATCTCGAAGGCAGGGTGAACGCCGCGCGTTTCGTCGACGGCGAGGAATTTTGCGTGGCTGTGGCCATCGCGCCGCTGTGGGAAACACCGGCTGCGGGCGCCATGATGGCGACGCAGGCGCTGAAGGGCGAACGCGTCACGGTGTACGACCGCCATGGCGAAGGGCTCGCCTGGGGGCAGTTGAGCGGCGATGGCTACGTCGGTTGGATTCCGGATGCCGCACTGGCAAAGCCGGTGGCCGCACCGACGCACAAGATCACCGCGTTGCGCACATATGCTTTTCCCGGCCCCTCGATCAAGCTGCCGCCGGTCGAGACGCTCACGACGGGCGCAAGGGTGACAGTCATCCGCGAAGACGGTGCCTTCGCGATAACCAGCGAAGGCTGGTATCTGCCGCGTCACCATGTCGGCAGTCTCGACGCCGTCGAAAAGGATTTTGTCGCGGTCGCCGAACGCTTCGTCGGCACGCCCTATCTCTGGGGCGGCAAGAGCTCCCTCGGCATCGATTGCTCCGGCCTCGTCCAGATCTCGCTCAACGCCGCCGGCACCGGCTGCCCGCGCGATAGCGATATGCAACAGGACGGCCTCGGCCGGTCGCTTGATGCGGCGGAGATGAAGACGTTGCAGCGCGGCGATCTGATCTTTTGGAAAGGTCACGTCGCCATCGTCCGCGACGCCGACACTATCGTCCACGCCAATGCGCATCACATGGCTACCCTGATCGAGAGCACGCGGGAAGCGATCGCGCGGATCACGGCGGCCGGCAGCGAAGTGACGGCGATCAAGCGGCTCTGATGCAAAGAGAGGGCCTCATCCTTCGAGACGCCTGCTGCGCAGGCCCCTCATCAGGATGAGCGGAACATTGGACCCTCATGGTGAGGAGGCGCGAAGCGCCGTCTCGAACCATGAGGCCGGGATGCCGACAAAAGCGCGCTACGTAGCGGCCGCATCGCCCGGCACCGCCTCGATCCGGAACGCAGCGGCGAACAGCGCGCGGGTGTAGTCGCTCTTCGGATTCTTGAAGAGCTCCGCAGCGGGCCCCTCCTCCACCACCTTGCCGTGACGCATCACGATCAGATGGCTCGCCAGCGAAGCGACGACGCGCAGATCGTGCGAGATGAACATGTAGGTCAGGTCGCGCTTGCGCTGCAGTTCGCGCAACAGATCGACCATCTGCGCCTGGAACAGCATGTCGAGCGCGCTTGTCGGCTCGTCCAGCACGACGAAATTCGGCTCCAGCACCACCGCGCGCGCGATCGAGATGCGCTGGCGCTGGCCGCCGGAGAATTCATGCGGGTAACGGAAACGCGTCTCGGGGTCGAGGCCGACGTCCCGCAGCGCCTTGACGACGCGCGCCTCGCGTTCTTCATACGAAAGCGACTTCTGGTGCACGGAAAGCCCTTCGGCAACGATATCGCCGACCGACATGCGCGGGCTCAGCGCGCCGAACGGGTCCTGAAACACGATCTGCATGTCGCGGCGGTGCGGCAGCATGGCCTTGAAGCGCAGGCCCTGGATGTTGTTGCCGAGGAACACGATCGGTCCGTCGGAGGAAATCAGCCGGAGCAGCGCCAGCCCCAGCGTGGTCTTGCCCGAGCCGGATTCGCCGACGACGCCAAGCGTCTCGCCCTTGCGCACCGCAAGGCTGACGCCGTCCACCGCCTTGATGTGGCCGACGGTCGTGCGCAACAGACCGCGCTTGATCGGAAACCAGACCTTGAGATTGTCGGCCGATATCACCACCGGCTCCTCGGGCCGCGGCGGCGCCGGGTCGGGCTTGGGCTCGGCCGCGAGCAGCGCGCGCGTATAGGCGTGCTTCGGTGCGGTGAAGACCTGCTCGACCGGCCCCTGTTCGACGATCTTGCCTGAATTCATCACGCAGACGACGTCGGCGATGCGGCGGACGATGCCGAGGTCATGGGTGATGAACAGCATGCTCATGCCGAGTCGCGACCTGATCTCGGCGAGCAGCGCCAGGATCTGCGCCTGCACCGTGACATCGAGCGCGGTTGTCGGCTCGTCCGCGATCAACAGGTCCGGTTCGTTGGCGAGCGCCATCGCGATCATGACGCGCTGGCGCTGGCCGCCGGACAATTGGTGCGGATAGCTTTGCAGCCTCGTTTCCGGATCGGGAATGCCGACCTGCGTCAACAATTCGAGCGTCCGCGCCCGCGCCATCGACCCGCCGATCCCCCTATGCAGCGAGAGAATTTCCCCGATCTGCGCCTCGATGGTGTGGAGCGGATTGAGCGAGGTCATCGGCTCCTGAAAAATGATCGAGATGTCGTTGCCGCGGATTTCGCGCATCTCGCGCTCCGAGGCATTGAGCAGCTCGCGCCCCTGGAAATGGATTGTGCCGGAGGGATGCGAGGCGGCCGGATAAGGCAGCAGCTTCAGCACCGACAGCGCGCTGACGGACTTGCCGGAGCCGGATTCACCGACCAGCGCCACGCACTCGCCGCGCTTGATCGAGAACGACACATGATCGACGGCAATGCTGTTGCCGAACGCGACCGAGAGATCGCGGACATCGAGCAGCGGCTGGTTGATGGCGTCCATGTCGCTATCCCTGCCGGAACGTCTTGCGCGGATCGAAGGCATCGCGCACGCCCTCGCCGATGAAGATCAGGAGCGACAGCATGATCGCGACCGAGAAGAAGCCGGTGAAGCCGAGCCAGGGCGCCTGCACATTGGCCTTGCCTTGCGCGAGCAGCTCGCCTAGCGACGGCGAGCCCGGCGGCAGGCCGAAGCCGAGGAAATCGAGTGCGGTCAGCGTCATCACCGAGGACGACACGATGAACGGCAGGAAGGTCATCGTCGCCACCATCGCGTTCGGCAGCAAATGCCGGAACATGATGACGCCATTGGAGACGCCGAGCGCGCGCGCGGCCTGGATGTATTCGAAATTGCGCCCGCGCAGGAATTCCGCACGCACGAGGCCCACCAGGGACGTCCAGGAGAACAGCAAGAGAATGCCGAGCAGCACGAAGAAGCCGGGCACCAGCACCGATGACAGGATCAGCAGCAGGTAGAGCGAGGGGATCGCGCTCCAGATTTCGATGATGCGCTGGAAGATCAGATCGGTCCAGCCGCCGAAATAGCCCTGCACGCCGCCGGCGATGACGCCGATGATCGAGGACACGATGGTCAGCGTCAGGCCGAACAACACCGAGATGCGGAAGCCATAGATCAACCGCGCCACCACGTCGCGGCCCTGATCGTCGGTGCCGAGCCAGTTATATTCGAGATCGCTGCAGCTCTTAAGGCCCTTCTTCTCGAGCACCGGCTTGCACTGCTCTTCCGTCAACATCCATGTCGGCTTCGACGGCGCCGGCGTCGGCAGGTCGAGATTATGGGTGGCGTAGGAATAGCGGATCAGCGGCCAGACGATCCAGCCGCCCTTGTCCGCAATCAGCTTCTGCAGATAGGGATCGCGGTAGTCGGCCGCGGTCTCGAAATCGCCGCCGAAGGTGGTTTCGGAATAGCTGACGAAAGCCGGCCAATAGAGTCTCCCGTCATACTTGAGCATGAAGGGGCGGTCGTTGGCGATCAGCTCCGCGAACAGCGAGATCACGAACAGCGCGAGGAAGATCCAGAGCGACCAGTAGCCACGGCGGTTGGCCTTGAAGTTCTGCCAGCGCCGGCGGTTGAGCGGCGACATCGCAAGGGGATGACGCGAGACCGGCACGGCGACGCCGAGCGGCGACTGCGTCTTGGTCTCGATCGGCTGCGGGGCGAGCACCGTCATCAGACCTCCCGCGCCTCGAAATCGATTCTTGGATCGATCCACATATAGGCGAGGTCGGAGATCAGCCCCACCACAAGACCCACGAGGGAGAAGATGAACAGCGTGCCGAACACGACCGGATAGTCGCGGTTGAGCACGCTCTCGAAGCCGAGCAGGCCGAGTCCATCGAGCGAGAAGATGGTCTCGATCAGCAGCGAGCCGGAGAAGAATGCGCCAATGAACGCACCGGGAAAGCCCGCGATCACGATCAGCATGGCGTTGCGGAAGATATGGCCATAGAGCACCTGGCCCTCGCCGCAGCCCTTGGCGCGCGCTGTCATCACATATTGCTTCCTGATCTCATCGAGGAACGAGTTCTTGGTCAGCAGCGTCATGGTGGCAAAGGCACCCAGGCCCATGGCGATCAGGGGCAGCGTGAGGTGCCAGAAATAGTCGATGATCTTCCAGTACCAGGGAAACTGTGCCCAGCCATCCGAGGTCAAGCCGCGCAACGGGAACACGTTGAAGAACGAGCCGCCCGCAAACAGGATGATCAGCAGGATCGCGAACAGGAATCCGGGAATCGCAAACCCGATGATGATCACCGCTGACGTCCACGTATCGAAGCGCGAGCCATCCGCGACCGCCTTGCGAACGCCCAGCGGAATCGAGATCAGGTAGGTCAGCAGCGTCAACCAGAGACCGAGCGATATCGAGACCGGCAGCTTCTCCTTGATCAGTTGCACCACGGTGGTGTCACGAAAGTAGCTCTTGCCGAAATCGAAGCGGGCGAAATTCCACACCATCAGCGCAAAGCGCTCATGCGCAGGCTTGTCGAAACCGAACTGCTTTTCGAGGTTCTTGATGAAATCCGGATCAAGTCCCTGGGCGCCGCGGTATTTCGAATTGACGGCGTCCGCCGCCGCGCCGGCCTGGGGCCGCGCACCGAAATCGCCGCCGGAGGAGCCCGACACACGAGAGGCGGCCCCGGTGTCTGCGCCCGAGAGCTGCGCAATCACGCGTTCGACCGGCCCGCCGGGCGCGAACTGCACGACCACGAAGGAGACGAACAGGATGCCGAGCAGTGTCGGCAACATCAGGAGAACGCGGCGGACGATATAGGCGGCCATGGACTATTTCGCCTGCTCGAGTTTTGCGGCCTTTGCCGCTTCGTACCACCAGGTTTCCGGCGCGCCGCGGGCATAGCGGGGCTTCGTCGGCGGGAAACCGAACTGATCCCAATAGGCGATCCAGTGCGAAGCCTTGTTCCAGTGCGGAATCCAGTAACGGCCGGAGCGCAGCACACGATCGAGGGCACGGCAGGTGTTGTTCAGTTCGGCCTGCGTCTGCGCACCCACCGCTTTCTCGACCAGCGCATCGACGACCGGATCGGCGATTCCGGCAAGGTTATTGGAGCCCTTGGTTTTGGCGGAATCGCTTGAGAAATAGTTGCGCAGCGAGCTTCCCGGAATTTGCGGGAAGATGAATCGCGCGATGGCGATATCGAAGTCGAAATCCTTGAGCCGCACCTCGGCCTGCGCCGGGTCGACCAGGCGAATGTTTGCATCGATGCCGAGCACACGAAGATTCTTGATGAAGGTCTGGTGGTGCGGCTCGAACGAACGCTCGGTCAGCAGGAATTCGGCCGAAAACTGTTCGCCCTTCGCGTTAAGCCGGCGGCCGTCCTTCACGGTCCAGCCCGCGGCATTGAGCAGTTCACCGGCGCTGCGCAAGAGCTTGCGATCCTGTCCGGACCCGTCAGTCTCCGGAGGTATCCATGCCGGTCCGAACACTTCCGGCAGCAGATGGTCGCGGAACGGCTCGAGCAATGCGATCTCTTCTGGCGACGGCTCGCTTCGCGCCATCATGTCGGAATTCTGGAACACCGAATGCGTGCGCTGGTAAGAACCATACATCAGGTTCTTGTTGGTCCATTCGAAGTCGAAGGCGATCGTCAATGCCTCGCGAACGCGCCTGTCCTTGAATTTGTCCCGCCGCGTGTTGAGCAGCCAGCCCTGCGCACCGGAGGGGCGCTCGTCCGAAATGACGTCCCGCTTGACGCGGCCGTCGCGGATCGCAGGAAAATCGTAGCGCGTGGCCCAGACTCGCGAGGTGAACTCCTCGCGGAACAGATAGTTGCGACCGGTGAAGGCCTCGAAGCCGGCTTCGCGGTCCCGGTAATACTCGTCCCGCACGATATCGAAATTGTACAGGCCGCGACAAACCGGGAGGTTCTGCCCCCACCAGTTCTTCACCCGCTCGAATTCCACGAAGCGCCCCTGCTCGAACCGGGCGACGCGATAGGGACCTGATCCGAGCGGCGCTTCCAGCGAGGTCTCGTCGAACGGCCGCGTCGAATAGTATTTCTCCGAGAAAATCGGCATCGCCGCCGCAAGCGCCGGCATGTCGAGGCCGCGGGTCGGCTGGAAACGCAACTGGACCGTCCGCTTGTCCTCGACGGTGGCATCGGCGAGATCGCGCAGCACGGAAGCGTACGCAGGATGTCCCTTGCTCTTCAGCGTCGTCAGCGAAAACGCGACATCGGAGGCGGTGATTTCACTGCCGTCGTGAAAGGTAATCCCTGGACGCAACTGGAAACGGAAGACCAGTCCGTCGGGGGAGACGGTCAAATCCTCCGCCGCCAGGAGATAGACCGCGTCCGGCTCGTCGAACGCCCGCGCCATCAGCGATGCAAAAGTCAGCTCCATTCCGTTCGCCCTGTCGCCCTTTACGATAAAGGCGTTGAGCGAATTGAAGGTCGAGCCACCGGCGCCGACGAGTTGCGAGAACATCCCGCCTTTCGGTGCGTTCGCATTGACGTAGTCGAAACGACGAAAGTCGGCGGGATATTTCAGCTCGCCGAACGCCGAAAGACCGTGGAGCTTCTTGCCGCCATTATCCGCGAACGCGGGAGCGAGGCGTGCAGCCGCCAGCGCACCGACACCGAGACCGAGCACATGCCGGCGAGAGAATTGCGCCATGCGCAAGCTATCCTTCAAGAGCGCCTTCCGTTCCGCGCCGCCTTGTCGGCGTCGAACCACCATAGCGACGGAAAACCTGACTGACCGTATTTCGGCAATTCGGACGGCCTGCCGAAGCGATCCCAACGTGCGGTCCGGACCTTGGGATAATTCCACTGCGGCACGACATAGTGATTCCACAGCAGCACGCGATCGAGCGCCTTGGTCGCGGCAACAAGGTCATCCCGACCCTTGGCATAGATCAGCCGCTCGATCAATTTGTCGACCGCCGGATTCTTGATGCCGATGATATTGCGCGAACCCGCCATGTCGGCCGCCTGCGAACCCCAGAATTCGCGTTGTTCATTTCCGGGCGATAGCGATTCCGCCCACGACGAGACGACTACATCGAAATCCCAGCTACGGAGCCGGTTCTCATACTGTGTCGGATCGATCGTGCGCACGCTGACATTGATACCTAGCCGCTCCAGAGAGGGTTTGAAAAACAGCATGACCCGTTCGAAGGACGGGTCTGCACCAAGCAATTCGAGCGCAAATTGCGCTCCCGTCTTGCTATCGACCAGCTTCCGCTCGCGTACCTCATAGCCGGCTTCCTTGAGCAGGCGCAGCGCCTCACGAAGATTTTCGCGAACCGCTTCGGCACTGCCGCCGACCGGATTGGTATAGGGCTTCGTGAATACCTCGGGCGGCACATCCGCACGGACGGCTTCGAGTATTTCCAGCTCCGTGCCCTGCGGCAGGCCGCTTGAAGCCAGTTCAGTGCCATCGAAATAGCTGCTGATACGCTTGTACTGTCCGAAGAAGATCTGCTTGTTCATCTCCTCGAAGTCGAACGCAAAATTCAGCGCGCGACGCACCCGCGGATCCTTGAACTGGTCACGCCGGATATTCAGAGCGAACGCCTGCATGATTCCGGAACTGCGGTTCGGAAACTCCTCGAGCAGCACGCGCTTGTCATTGACGGCCGGAAAGTCGTAGGCCGTCGCCCAGTTCTTGGCGCTGTTTTCGGTTCGCCAATCAACCTGGTCGCCCTTGAAAGCCTCCAGCGCAACCGTCGAGTCCCGGAAATATTCCAGGCGCAGCTCGTCGAAATTGTTGATGCCGACATACGTGCTGAAATTGCGCCCCCAATGATCCTTTACCCGCTCCAGTGTCAGCGTCCTTCCCGGGACAAATTCCTTTATTCGGTAAGGGCCGGAGCCCAGCAGCTTCTCCAGCGTCGTCGTGGAGATATCGCGCTTGCGACCCTCGCTGTCGCTGCCCTCCCACCAATGCTTCGGCAGAATCGTGAGCTGTCCAACGATCTGCGGGAGCTCGCGATTGCCGGGCGCGTCGAAGCTGAATTTGATGTCGCGATCGCCGACTTTTTCGGCTTTCACCACGTGGCGATAGTAAGCCGAGTACTGCGGATGATGTTGCTTGAACGCATTAAGGGAGAAGATCACGTCGTCAGGCGTAACGGGCTTTCCGTCATGCCATTTCGCCTCTGGCCTGAGACGATACGAGACCCAGGAAAAATCGTCGGGGTGACTAACGGCTTCGGCCAATTCGCCGTACTCGGTCGAAACCTCATCCAGTGACTGCGTCATCAGAGATTCGTAGATCAGTTGAACGCCGGCTGCGAGCGAGCCTTTGACGCCAGCAACCACAAGGTTAAAGTTATCAAATGTCCCGACTTGGATCTGACGTACCGTGCCACCCTTGGGCGCGTCCGGATTGACGTAATCGAACCGCTTGAAGTCGGCCGGATACTTGATGTCGCCGAACAGCGATAGCGCGTGCCGCCAGGCCGGCTCGCCGCCTGCGCCTTGCGCCTTTGCGGCTTCGATGGGGGGAAGCGCCGTCGCAATGCCTAGCGCAGGAGCCATGGCGGCAACGGCGCCGCCCTGGAGAAGATGTCGTCGGGTAATGGCCAAATGCAGAATTCCTGTTGCTGACGCCGATGTCCGCGGCGGCCCCAGACGCGAACCATGCAAGCACGAGGCCGAGTTAGTGAGGACCTAATATAAGGCAAGGGTTCGACGAATTACGTTGCTTTTTCCTCATGATAGCAGCTTGGGAACACCGCCGCTGCGGCGAATAGTCCCGGTAACAACTCCGCTAGCAACGATGTGATCCCACATAACAAAACGGCCAGGCAGTGCCTGGCCGTCAAGTTGTGGCAACGTCCACGCGGGACGGCCGAAATTTACTTCGCCGCAGTCGGCAGCGGTGCCGGTTTTTCCGACAGCGAATTCAAATAGGCGATGACGTCGGCGCGCTCGCTGTCCTTCGCAATGCCGGCGAAGCCCATGGCCGTGCCCGGAACGAAAGCCTTGGGGTTGGCGAGGAACTTGTTGAGATCGTCAAAGCTCCAGTTTCCGCCCTTGGCCTTCAAGGCGGCCGAGAAGTTGAACCCGGCATGTCCCTGGCCCTTCGGCTCGTTGACGACGCCGTAGAGATTGGGACCAACGCGGTTCGGACCGCCCTTCTCGAAGGTGTGGCAGGCGGCGCACTTCTTGGCGGCGGCGGCGCCCTTCTCGACCGAGGCGGTCTGCAAAAGCTTCTCGATCGGCTCGGAGGGAGCTGCGGCTTCCTTGGCTCCGCCGGCCGTGGTTTCCTTCACGGCAATCTCGAAGCCCGGCTTTTCCGGTTTCACGGGGGCAAAAATCGCATGAGCGGCAAAGCTCGCCACCAGAACGACAAGGCAGGTGGCGAGGATGGCGCCGAGAATCTTGTTAAGTTCGAAGGAGTCCATAACGGATCAGGCTCCAGGGCCGGGAAGGTCGACTAGAGGCCGGCAAAACGGCCGCGGATGGGCGCGAGGAATCAGCTTTTGCGCCGCACCCTCAGCAGGGTTGAGATATCGGTTTGCCCCGGCTCTGGCAACCCGTATAAACGCGCCGAATTTCATCCCATCCCCACCAAATCCACTAGTCCGGCCGGGCCCTCAGACGATGACCGATTCCCGCATTTTGGTGCTGATTCCCGCCCGGATGGCGGCGACCCGGCTGCCGGGCAAGCCGCTCCTGGACATCGCCGGCCTGCCCATGATTGTGCACGTGCTGCGGCGGGCCGAGGAGGCCAAAATCGGCCGGGTCGCGGTGGCGACCGATAGCCCCGAGATCGCCGACGCGGTAAGGGCCGCCGGCGGCGAGGTGGTGATGACTCGCGCCTCCCATCCTTCCGGCTCCGACCGGATCCACGAGGCCATGCAGACGCTGGATCCGTCGGGTAAGGCCGAGATCGTGGTCAATCTGCAGGGCGATTTCCCAACGATCGCGCCGGACACCATCCGCGCTGCGCTGCCGCCGCTCGACGACCCCGCCGTCGATATTGCGACGCTCGCCTCGCAGATCCACACCCAGGAGGAGGACCTGGCCCCGAGCGTGGTGAAGGCGGTCGGCTCACCGATCGGCCCGAACCGGCTGCGCGCGCTCTATTTCACCCGCGCCACCGCGCCTCACGGTGACGGACCGCGCTACCACCATATCGGCCTCTATGCCTACCGCCGCGCCGCGTTGGAGCGGTTCGTGGCCCTGCCCCCCTCGCCGCTGGAGCAGCAGGAAAAGCTCGAGCAACTCCGCGCGCTGGAGGCCGGGATGCGGATCGACATTACCCTCGTCGACAGCGTGCCGCGCGGGGTCGACACCCCGGCCGACCTTGAAACCGCCCGCAAAATACTAGCCAAGGCCTGACCGGCTGCTAAAAGGCCCGCCAGGAAAGACAGCATGACCAAAAAGCTCAAAATCGCGTTCCAGGGCGAGCCTGGCGCCAACTCCCATATCGCCATCGTCGAGGCCTATCCGGACGCCGAACCGATGCCGTGCGCGACCTTCGAGGACGCGCTATCGGCGATCTCCTCCGGCGAGGCCGATCTCGGCATGATTCCGATCGAGAATTCGGTGGCGGGGCGCGTTGCCGACATCCATCATTTGCTGCCGGCGTCCGGCCTTTTCATCGTCGGCGAATGGTTCTTGCCGGTCCGCCACCAATTAATGGCGCCAAAGGGAACAAAACTCTCCGACATCAAGACGGTCGAGAGCCACGTCCATGCGCTTGGCCAGTGCCGACGCATCATCCGCAAGCTCGGCATCAAGCCGATCGTGGCGGCCGACACCGCCGGCAGCGCCCGCGACGTCTCCGAGCGCAAGGACAAGAGCGTTGCCGCGATCGCCTCCCGCCTGGCGGCGCAAATCTACGGCCTCGATATCCTGGCCGAGGATGTCGAGGACGAAGCCCACAACACCACCCGCTTCGTGGTGCTGGCGCGCGAGGCGGATTGGGCCAAGCAAAACTCCGGCCCGCTGGTCACCACCTTTGTTTTCCGGGTGCGCAATTTGCCCGCCGCGCTCTACAAGGCGCTCGGCGGCTTCGCCACCAACGGCGTCAACATGACGAAGCTGGAAAGCTACATGGTCGACGGCAATTTCTTTGCGACGCAGTTTTATGCCGACGTCGATGGCCACCCCGACGACAAGGGCCTCGCCTTTGCGCTGGAGGAGCTGAAATTCTTCTCGCGCGAATTCCGCATCGTCGGCGTCTACCCCGCCCATCCGTTCCGCGCGACCTTCAGCGAGAAGCAGGATTGAGGAAGCGCACGCTTCTGCTCGCGTCCTCTAGTGCTCGCCCGTGAACCGGCGAACTATGCGTGGGTGTGGAGAGCACAGACACGTAGATATACCGACCGAACGCTAGCCGCGAACGGCGGCTTTGCAGGTCATTAGCGGCGCAGCCGTGAAGCGGCACCCGCGGCCATTATCGGCGCGCGTACGCCGCCTCTCCAATCACCATCCGCGCCAGCCCCATCCTGGGTGCGGGCCCCATACCGGACGCGGCCCCCACACCCGGCGCGGCCCCCAAACTGGCGGGGCACCCCACGCATAGGCGCCGTGCCATCCCGGACGCCACACGGGACGCGGGCCCCACATGCCATAGGCGCCCCATCTTGGACCCGGACGCCACCAGCAGTGCCCCCACGCGTTGCAGACCCAGCGGACCTGCTCGACATCATTGGATTGACGTGAAATCTGGTCGGCCTGCGGAAGGCCGTTCGGCATCGCGGCGGAAGCCGAGCTGGCGGTGAGCACAACGCCGCCGAGGGCGGCCAACCCAACAATAGCAGATTTCAGTTCCATGGCTTGTCTCCTTGGTTGGAGACCTCAACAACTTTTTTGGCAACGTTTGGTTGCTCGTCCGACCCGAAACCAGCACAGGGTATGCTCAAAAAATGAGATGGAGAGGTCATCACGATCTCGAGGACGATCCGGAAAAGCGCGTAGCGGTTTTCCGAAAAATCATCTCAAACAAGACAAGCGGGATGGAGTAATTGGCTTTACGCCGCCACTTTCTTGTTCAGCCCAAACGCGTCGGCCAGCAGACTATACGATTTCTTCCGCGCGTCGTGGTCGTAGACGGCGGTGATGATCATCAGTTCATCCGGCTGGCTCGCCGTGATCATCGGCTGCAGCTTTGCCATGATGGTTGCCGGACTGCCGACGAAAAACCGTGAACGGTTGCGGGCGATCGAGGCGCGTTCGGCGTCCGTATAATCATAGGCCAGGGCTTCCTCGACGCTCGGCAGCGGCAGATATTGTCCGCGATCACGGCGCAGGCGGTTGAGGTCCATCGAGGTCGCGAGTGTTTCGGCTTCCGCATCGGTTTCGGCGGCGACCGCTGCGACGGCGAGGATGCCGTGGGGGCCTTCCCGCCAGCCGGACGGCTTGAAGCGGCTGCGGTAGTTGGTCATCGCTGCGATCGCGTCATAGGACGCAAAATGATGCGCGAACGCGAAGCCCATGCCGACCTGCGCCGCCAATTCCGAACTGTAGTCGGAGGAGCCGAGGAGCCAGATCGGCGGCAGCGGCGTGTCGTCGGGCATCGCCACCACATTGTTGTAGGGATGGCCGGCGGGGAAACCGCGGGTTTCCCACAACACCAGCTCACTCAGCCGTTCGAGAAAATCGTCGCCCTCGCGGCGATCGAGCCGGCTGCGCAGCGCGTGCGCGGTGGCGCCATCGGTGCCGGGGGCGCGGCCCAGGCCGAGATCGATGCGGCCGGGAAACAGCGCTTCCAGCATCTTGAAGCGCTCGGCCACCACCAGCGGCGCATGGTTGGGCAGCATCACGCCGCCCGAGCCGACGCGGATGTTCTTCGTCACCGCCGCGATCTGACCGATCATCAGGTCGGGCGCGGGGCTCGCCACCGAGGCCAGGTTGTGATGCTCGGCGAGCCAGTACCTGACATAGCCGAGCCCATCGACATGGCGCGCCAGATCGATGCTGTTCTGCAGCGCGTGGGCCGGGCGGGTGCCAGTGGTGACGACGGAGAGGTCGAGGACGGAAAGCGGGATCATGGCGCTAAACTAGTGCGGCAATCGAAGGCGACAAAGGCCCGGTCGGCGCAGATCAGGCCCGCACTTGTGGGGAAAGGAGTAATGGGTCGCTACCAAAGAGTGGGACAAAAGCAGACAGAATCCAGATATTTCAATTTGCCCAACGCATTTCGCCGAGCTGAACACAGAGCCAATCCCGCTCATCTTATTGTTTTTACTACATAAATACACAACCAATCTAAACCCACCGCCCGTTCTACCGTCACCTCCATCGTCAAATATTCTGATAAAGTGGGCCACTTCCCATATCCGATGGGCTGTTTGGTCGGACCTGTTTGGCCTATTTTTAGCTGACTGCCGCTAGGCCTGATGTCCGCCCATCGTTTCGGAGCTTTGTGAGTGCCATGACCGACTTTACGCCCCCCGCATTCGACGGCCATCGCACGCTGCATTCGCCCCGGATCTCCTTCGAGTTTTTTCCGCCCAAGACCGAGGAGATGGAGCGCAGCCTGTGGGAGACCATCAACCGGCTGGCGCCGCTGACGCCGAATTTCGTCTCCGTGACCTATGGCGCCGGGGGATCGACCCGTGAGCGCACCCATTCGACCATCGCGCGCATCCTCAAAGAGACCAGCCTGGTCCCGGCGGCGCATCTGACCTGCGTCGGCGCGCCGAAGGGCGAGATCGACGACGTGGTGGCCCGCTATCACGAGATCGGCGTCCGCCATATCGTCGCCCTGCGCGGCGACCCCACCACCGGCATCGGCACCGCCTATCACGCTCATCCCGACGGCTATCAGAGTTCGCCCGACCTGATCGAAGGCATCAAGAAGCGCTATCCCGATATCGAGATCTCGGTTTCGGCCTATCCAGAAAAGCATCCGGAGAGCCCGACCATCGATGCCGACATCGACACGCTGAAGGCCAAGGTCGATGCCGGCGCGGCGCGCGCCATCACACAGGTGTTCTTCGATAACGACCTCTACTTCCGCTACCTCGATCGCGTCCGCGCCCGTGGCATCGATATTCCCGTCGTGCCCGGCATTATGCCGATGCACAATTTCAAGCAGGCGCGCAGCTTCGTGACCCGTGCGGGCACCACGGTGCCGGACTGGCTCGCCGACAAGTTCGAAGGGCTCGACGACGATGCCGATACACGCAAGCTCGTTGCCGCCACCGTTGCGGCCGGCCAGGTGCACAAACTCGCCAAGCACGGCGTCGACACCTTCCACTTCTACACCATGAACCGCGCGGACCTCGTGTTCGCGATCAGCCATCTGCTGGGCATTCGCCCCAATGGCGCACAGAAAGCCGCCTGATCCGATGAGTGTTTCGATTTCGCCCAAGATTTCGCCAAAGCGTACCGCCCTGCTCGCCGCCGCGCGCGAGCGCATTCTGGTGCTCGACGGCGCCATGGGCACGATGATCCAGGGCCTGCAGTACGACGAAACAGCGTTTCGCGGCGATCGCTTCAAGGACTTCCATCGCGACGTCAGGGGCAACAACGACCTCTTGATCCTGACGCAGCCGAAGGCGATCGAGGACATTCACGCCGCCTATCTGCGCGCGGGCGCCGACATCGTCGCCACCAACACCTTCTCCTCGACCTCGATCGCGCAGGCCGACTACGATATGTCGGACCTCGCCTATGAGCTGAACCGCGACGGCGCCATGCTGGCGCGTGCTGCCGCCGAGCGCGTCTCGGCCGAGGACGGCAAGCCGCGTTTCGTGGCTGGTGCGCTGGGCCCAACCAACCGCACCGCCTCGATCTCGCCCGACGTTTCCAATCCCGGCTATCGCGCCGTCACGTTCGACGATCTGCGCAAGGCCTATGGCGAACAGGTCAACGGCCTGCTCGACGGCGGCGCCGACCTGCTGCTGGTCGAAACCATCTTCGATACGCTGAACGCCAAGGCCGCGCTCTACGCCATTTCGGAGATTACCGAGGAACGCGGCATCGACGTGCCCGTGATGATCTCGGGCACCATCACCGACAAGTCCGGCCGCCTGTTGTCGGGGCAATTGCCGGAAGCGTTCTGGAATTCGATCCGCCACGCCAGGCCGATCACCGTCGGCTTCAACTGCGCGCTGGGCGCGGAAGACCTTCGCGCCCATATCGCCGATATCGGCCGCGTCGCCGATACTCTAATTTGCGCTTACCCGAATGCTGGCCTGCCCAATGAGTTCGGCCAGTATGACGAGACACCGGAATACATGGCGCGGCTGATCGGCGAGTTCGCCGAGGCCGGCCTCGTCAACATCGTCGGTGGCTGCTGCGGTACCACGCCGGACCATATCGCGGCGATTGCCGCAGCTATCGCCCCGCACAAGCCGCGCATTGTGCCTACGATCGAGCCGCGGCTGCGGCTGTCGGGCCTCGAGCCGTTCGAGCTGACGCCCGCGATCCCCTTTGTGAACGTCGGCGAGCGTACCAACGTCACCGGCTCGGCAAAATTCCGCAAGCTGATCACCGCGGGCGATTACACCGCGGCGCTGCAGGTGGCGCGCGACCAGGTCGAGAACGGCGCGCAGATCATCGACGTCAACATGGACGAGGGCCTGCTCGATTCCGAAGCCGCGATGGTGACGTTCCTCAACCTCGTCGCCGCCGAGCCCGATATCGCCCGCGTCCCTGTCATGGTCGACTCCTCGAAGTTCCACGTGATCGAGGCCGGCCTGAAATGCGTTCAGGGCAAGCCGGTCGTGAATTCGATCTCGATGAAGGAAGGCGTGGAGAAATTCATCCACGAGGCCCGCATCGCGCGCCGCCATGGCGCCGCCGTCGTGGTGATGGCCTTCGACGAGGTCGGACAGGCCGACACGTTCGCGCGCAAGACCGAGATCTGCAAGCGCGCCTATGACATCCTGGTCAACGAGGTCGGCTTCCCGCCTGAGGACATCATCTTCGATCCGAACATCTTTGCGATCGCGACAGGACTGGAAGAGCACAACAATTACGGCGTCGATTTCATCGAGGCGACGCGCTGGATCCGCCAGAACCTGCCGGGCGCGCATGTCTCCGGCGGCGTCTCTAACCTCTCGTTCTCGTTCCGCGGCAATGAGCCGGTGCGCGAGGCGATGCATTCGGTGTTCCTGTATCACGCCATTCACGCCGGCATGGACATGGGCATCGTCAATGCCGGGCAGATGATCGTCTATGACGATATCGATCCCGAGCTGCGCCAGGTGTGCGAGGACGTTATCCTCAACCGCGATCCAGGCGCGGCCGAGCGGCTGTTGGCGCTGGCGGAAAAATTCCGTGGCAAGGAGAAGCAGAGCAAGGAGCAGGATCTCGCCTGGCGCGAATGGCCGGTCGAGAAGCGGCTGTCGCATGCCCTGGTACACGGCATCACCGAATTCATCGAAGAGGATACCGAGGCCGCGCGCAAAACGGTGGAACGTCCGCTGAACGTGATCGAAGGCCCGCTGATGGCCGGCATGAACATCGTCGGCGACCTCTTTGGCGACGGAAAAATGTTCCTGCCGCAGGTGGTGAAGTCGGCCCGCGTGATGAAGCAGGCGGTCGCCTATCTGATGCCGTTCATGGAAGAGGAGAAGGCACGCAACCTCGCCAATGGCGTCACCGGCGACGGCCGCAACGCTGCCGGCAAGATCGTGCTCGCGACCGTCAAGGGCGACGTCCACGACATCGGCAAGAACATTGTCGGTATCGTGCTGCAATGTAACAATTTCGAGGTGATCGATCTCGGCGTCATGGTGCCCGCCAACAAGATCATCGAGACCGCAAAAACGGAAGGCGCCGATATTATCGGACTGTCCGGCCTGATCACGCCGTCGCTCGACGAGATGAGCTTTCTGGCCGGCGAGATGCAGCGGCAGGGCATGAAGATGCCGCTGTTGATCGGCGGCGCCACGACGAGCCGCGTCCACACCGCTGTCAAGATCGACCCGAACTACAAGGGCGGCCCGGTGGTGCATGTCAACGATGCCAGCCGCGCCGTCGGCGTCGCGTCGTCGCTGCTATCGCCCGACAAGCGCGAGGCCTATGCCGCCGACATTCGCGCCGAGTACGCCAAGATTTCCGACGCGCATTTCCGCGCGCAGGCCGACAAGAAGCGGCTGAAGCTGGCAGATGCACGCGCCAACGCGGTCAAGGCCGACTTTGCCAAAACGCCGCCGAAGAAGCCTTCGTTCCTCGGCATCAAGAGCTTTGACGCCTACGATCTGGCGGAGCTGGCCGAATACATCGACTGGACGCCCTTCTTCCAGACCTGGGAATTGACCGGACGCTTCCCGGCCATCCTCGACGACCCCAAGATCGGCGAAGTCGCACGCTCGCTCTATGACGACGCGCGCAAGATGCTGGAGCGCATCATCAAGGAGAAATGGTTTACCGCACGCGCTAGCGTCGGCTTCTGGCCGGCCAATGCCGAGGGCGACGATATCGCTGTCTATGCCGACGACACGCGGAAGAGGAAGATCGCGACCTTCCACACCCTGCGCCAGCAGTTGGAGAAGCGCGAAGGCCGCTTCAACGCGGCGCTGTCGGACTTCATCGCGCCCGCGTCTTCGGGCGTATCGGACTATATCGGCGGCTTCGTCGTCACCGCGGGGATCGGCGAGGACGCGGTCGCCGACCGCTTCAAGAATGCCAATGACGATTACTCCTCGATACTATGCAAGGCGCTGGCCGACCGTCTGGCGGAAGCCTTCGCCGAACGGATGCACCAGCGCGTCCGCAAGGAGTTCTGGGGCTACGCGCCGGACGAGGCGCTGACCTCCGATCAACTCATCCTGGAGCAATATGCCGGCATCCGCCCTGCCCCCGGCTATCCCGCACAGCCCGATCACACCGAAAAGGCGACGCTGTTCCGCCTCTTGGATGCGGAAAGCACCGCCGGCGTGAAATTGACCGAGAGCTTTGCGATGTGGCCGGGCTCGTCGGTATCGGGGCTTTATTTCTCCCATCCCGAAAGCTTCTATTTCGGCGTCGGCAAGATCGAGCGCGACCAGGTCGAAGACTATGCCGCGCGCAAGGGCATGAGCGTCGCCGAGACCGAGCGCTGGCTGGCGCCGGTGCTGAACTACATTCCGTCGCAGGAACAGGCGGCGGCGAAGCCGGCACCGGTCGCGGAAATCGTGCCCGCCAACGATGTTGCCTCACATCCCCCCGGTTGCACCTGCGCCGTGCATTTGGCCTGGCGCAAGAAGGCGGTCGGGGCGGGCTGAGCTCTTACCCTCCCCTGGAGGGGGAGGGTCGACGCGACTGAAAGGAGCGGCGGGGTGGGGTGACAGTCTCTCCGCGCAAACAGTACCCGAGTTGAACGACTGTCACCCCGCCCCGTCTCGCATTCGCTACGCTCCATGCGAGCCGACCCTCCCCCTCCAGGGGAGGGTAAGCAGCAACATCGGCACAACTCCCTCGTCATCACCGGGCTTGACCCGGCGATCCATCTTCACAAGAGTCCTGCGAAAGCGATGGATGCCCGGATCAAGTCCGGGCATGACGGAGTTTGTATTCCCATGAAATTCTTCTCGTTCTGGCGATCGCTGGCGAGCTTTCGCGTGCGCATCGCGCTCAATCTGAAAAACGTCCCGGCCGAGGTGATCTTCGTCGACATCGACGCCAATGCGCATCGCGAAGCCGACTATCGCAAGGTCAATCCGCAGATGGCGCTGCCGGCCCTGGTCGAGGATGACGGCACCACGCTATTCCAGTCGCTCGCCATCCTCGAATATCTCGACGAGAAGTATCCCTCTCCACCGCTGCTGCCCACTGACCCCAACGGCCGCGCCCGCGTGCGCGCGCTGGCGCTGATGGTGGCCTGCGAGGGCCATCCGCTGCTGACGCCGCGGGTGCGCCGCTATCTCGATCACGAACTGAATTTGCGCGATACCCAGCAGGCGGCGTGGCGGCGGCATTGGATCGTGGAGACGCTGGCGGCGCTGGAGGGGCATCTTGCTGATAACAAGGACACCGGAAAGTTCTGCCACGGCGATCGGCCGACGCTCGCCGACATCTGCATGGTCGGCCACGTCACCGTCGCGCTGACCCATCAGGTCAATCTCTCGACCTATCCGAACGTGAAGCGCGTTTTCGAGACCGCGATGGCGCTGCCGGAATTTGCCAGAGCGCATCCGCTGCAGCAGGCTGATACGCCGGAGGCGATGCGGCCGAAGGCCTAAACGCAAGGCTGGCCACCGGGCGGCGCGACTCCCGGGACGCGCCTCACCCGGCCTGAAAAAAAATCGCGAAAACAACCCCATGCAAAGTAGGATTGGGCCTACGGCTCACGCTCGTGCGAGCGCGGCCGTAGGGTGGCAAAGGAGCGTAGCGACGTGCGCCCACCCTTCTCTCGGCATAGAAGGTGGGCACGCGGAGCCTGTCATCGGGCGCGCATTCGCGCGACCCGTTGGCTTTGCCCGCCCTACAACAGCAACAGCCACTCACCCCTTCGGCGGCGCCAGCGGCTGGACGATTTCCTGGAACGGCGGCAGCGCCTCGCACCGCTCTGAATGCGCCTTCAGCGCGGGATAGCGGTCGTCGAACAGCGCGGGATGCGCCTCGCCGGTGAAGCGCAGCACGCAGGCCACCGCGATATCGGCGTGGCCGATCTTGTCGCCAGACCAGTACGGCGTCGTGACCGCGGCGCGTTCCTTCTCTAGCACCTCCAGCACGCCCGCGATCTGCGCCTTGCAGCGTTCGACCCAGAGATCGAGCTGCTTGTCCTTGCGCAGCACGCGCTCATAAAGCAGGCTGACGCCCTTGTCGCCAAGCCCCATCGCCAGCGCGCAAATCCGCTGATGCTTCCAGCGCGCCTCGCCGCTCCGCGCGATCATCGCTTTCTCGGCGCCGACGCGGTCGTCGAGATAATCCAGAATGATCGCGCTCTCGATCAGCGCTTCCCCGCTGTCCAGCACCAGCGTCGGCACCCGCCGCAGCGGATTATAGGCCGCGATCTTGTCGGCATCGCCGAAGGTCGACCACGGCTTGTGCTCGAAATCGATGCCGTAAAGCCGCATGGCGATGGCGACACGGCGGACGAAGGGGGAGTCGAATTGGCCGATCAGGATCATGGTGCTCACTCGTCATTGCCGGGCAAAAGCGCGAAGCGCGCCTGCACGTTAGAAGACCCGCAATCCATCCTCTTCGAAAGACTCTTTCGAGAATTGATGGATGCCCTGATCAAGTCCGGGCATGACATGCCGGGTCGGGGTTGCGCTCCTCGCCATCCTAAGTACGCTGCTTCACATTGCAACTCACGAGTTACACATCATGCTTCGCGTGCTGCCGACCTTTCTGATGCTTCCTCTGCTGACAGTAGCTGCCACAGCGCATGCGCAGAGCGGACCGACCGGCTTCCAGTCGCCATCCAAGAACGTCGCCTGCCAGTACTTCGACTACGACAAGCAGAACGTGCTCCGTTGCGACATCGGCGCGATGGAGACCAAGCCGCGCCGCCCCGCCGATTGCGAGCTCGACTACGGCGGCGCCTTCGAGATGAACGCCAAGGGTCCCGCCACGCGCCTCTGCCATGGCGACACCGTGATGGACAAATCGCTGCCGGTGCTTGGCTATGGCGAGGTCTGGCAGCGCGGGGGATTTACGTGCAAATCGGAGCAGACGGGCGTGACGTGCTTCAATGCCGACCGACGCGGATTTTCGCTGGCGCGGGCAAAGCAGGAGATGTTTTGACGGATGCCCTCAAAAGCCCGACTGTTTGCGATACTATTTGCTCTACCGCTAGTGATCGGCCTTGCACAGGCACAGGACAGAATGAACACTGATAAGTCCCCCTCTCTGAAGGTCGTTGGCCTGTATTCACTGAGTGCCGACAAGGAAGCCTATTCGCGATTTATCCGGGAAACGATTACATTCCACGATCCAGCCAACTTCTCCGAAGGGCAAAAGGCTTTGTTTCGCCGGTTGGGTCGGGGTGATTCGCTCCATCCATTTACGGACGATGACCGAAAGGAATGGGAAGACCACCTTCGTTCTCACATGGATGATGAGGTGCTGGTCACGAACCCCGACGCAAGCTTCGATATCGGCAAGTTCTTTCAGCCAGATCCGGCGCAGTCCGAGAACCTCTGGCAAGCGGCATGGAACGAAAAGTTTCTTACGCCGGACGGCGAGACGCTCATCAATCTCGACCGTACCCAAGAGCTACCCAACGCATCTCAGTATCGCGTCGTCTTTGTTATCCATTTCTGGAAGCCAGACCAACCGTTGCGATCCAGCTACGGGGAACTGGCGCTTCCGGCACAGCAGCCGTGGCCGGAACGGCTGTGGCGTCTCACGCCCTATGAACTTCCAGACTGAACACATTGGGCGCATATAACGCGCGGCCTCACTCAACAATCGGCACGTGACGCGCCACGTCACGCGGCGCTGTGCCGTCCAGCCGCGGATCGTCCGACACTTCGACCTGTCTGCGGAATGGACGAAATCCCGAGCGCTGATAGAAGGCGAGCGCGGCGGGGTGATCGAAGGTGCAGGTGTGCAGCCAGACGCGTGTGACCGGGCGCGACCATGCGAGCTCCAGCGCGCGGTTCATCAGCCAGCGGCCGGCGCCGGTCCCGACCAGTTTTGCGGTGACGCCGAACATGCCGATCTCGCACTGGCCGGGTTCACGGAAATCCAGCTCCAGCAGGCCTTCATCGCGGCCGTTATCGACCATCGCGTAGACTTCGAGCTGCGGCGAATGAAGCCGTGCCGCAAGCTCGGAGTCAGGCATCCGTATCCGCGAGAACCACAACCACTCCTCGCCGACGCGGCGATAGAGATCGCGAAACCAGTCGAGCGCGGGTTCATCCACACGCCGTAGCGTCCACGCACCGCGTGGATCGGGACGCGGCGCAGGGCGTGCGGTCATCTCCAGATGGGTGACGACAGCGGCGACCTTGCCGGCGGGGATATCGGAATAGCCGTCGGGAAGGATCATCGTGCGCGCTCTCTCATCGTCATGCCCGGGCTTGTCCCGGGCATCCACGTCTTGGACACAACAGGAAAGTAAAGTCGTGGATGGCCGGGACAAGCCCGGCCACGACGGCGGAGGAAGGTTGCTACCCCTCCCCTTCGTCGCTCGCCAGCACGCCCCTTACCGCTCTCGCCCAGCCCGCGAGTTTGCGATCCCGTGTCGCCTTGCTCATGTTGGGCTTGAAGCGGTGTTCGAGCCGCCAGTTATCGGCGAACTTTGCCGGCTCGGGATAGACGCCGGCATGCAGGCCAGCGAGATAGGCGGCGCCGAGCGCAGTCGTCTCCTGGATCACCGGGCGGTCGACCGGCGCGTCCAGGAGATCGGCCAGCCGCTGCATGGTCCAGTCGGATGCGGTCATGCCGCCATCGACGCGCAGCACATTGGCGGCCTTCTCGCCCGGCCAGTCGGCACGCATCGCCTCGCGGAGATCGAAGGTCTGGTAGCAGACGCTCTCCAGCGCCGCGTGCGCGAGTTCGGCGGGGCCGGTGTTGCGGGTGAGACCGAACAGCGCGCCGCGCACGCGCGGATTCCAGTAGGGTGCGCCCATGCCGACGAAGGCCGGCACCAGATAGACGCTTTGCATGGGATCGGATTTGTCGGCGAGCGGCCCGGTCTCGGAGGCCTGCTTGATGATGCCGAGACCGTCGCGCAGCCATTGCACGGCGGAGCCTGCGACGAAGATCGAGCCTTCGAGCGCATAGGTGCGCTTGCCGTTCAATTGATAGGCGATGGTGGTGAGCAGCTTGTTCTTCGAGGCGACCGGCGTGGTGCCGGTGTTGAGCAGCGCGAAGCAGCCGGTGCCGTAGGTCGACTTGATCATGCCGGGCTCAAAGCAGGCCTGACCGATGGTCGCGGCCTGCTGGTCGCCGGCGATGCCGGAAATGGCGATCGAACCGCCGAACAGGTCCGGGTCGCTGTCGCCGAATTTGGCGGAGGAGTCTTTCACCTCCGGCAGCATCGAGCGCGGCACGCGCAGCAGTTTCAAGAGTTCGTCGTCCCACTCGCCGGTGTGGATGTTGAACAGCAGCGTGCGCGAGGCGTTGGTGGCGTCGGTCGCGTGCACCTTGCCGCCGGTCAGCCGCCACAGCAAGTAGCAATCGACGGTGCCGAACATCAGTTCTCCGCGCGCGGCGCGCTCACGCGCGCCGGGGACGTGATCGAGGATCCAGGCGACTTTCGTTCCCGAAAAATAGGGATCGATGATCAAGCCGCTCCTGGCCGAAATCGCCGGCTCGTGGCCCTCGTTCTTCAGTTTGGCGCAGATGTCGGCGGTGCGGCGGTCCTGCCAGACGATGGCGCGGTGCACCGCCTGGCCGGTGGCGCGGTCCCAGACCACGGTCGTTTCGCGCTGGTTGGTGATGCCGATGGCGGCGATGTCCTTGGCTTTCAGGCCGGCCTTTTCCAGCGCCTGGCGGCAGACAGCTACCGTCGACGTCCAGATGTCCTCCGGCTCGTGCTCGACCCAGCCTGAGGCCGGGAAATGCTGCGGGAATTCCTGCTGCGCCGTAGCGGCAATGGAAATATCGCTGCGGAACACGATGGCGCGCGAGGACGTGGTGCCCTGATCGATGGCCAGCACAAAGGACATGACGTTGCTTCCCCGGGGAGGTTTTGGTTGTGGAGAGGCAATCCGATTGGGAGGCGAAGGTCAAGTTGGGGGAAGAAAGTGTGCCCGCACGCGCGATGCGCCCCCTCTCCCGCTTGCGGGGGAGGGCCGGGGTGGGGGTGCCGCCGCGGAGGACGGCGTCAGCGATTAGCGCGCGAGCGGCGCTACCAAGCAACAGCCGGACTCGCGGAGAGACCCCCACCCGCCTCGCTTTCGCTCGGCACCCTCCCCCGCACGCGGGAGAGGGAAGAATCACGTCGCCGCCGTAGTCACGCCGCCGTCGACGACGATGGTCTGTCCCGTCATAAACGTCGACGCGTCGGACGCGAGATAAGCCACCGCACCTGCGATTTCGTCAGGCTCGCCGATGCGGCGGAGCGGCGTGCTGGCTGTGCGGCGCTTGAGGTTATCGGGGTCTTCCCATAGCGCGCGAGCGAAATCGGTCTTGACGAGGCCCGGCGCCACGCAATTGACGCGGACGCCCTTCGGACCCCATTCGCCGGCGAGGCTGCGGCACAGCGCGAAATCCGCCGCTTTCGAGATGCCATAAGCGCCGATCACGGTGGAACCGCGCATGCCTCCGATGGAAGAGATGATCACCACCGAACCATTGCCGCGCTCCGCCATCTGCGGGATCGCCAGCGCGCAGAGCCAGATGTTGCTCTTGACGTTACTGCCCATGATCTTGTCGAAGGCCTCGTCCTTGATGTCGAGCAGCGGGCCGTAATACGGATTCACCGCGGCGTTGCAGACGAGGATGTCGACCTTGCCGTAATGTTTTGTCGTGCCCGAGATCAGCGCCTCGACTTCCTCGCGGCGGGAGATATTGCAGGGAATGACATAGGCGTCGCCGCCGGCCTTCTTGATACCCTCGGCGACTTCGTGGCAGGCATCCGCCTTGCGGCTGGAGATCACGACCTTGGCGCCGAGCTTGGCCAGCAGTTCGGCCGAGGAACGGCCGATGCCGCGGCTGGAGCCGGTGATAACAGCGACTTTGCCGGTGAGATCGAACGGGGTGTTTTTCATTGTTGTTTGTTCCCTGATTTCTCCCCGTCATTGCGAGGAGCACAAGCGACGAAGCAATCCACGCTTTGCCTTGCGGAGCCATGGATTGCTTCGCTTCGCTCGCAATGACGGGGCAACATTGTTGCCCCGCAATGACGGTGGAGGTCCTTACACCAGCCCGCCCGCGTCGGTGACGCGGCGGAGGTGGTAGTCGGTATCGCCAAACGTATTCTCGATCATGGTCAGCCGCTTGAAGTAGTGGCCGATCTTGGCTTCCTGGGTCATGCCGATGCCGCCGTGGAGCTGGATCGACTGCTGACCGATGAACTTGCCTGACTTGCCGATCTGCACCTTGGCGGCGGCGACCGCGGTCGCGCGCTCCTTGGCGCTGTCGAAATCGGCCGCCATGGTCGCGAACATCGACATGCTGCGGGCCTGCTCCAGCGCCACGAACATGTCGGCGGCGCGGTGCTGCAGCGTCTGGAAGGTGCCGATTGGCACGCCAAACTGCTTGCGTGTCTTGAGATATTCGACGGTCGACTTCAGCGATTCATCCATCGCGCCGACAGCTTCCGCGCACATCGCGGTGCGGGCTTCATCGACCACGCGCTCGATCAGGGCGAGGCCGTTCTCGGGATCGCCGATCGCAGCTTCCGCGCCGACCTCGACGCCGGTGAAGGTGATGTCGGCCGCATGCAGCCCGTCCTGGGTCGGATAGCCCTTGCGGGTGACGCCCTTGGCATTGGCCGGCACGAGGAACACGCCGATGCCGCTCCTGTCGCGCTGGCCGCCCTTGGTGCGCGCCGTGACAATGAGGGTGTCGGCGTTCTCGCCGTTGAGCACGACGAATTTTTCGCCGTCGATGACCCAGCCTGCGCCCTTTTTCTTGGCAGTGGTTGCGACATCGCCGAGATCGTAGCGCGAATTCTTTTCGAGCTGAGCGAACGCAAATGTCTTGCTGCCGTCGATGATGCCGGGGATGTGCGCGGCCTTCTGCTCGGCCGAGCCGCCATGGCGCAGGAAGCCGCCGCCGATCACGACGGTTGCCAGATACGGCTCCAGCACCAGCGCCTTGCCGAGCGCCTCCATCACGATCATGGTCTCGACCGCGCCGGCGCCAAAGCCGCCATCGGCTTCCGCGAACGGCAGGCCCAGCAAGCCCTGCTCGGCGAGCTTGCCCCAGACGGCCTTGCTCCAGCCGCCCTTCTCTTTCTGGTACTTCTTGCGCGCATCGAAATCATAGGAGTCGGTCAACAGACCGTCGATGCTTTCCTTGAGAAGGCGCTGCTCCTCGGACAAATCAAAATCCATGTTCTTTTGCTCTCTTCAAATCATGCCTGAGGCATGGAAATCGAACGAACCCGTAGGATGGGTAGAGCGAAGCGAAACCCATCGCACTGTTCGGACTTGTTGGGATGGGTATCGCTTCGCTCCACCCATCCTACGAACTCGCTTCCGGGTGAGGGTACAGGTCTCTCGGCAATCTTTGCTGGGAGACAGGCCCCTCACCCCGACCCTCTCCCCGCAAGAGCGGGGCGAGGGAGAGGATAGGTTAAAGCCCCAGCACCGCCTTGGTGATGATGTTGCGCTGGATCTCGTTGGAGCCACCGTAGATCGAAACCTTGCGATTGTTGAAGTAGCTCGGCGCGATCTGGGCGGTCCAGTCCATGGTCTCGTTGGTGCCGTCGTCGCCGTGCACGTCGTAGGGCGCGGCGAACGGGCCGATCACTTCCATCAAAAGTTCGGTGGTGGTCTGCTGGATTTCCGAGCCCTTGATCTTCAGCACCGAAGATGCCGGATTGGGCTTGCCCTTGCCGTGCTTGCCCTCGTCGGCGACGACGCGGAGCTGGGTGAGCTCGAGCGCCTTCAGCTCGATCTCGCAGGCCGCGAGCTTCTCGCGGAAACCCTGGTCCTCGATCACGGGCTTGCCGTTGGATTCGACCTTGGAAGCGAGATCCTTGATGCGGCGCAGCCGCTCCTTGGAGACGCCGACGCGGGCGATGCCGGTGCGCTCATTGCCGAGCAGGAACTTTGCGTAGTCCCAGCCCTTGTTCTCTTCGCCGATCAGGTTCTCGACCGGCACCTCGACGTCGTCGAAGAACACTTCGTTGACCTCATGGCCGCCGTCGATGGTCTCGATCGGGCGCACGGTGACGCCCTTCGACTTCATGCTGAAGACGATGAAGGAGATGCCCATCTGCTTCTTCGCATTGGTGTCGGTGCGGCAGAGGCAGAAGATCATGTCGGCGTGCTGGGCCAGCGTAGTCCAGGTCTTCTGGCCATTGATGATGTACTTGTCGCCTTTGCGCTCGGCTTTGGTCTTCAGCGAGGCGAGGTCCGATCCCGAGCCAGGTTCGGAGAAGCCCTGGCACCACCAGTCGTCGACATTGGCGATGCGCGGCAGATACTGCTGCTTCTGCTTCTCGTTGCCGAAGGTGTAGATGACGGGCCCGACCATGCTGACGCCGAAGGCGAGCGGCGCTGGCGCCGGATGCATCTGCAGCTCTTCGTTGAAGATATAGTGCTGCACCGAGGTCCATCCCGTGCCGCCATATTCCTTCGGCCAGTGCGAGACGCCCCAGCCCTTCTTGTTCAGGATGCGCCACCAGGCGATCATCTCGTCCTTGGAGAGATGACGGCCCTCAACCATCTTGCGCCGCGTCTCCGGCGGCACGTTGTCCCGGAAGAAGGCTCTTACTTCTTCACGAAACGCGATTTCTTCCTTGCTGAAAGCGAGATCCATCGGATCCTCCTGTGAGCGGATTACATTCCGGCTAAGCGACGTTCTTACCGTTGGCAGCTTGCAACGACTTCTGCTGCATGCGCAATTCGTGGCGCGACAGCTTGCCGACCGGCGTACGCGGCAATTCCGCGGCGAACTCGACGGCGGTCGGCAGCTCGTGCTTGCCGAGCTTGCCCGCGAGGAAGCTGCGCAGCTCATCGATGGTGAACGGCTGAGCGCCCGCGCGCAGCGTGATGAAGGCTTTCGCCGACTCGCCGCGATAATCGTCGGGGATACCGATCACGATGACTTCCTGCACCGACGGATGGGTGTAGATCGCCTGCTCGATCATCTGCGGATAGACGTTGAAGCCGCCGGAGATGATCATGTCCTTCTTGCGGTCGACCAGGTAGAAATAGCCGTCGGCATCCATGTAGCCGACGTCGCCGGTCAGGAAGCGATCGCCGACAAAGGACTCTGCGGTCTCCTTCGGCTTGTTCCAGTAACCCTTGGTGACGTTCGGCCCCCTGATGCGGAGTTCGCCCGCCTCGCCGACCGGCAGCACCTTCGTCGGATCGTCCAGCGAAACGATGTCTATCTCGATGCCGGGCAGCATCACCCCGACCGAACCTGGCTTGTCCGGTCCATCCTCCGGATACGCAGTGCCAGCCGGGGACGTCTCGGTCATGCCCCAGCCGCTCCTCAGCTTCATACCGACCTTGCGCTCAAAAATCCTTGCGACTTCCATCGGCAGCGGCGCACCGCCCGAGCCGGCGCTGCGCAGCGACGAGAAATCGCGCTTATCGAGATCGGGCAGCGCGGCGATGGCGATCCACATCGTCGGCACGCCGGGAAAAACGGTGGCGCGCTTTACCTCGATATCACGCATCACGGCCTCCACATCGAAACGCTGGTGCAGCGAGACCAGATTGCCGCGGCGCAGCGAGGAAAGCAGCACCACGGTCAGCGCGAAGATGTGAAACAACGGCAGCACGCAAATGACGCGCTCGATCGTATTGCGCTCCAGTCGCGCGGGTCTGCCCCAGACATCGTAGATCGAGACGGCGGACGTGAAATTGTCGTGGGAGAGCATGGCGCCTTTCGGCAACCCAGTGGTTCCGCTGGTGTACTGCAGCAACGCGACGTCCTCGACGTCGATTGCCGGCCAGGTGGCCGGCCTGGTCACGCCATCGACGAACTGCTTGTAGGTGATGATCGCGGAGTTGCTCGGCAGCGGCGTCTGCGGCACGCCGACCTCGCCCCAGGCGTCGTCCTCGCAGACGATCAACCTGTCGATCAATCCTTTGTCGAGAAACTTCAGCGCGGTCGGAAACAGCGCGGAGAGATTGCTGGTGACGACGATGCGCGCGCCGGAATCGGTGAGCTTGTGCGACAGCGCGATCTCGCCGTCGAGCGGCGACAGATGCACGATTCGCGCTCCCGCCTTCAGCGCGCCGAAGAAATTGACCGGATGATCCGGCGTGTTGCCGAGGAACAGGGCGACCGACTTGCCCTTGCCGTAGCCGGCGCGCAGGAAGGCACTCGCGGCAACCTCGACCTTGTCCTCCAGCTCGGCATAGCTGATCGGCCGGTCGCGGAATTCGATCGCCGGGCGCGTGCCGTAGCTGGATGCTGCCTGCGACAGCAGATCAGGCAGCGCGCCGCGCTCGATGGCGTCGTCCCAACGGACGCCTTGCGGATAATGTTGCTCGCCGGGATGGATCATGTGGGTTCAGCCAGTTGGGAGTCATTCCGGGGCGCTCGCGGCTAGCGAGCGAACCCGGAATCTCGAAGTTCTCTGGTGCGCAACCGCGCACCATAGTTCATGCTTCGCATGCCCCGGAACCACGGGAAGTGAGGCACTCGGCCCATCAAGCCGCTTTCGACTGCGCGAGCGACGCAAAGGTCTTGCCTTCGGCGGCGAGACGCTTGAGCAGCGGCGCCGGTTCGAGCGAGGGATCGTTGGTCTCCTTGGCGTAATAGGAGAGACGATCGGCGATGTGCTTGAGCCCGACCTGGTCGGCATAGAACATCGGGCCGCCGCGATAGATCGGCCAACCGTAGCCGTAGAGCCAGATCACGTCGATGTCGCTCGGACGCGCCGCGATACCCTCTTCGAGGATACGCGCACCCTCATTGATCATCGGGTACATCATGCGCTCCAGGATTTCGTCGTCGCTGACGACGCGCTTCTTGCGTCCCAGACGCTGCAGCGTCTCGTCGATCAGTTTCTCGACTTCCGGATCCGGCAGCGCCGCGCGCGAGCCGGCTTCATATTTGTAGTAACCCTTGCCGGTCTTCTGGCCGAATCGTCCGGCCTCGCACAGTGCGTCGGCGATCTCCGACTTGATGCCGCGGTCTTTCCGCGAACGCCAGCCGATATCGAGGCCGGCGAGATCGCTCATCGCGAACGGGCCCATCGGCATGCCGAACTTCGTCACCACGGCATCGACCTGCTGCGGCAAGGCGCCTTCGAACAAGAGCTTCTCGGACTGCTTGCCGCGCTGGGCCAGCATGCGGTTGCCGACAAAGCCGTCGCAGACGCCGACCACGGCCGGCACCTTTGCAATCTTGCGCGCAATCGACACGGCAGTGGTCAGCGCATCCGGCGCGGTCTTGTCGGCGCGGACGATCTCGCACAGCTTCATGACGTTCGCCGGCGAGAAGAAGTGCATGCCGAGCACGTCCTGCGGACGTTTTGTGACCTTCGCGATCTCGTCGATGTTGAGGTAGGAGGTGTTGGACGCCAGCACTGCGCCCGGCTTGGCGTGCTTGTCCAGCGCCTCGAACACTTCCTTCTTGACCGCCATGGTTTCGAACACGGCCTCGATCACCAGGTCAGCGTCCTTGACGTTCTCCAGACCGACCTTGCCGTCGATCAGGCCCATGCGCTTGGCCGGGGCATCGGCGGGGATGCCGCCACGCGCGGCGGTCGCCTCGTAGTTCTTCTGCATGACGCCCAAGCCGCGCTTGAGCTGCTCTTCGCCGGTCTCGATCAGCGTCACCGGGATACCGGCGTTGGCGAACGACATCGCGATACCGCCGCCCATGGTGCCGGCGCCGATGATGGCGACGCGCGAAACGTTGCGCGGCTTGGTGCCCTCGGGCACGCCAGCGATCTTGGCCGCCTCACGCTCCGAGAAGAAGGCGTAACGCTGCGCCTTGGACTGGTCGCTGGATACCAGTTTGAGAAAACCTTCGCGCTCCTTCTTCAGGCCTTCGTCGAAAGGCAACTCGATGGCGGCGCGCACGGCGTCCGCTGCCGCAAACGGCGCTTCCAGCCCGCGTGCCTTTTTGGTCAATGCGGCGACCGCATTGGTGAAGATCGAGATGTCGGCCTTGGCAGCCGCAAGCTTTGAATCATCGTCGCGCAACTTGCGCAACGGGCGCTTCTCTGCCAGCACCTTGCGCGCGAAGGTTTCGCCGCCCGCTGCCGGACCTTCGACGATCTCCTCGATCAGGCCGTTCTTGAGCGCATCCGCCGCGCTGATCGGGTCCCCGCTGACGATCATCTTGACCGCGAGTTCGGGGCCGACCGCACGCGGGAGGCGCTGGGTACCGCCCGCACCCGGCAGCAGGCCGAGCTTTACTTCGGGGAGGCCGAGTCTCGCATCCTTGGTCGCTACGCGATAGTGGCATGCCAGCGCGACTTCGAGACCGCCGCCGAGCGCCGTGCCGTGAATGGCGGCGATGATCGGCTTCGGCGACTTCTCCATGAGGTCCAGCACCTCGGCCAGGCCCGGAGGCTTCGGCGGCTTGCCGAATTCGGTGATGTCGGCGCCGGCGATGAAGGTGCGGCCGTCACAGGTCAGCACGATTGCCTTCACTTCCGCGTCCGCGATCGCGCTTTTCATGCATTCGAAAATACCGCCGCGCACGGCGGCGCTCAGCGCATTGACGGGAGGACTGTTGACCGTGACCATCGCGATGACGTCTTGACGCTCGAGTTTTACCACTTCGCTCACGGGACTCTCCCTGGATCACTTGTTCTTGGATGCCACTCGACTTGCGTTGAGTAGCTACGGTCGTTTCATCAATTTCGCACTGCGAAATTTAATTCCACATCTTGACAGGGAGGGTTATTTTGAAGCACGTCCCTTGTCAACGAGCTCATCAGCAGCAGTGGCGGGTAATGAAGCGTCCAGGGAAGAAAGTGGCGACCGATCGCAGCTTCGTCGTCGCACTCTCCCGCGGACTAGATGTGTTGCGCGCATTTCATCCCAACGACGGACTTCTCGGCAATCAAGAACTTGCCGCCCGTACCAATCTGCCGAAGCCAACCATTTCCCGGCTGACCTACACCCTGACCAAGCTCGGCTATCTTACACCCGTTCCGCGCTTCGAGAAGTATCAGCTCGCGCCATCAGCCATGGCGCTGGGATATGCCGCACTCGCCAATCTCGGTGTTCGGCATTTGTCCGAACCTTATCGCGAAGCGCTGATGCGCGAGACCGGCGGCGCGGTCGCGGTCGGCGGGCGCGACCGTCACAGCATGATCTATTTCGGGCAGAGCCGCACCGGGCTGCTCGGTGTGCAGCTTGACGTCGGCTCACACGTACCGATCGCGACCACCGCGATGGGCCGCGCCTATATCTGGGCCCTGTCAGACGACGAACGCGCCTCGTTATTGCGCGAACTGCGCGACCATTACGGCAATCGCTGGCCCAAAATGCGCGACGGCATCGAGCGCGCGGGCGAAATGCTCGCGCGCCGCGGCTTCACCATCTCCGCCGGCGAATGGCAGGAGGACGTGCACGCGGTCGGCGTGCCGCTGAAGCTCAGCGACGGAACCGGACCATATGCCTTCAATTGCGGCGCGCCCGCTTTCCGTTTTACGGAAGATCGCCTGGTCAACGACATTGGACCTCGCCTTGTCACGATGGTAAGGAACATCGAGACGGCGCTGGGCGGCGCAGCACCGCAATCCAAAAAAACAGAAAATAAGAAGCCCAAAGCAGGAGGAAGAGTTGCACGTTTGGCCGAGGGGATCAGATAGCGTTCACCATGACCGGCGAAATTCGCGCGGTCATTCCCGCTCCGTGATCAGGGCGGGCGGGACGCGATGACGCAGGCACAGCTCGCGCAGGGCAATTCACCCCTGCTCGCGGTTCGCGACGTCAGCGTCGTGTTCGGCGGCATCATCGCGCTCAACGGCGTGTCCTTTAACATGCACAAGGGCAATATCCTTGGGCTGATCGGACCGAACGGCGCCGGCAAGACGACCCTGTTCAACTGTCTCTCCCGGCTCTATCAGCCGTCTTCCGGCGATATCCTGATGGAAGGCGCGAGCATCCTGACGCGCCCGGCGCACAAGATCGCCGAGATCGGCATCGGCCGCACGTTCCAGAACGTCGCGCTGTTTCCCAACCTTTCGGTGCTCGACAATGTCCGCGTCGGCTGCCATGCGCGCACCTCGAGCGACATCATCTCGGACTCGCTGAAGCTCGCCTGGGTTCGCCGCAGCGAAGCCGAACTCAACAAGAAGGTCCACGAGATCGTCGCCTATCTCGGTCTTGAGGAGGTCGCCCACACCATCGTGTCGGGCCTGCCGTTCGGCACCCAGAAGCGCGTCGAGCTGGCGCGCGCGCTCGCGGCCGACCCGAAGATCCTGCTGCTCGACGAGCCCGCCGGCGGCCTCAACCACGAGGAAGTCCACATCCTCGGCGATCTGATCCGCAAACTTCGTGACGAGCGTCACCTCACCGTGCTGCTGGTCGAGCACCACATGGGTCTGGTGATGTCGATCGCCGATCACGTCGTCGCACTCAACTTCGGCCGCAAACTCGCCGAGGGAACACCGGCCCAGGTCCAGGCCGACCCGGATGTCATCAAAGCCTATCTGGGGAGCAAGGACCAATGACCGCAATGCTGAACGTCAAGGATCTGCGCGCCTATTACGGTCAGGTCCAGGCACTTCACGGCCTGACCTTTGCGCTCAACGAGGGCTCGCTGACCACGCTGCTGGGCGCCAACGGCGCCGGCAAGACCACCACCTTGCGGGCGATCTGCAACATGGTGCGCTCGACCGGCGCGATCGAGTTCGAGGGCAAGCCGCTTTCGGGCAAATCGACCGAAAACGTGGTCCGTCTCGGCATCGCGCATGTGCCGCAGGGTCGCGGCACCTTCACCACCATGACGGTGGAAGAGAACCTGCAGCTCGGCGCCATCACCCGCACCGACAAGAAGAACATCGTCGCCGATATCGAGCGCATGTACGAGCACTTCCCGGTGCTCAAGGAGCGCCACACCCAGCAGGCCGGCACGCTGTCGGGCGGCGAGCAGCAGATGCTGGCGGTCGCCCGCGCGCTAATGCTGCGTCCGCGGCTGATGCTGCTCGACGAGCCGTCGTTCGGCCTGGCGCCGCTGATCGTGCGCGAGCTGTTCAAGATTCTCGGCAAGATCAACCGCGAGGACAAGGTCACCATTTTGGTGGTCGAGCAGAACGCGCAGTTGGCGCTGGAACTCGCCGACCAGGCCTATGTGATCGAAACCGGGAAGATCGTGATGTCGGGGAACGCGAAGGAAATCGCGAGCAACGAAGACGTCCGCAAATCCTATCTCGGCTACTGAGGAGCAGGACAATGGAGCTGTTTACCAACCAAGTCCTGGCCGGTATCGCCACGGGCGCGATCTATGCCTGTATGGCGCTCGCGGTGGTCATGATCTACCAGGCGATCGACCATCTGAACTTCGCCCAGGGCGAAATGGCGATGTTCTCGACCTTCATCTCCTGGCAATTGATGCAGTGGGGCGTGCCCTATTGGTGGTCGTTCCTGCTCACGCTGGCGATCTCGTTCGCCGGTGGCATCCTCATCGAGCGGCTGCTGTTCAAGCCGCTGGCCAAGGCGCCGGTGCTGACCAACGTCGCCGGTTTCATCGCGCTGTTTGCGATCGTCAACTCGGTAGCCGGTCTGATCTGGGATTTCACCATCAAGCAGTATCCGACCCCGTTCGGCTCCGCGCCGTTCCTCGGCAGCCAGTTGATCTCGACCCACCAGGCCGGGATGATCGGCGTCACGCTTTTGATGCTGGTCGGGCTCTACCTCTTCTTCCAGTTCACGCGGATCGGCCTAGCGATGCGCGCAGCGGCGGCGTTGCCGGAATCGGCGCGCCTGGTCGGCGTCAATACCTCCTGGATGATTGCGCTCGGCTGGGGCATGGCCTCCGCGATCGGCGCCGTCGCCGGCATCCTGATCGCACCAGTCGTGTTCCTCGAACCGAACATGATGGGCGGCGTTCTGGTTTACGGTTTTGCCGCCGCCGTGCTCGGCGGCCTTACCTCGCCGCTCGGCGCCGTCGTGGGCGGGTTCCTGGTCGGCGTCTTCGAGAATCTTGCCGGCACCTACATCCCCGGCGTGGGCAATGAACTGAAACTCCCGATCGCGCTTGCGCTGATCATCACCGTCCTGGTTTTCAAACCTGCCGGTCTCTTCGGCCGAGCCATCGTGAAGCGAGTCTGATCATGAGCGCAGCTGCAGAAGACGCAGTCACAGAAGCCCCGGCCGTCGAGGCCGTTCCGAAGCGCGCCATGACGCTGGGCACCGGCACCTCGCTGGTGATCCTGGCGGCACTGCTCGTCACCCCGGTGTTCGTGAAGAACTTCGTCGTCTTCCAAATGACGATGGTCATGATCTACGGGATCGCGGTGCTGGCGCTCAACATCCTGACCGGCGGCAGCGGGCAATTCTCGCTCGGCCAGAGCGCATTCTACGCGCTCGGCGCCTATACGTCGGCGGTGCTGATGGAAAACGTCGGCATGAACTATGCGCTGACGCTGCCGATCGCGGGGCTGGTCTCGTTCGGCGCCGGCTACCTGTTCGGCAAACCCGCGTTGCGGCTTTCCGGCATCTACCTGGCCCTTGCCACCTTCGCGCTTGCGGTCGCCATGCCGCAACTCCTGAAGCTGCATTTCCTCGAGCATTGGACCGGCGGCGTGCAGGGCCTCACCGTCATGAAACCCGATGCGCCGTTCGGCCTGCCGATTGGACAGGACAAGTGGCTCTACTACTTCACGCTGGCGATCGCGCTGGCGATCTATATCGGGTCGGTCAACCTGCTACGCTCACGCTCGGGCCGCGCCTTCATGTCGATCCGCGACAATGAGATCGCGGCCTCCGCCATGGGCGTCGATGTCGCCCAGTACAAGACGCTCGCCTTCGGCGTGTCCGCGGGCATCACCGGTATCGCCGGCGGGCTCAGCGCCATCGTCGTGGCGTTCGTGGCGCCCGACAGCTACACGATCAACCTGGCCATCGCGCTATTCCTTGGCATGGTGGTCGGCGGCGTGGGCTGGCTGCCGGGCTCGTTCGTCGGCGCCGCCTTCATCATCTTCGTGCCCAACATCGCGGAGAGCATCTCCAAGGGCCTCTCCGGCGCGGTGTTCGGCGTGCTTCTGTTCCTCGTGATCTTCCTCGTACCGCATGGTGCAAGGCAGGTTGCGATTGTTGCGCAGCAGATGCTCGGCAATCTCAGGAAGAACTGAGAACAACGAAGACGCTCTGGAGTGGCGAACTCAGCCATTAACCAATATTCCGCCGGGCGGTAGTTTCCCGGGGATCAGGCTAAATATCGGCCCCCGCGACATCGTCGCGGGGGCTTTTTGTTGCTGGACGCAGCCGAAAGGTATTCAATGCGGTCAAGAGCCGCCAAGTGCTCCAATCAAAAACAATGACACAGTCATCGATCCCAGGGAGATCAAAAAATGCTCGCCATCAACTTGCGCTTGGGAGCCTTTTCGGCCGCCCTCGCATTGCTTGCTGCCACCAGCAGCGGCGCGCTTGCGCAGAAGAAATACGACACCGGCGCCAACGATACCGAAATCAAGATCGGCAACATCATGCCCTACAGCGGTCCGGCTTCCGCCTACGGCGTGATCGGCAAGACCGAGGAAGCCTATTTCAGGAAGATCAACGCCGAGGGCGGCATCAACGGCCGCAAGATCAACTTCGTCAGTTATGACGATGCCTACTCTCCGCCGAAGACGGTGGAACAGGTGCGCAAGCTGGTCGAGAGCGATGAAGTCCTGCTCGTGTTCAATTCACTGGGCACCCCGCCCAATACCGCGATCCAGAAATACCTGAACTCGAAGAAGGTGCCGCAACTGTTCGTCGCGACCGGCGCCACCAAGTGGAACGATCCAAAAGACTTCCCGTGGACGATGGGCTGGCAGCCCAACTACCAAAGCGAGTCGCAGATCTACGCCAAGTACATTCTGAAGAACAAGCCGGACGCCAAGATCGCCGTGCTCTATCAGAATGACGACTACGGCAAGGACTATCTGAAGGGCTTCAAGGACGGCCTCGGCGCCAAGGCGGCATCGATGATCATCATCGAGGAAAGCTATGAGGTCTCGCAGCCGACGATCGATTCCAACATCGTCAAGCTGAAGTCGCTCAATGCCGACGTGTTCTTCAACATCACGACGCCGAAGTTCGCGGCGCAGGCAATCAAGAAGATGAACGAGATCGGCTGGAAGCCGATGCACTTCCTCAACAACGTCTCGGCCTCGATCGGCAGCGTCATGAAGCCGGCCGGCTTCGAGAATTCGCAGGACATCATCTCGTCCGCCTACCTCAAGGATCCGACCGACGCGCAGTGGAAGGACGACGCCGGGATGAAGGCCTGGAACGAGTTCCTGGACAAGTATTATCCGGAAGCCAACCGTGCCGACGCCTCGGTGATATACGGTTATACCGTGGCACAAGGCCTCGTTCACGTGCTGAAGGCTTGCGGCGACGACCTGACCCGCGCAAACGTCATGAAGCAGGCGGCGAACATCAAGGACCTCGAGCTTGGCGGCCTGCTGCCGGGCGTCAAGGTCAACACTTCGGCGACCGACTTTGCCCCGATTTCGCAATTGCAGTTGATGAAGTTCAAGGGCGAGACCTGGGAACGCTTCGGCGAGATTCTCTCCGGCGACGTCGGCGGCTAGTCAGCCGGCACCGCCTATCAAGGAAGCAGCCCTGCGGCTTTGCCGCAGGGCTTTTTGTTGTGAGGTTTCCAGCAAGATGCTACTCACGACGCTGTTAAAAGAGCTTCGTTCAAGGAGCCCGACGGGTACGTTTAATAAATGAAAAGGGAGAGACAGAAATGTCCACAATGAAAAAACTTGCGGTTGTTTCGGCCGCGTTTGGACTACTCGCGGCAACTTCGAGCGGCGTTCTCGCACAGAAGAAGTACGACCCCGGCGCGAGCGATACCGAGATCAAGATCGGCAACATCATGCCCTACAGCGGACCGGCTTCGGCCTATGGCGTGATCGGCAAAACCGAGGAAGCCTATTTCAGGAAGATCAACGCCGAGGGCGGCATCAACGGCCGCAAGGTCAACTTCATCAGCTATGACGATGCCTACAGCCCGCCGAAGACGGTGGAACAGACGCGCAAGCTGGTCGAGAGCGATGAAGTCCTCCTGATCTTCAATCCGCTCGGCACCCCGCCGAACACGGCTATCCAGAAGTACCTCAACAGCAAGAAGGTGCCGCAACTGTTCGTCGCGACCGGCGCCACCAAGTGGAACGATCCGAAGACCTTCCCCTGGACGATGGGCTGGCAGCCCAACTACCAAAGCGAGACGCAGATCTATGCAAAGTACATTCTGAAGGAGAAGCCGAACGCCAAGGTCGCCGTGCTCTATCAGAACGACGACTACGGCAAGGACTACCTGAAGGGCTTCAAGGATGGGCTCGGCGCCAAGGCCGCGTCGATGATCGTCATCGAGGAAAGCTACGAGGTCTCCGAGCCGACCATCGACTCCCATATCGTCAAGATGAAAGCGACCGGAGCCGACGTGTTCATCAACATCACCACGCCGAAATTCGCGGCGCAGGCGATCAAGAAGAACGCCGAGATCGGCTGGAGGCCACTGCACTTCCTCAACAACGTCTCCGCCTCGATCGGCAGCGTCATCAAGCCGGCTGGCTTGGAAAACGCCCAGGACATCATCTCCTCGCAATATCTGAAGGATCCGACGGATGCGCAGTGGAAGGATGATGCGGGCATGAAGGCCTGGAACGAGTTCCTGGACAAATACTATCCGGAAGCCAACCGCGCCGATGCGTCGGTGATGTACGGCTACTCGGTAGCCCAGACTCTGGCGCATGTGCTGGAGGCTTGCGGCGACAATCTCACGCGCGAGAACGTGATGAAGCAGGCGGCCAGCATCAAGGACCTCGAACTCGGCGGTCTGCTGCCGGGCATCAAGGTCAACACGTCAGCGACCGACTTTGCCCCGATTTCGTCGGTGCAACTGATCAAGTTCAAGGGTGAGACCTGGGAACGCTTCGGCGAAATCCTCTCGGGTGACGCCGGCGGCTAGTCATTCCAAAATCTGATCGGCCCATTTCCGGCCAACAAGAGCCCCCGCGCCCCGCTCGCGGGGGTTTTCTTTTGCAGCGATTGGATGGATAACCAGACCCCCGTCTCATCCAGCTCACGTGCCCTCATGACCGACCGACGTTCCCTCTTGCGTGCGATCTTCGATGCGGCCGTTGCGGCCGCGCATCCGGACGTCGTGCTGTCCGCGCATCTGCGTCCTGCACCCAAGGGCAGGGTGATCTGCCTCGCCGCCGGCAAGGGCGCGGCGGCGATGGCGGCTGCAGCTGAACGGCACTACCTCGATACGCTGGGGCTCGATCCGTCGCGGTTGATTGGGCTTGCCACCACGCGCCACGGCCACGGCGTGCCGACGCGGCGGATCAGGGTAATCGAAGCCGGCCATCCCGTACCTGACGAAGCCGGGCTGAAGGCTGCCGACGAAACGCTGCGGTTCGCCGCCGAGGCAACGGCGGACGATCTGTTGCTGGTGCTGCTGTCCGGAGGCGGCTCCGCAAACTGGATCGCGCCGGCTGATGGCGTTTCGTTCGCACAGAAGCAGCAGGTGAACCGCGCGCTGTTGCGCTCCGGCGCGCCGATCGGCGAGATGAACATCGTCCGCAAGCATCTGTCGCGAATCAAGGGTGGCCGGCTCGCCCGCGCCGGACAGCACGCCGCCGAGATCGTGACGCTCGCGATCTCAGACGTGCCGCACGACGACCCGTCGGCGATTGCATCGGGACCGACGGTGCCGGATCCGAGCACGCTGGCAGACGCCCGCGCGCTGGTGGCGAAGTATAATCTCACGGTTGACGACGCCGTCAGGCGCGCCCTCGAAGATTCGAGGAACGAGAGCTGCAAGCCAGGCGATCCTGCCTTTGCTCGCGCGCACTTCGAAATGATCGCAAAACCGAAGGCTTCGCTCGAGGCGGCCATCAAGGTCGCGAAGGACGCGGGATATGAGGTCATCGGCCTCGGCGCCGACCTCGAAGGCGAAGCGCGCGAGGTGGCGGCCGATCATGCGCGGATGGCGCTGAAGGCACGCAGCGAAGGCAAGCGCATCGCGATCCTGTCGGGCGGCGAGCTCACGGTGACCGTGCGCGGCAATGGCCGCGGCGGCCCCAACCAGGAATATGCGCTGGCGCTGGCGGACCTCCTGAAGGACACGGCCGGCATTGTGGCGCTGGCCGCCGACACCGACGGCGCCGACGGCGGCGCCGGCAGCGCTAGCGATCCGGCCGGCGCCGTGATCGATCAGACGACGTTTGCGAAGATGAAGTCGCTCGGCCTCAATCCCGCGGCCTATCTCGCCAACAACGACGCCACCGCGTTCTTTTCAGCCACCGGCGATCTCGTGCTGACGGGTCCGACGCTCACCAACGTCAATGACGTCAGGGTGATCCTGGTGGACTACGCTTAGGTTTTTCGGGCGGCCGCCGGCATCCAGTGCGTGCCGCGACGGCGTTAACGCTTTGTTGAGCAAGTTGCGAGGAACCGGCTCGGACCTGCCTTCCTCGAAGCTGCGATTCACCAGCATGGTCTTCTAATGACCGCTCTCCTGGGGGAGGAGAGCCGCCCTTGGCGGCTGGGGAAACGCTACATGACGGATCACGGCCAGATCACCGCCTCGCGGTCGGCGCAGTCGAGTGCGCAGCTCGAAGAGGCGATCAACCATTTGTCGCTCGGAATCGTCATTTTCGACGAGAAGCGCGAAGTCGTTTTCTGCAATGAGCGCTACAGGGAAATGTACGGGCTCTCGCCCGAACAGGTGAAGCCGGGGACACCGACCCATGAGCTGATCCGGCATCGGCTCAGGCTCGGCCTGAAGGTGCAAGTCGCGGTAGATGACTACATCCGTGAGCGCGTCGGCCGCGACATCGCGCTCGATACCACGGTGCAGGAGTTCACTGACGGCCGGTTCATCGCCTACACCGTCTACCCGATACCCGGCGGCGGCGGGATGGCGACCCACGAGGACATCACCGAGCGCGAAGAGCTCAATGCCCGGCTGAAGAAGCAATATGAACTCGGCAGGCAGCAGGAAGAGACCCTGCGCGTCAGAAACTTCCAGTTCGACACCGCGATCAACAACATGTCGCAGGGGCTTTGCTTCTTCGACTCCGATCACCGCCTGATCGTCTGCAACGATCGCTTTGTCGAGATGTATGATATCGCGCCGGAGCGCGTCAGTCCCGGCATGTCGCTGGTCGAGATCGTCGATCTGCGTTTTGAAGCCGGCAGCTTCCCCGCCATGACGCGAGACGAATATCTGCAATGGCGCACCAACGTGGCGGTTTCCAACGAGGCGAAAGACAGCATCGTCGACCTGATGAACGGGCGCACCTTCAAGATCCGTCATCGCCCGATGCCCGGCGGCGGTTGGGTCGCGACCCATGAGGACATCACCGAGCAGCGCCAGTCCGAGGTCAAGATCGAATACATGGCGCATCACGACGCGCTGACCGATCTTGCCAACCGCGTGCTGCTGAACGAGCGGCTCGAATATGCGTTGGGCAGGGTTCAGCACGACGAAATGGTCGCCGTCCATCACCTCGACCTCGATCAGTTCAAGGCCGTGAACGACACGTTCGGTCATCCCTGCGGCGACAAGTTGCTCAGGATCGTCGCCGAGAGGTTGCGCGCCCTCGTCGGCGCGGCCGACACGATCGCACGGATGGGAGGCGACGAGTTCGTGATCGTGCAGGCCGCGATCGCCGATCCCGCCGACGCCACTTCGCTGGCGCAGCGCGCCATCGATGCGCTGAGCGAACCCTATGACATCGACGGCCAGCAGGCCGTGATCGGCGTCAGCATCGGTATCTCGGTCGGCCCCGGCGACGGCGCGAACCCCGACAAGTTGCTGCGCAATGCCGATCTCGCACTCTATCGCGCCAAGAGCGACGGCCGCGGCACGTTCCGTTTCTTCGAGCCTGCGATGGACCTGCAGATGCAAACCCGCCGCATCATGGAGCAGGATCTGCGCCGAGCGCTGCCGGGAGGCGAATTCGACTGTACTATCAGCCGGTCGTCAACCTCGCCAGCAAGGAAATCAGCGGCTTTGAGGCCTTGATCCGCTGGAATCATCCGATCAAGGGAATTGTCTCGCCGGCCACATTCATCCCGCTGGCAGAGGAAATCGGCTTCATCGTTCCGATGGGCGAATGGGTGATCAGGCAGGCCTGCGCCACCGCCGCGCAATGGCCCGACCACCTTCACGTCGCCGTCAATATTTCAGCAATGCAGTTTCGCAGTCCCGGCCTGATGCAGGTGATCAACGGGGCGCTCGCCGCTTCCGGCCTTGCGCCGACGCGGCTCGAGATCGAAATCACCGAGACCGTATTGCTCCACAACAAGGAAGCCACGCTCGCGCTGTTGCATCAGTTGCGCGCGCTCGGAATCCGGATCGCGATGGACGATTTCGGCACCGGATATTCATCGCTGACCTACTTGCAGAGCTTTCCGTTCGACAAGATCAAGATCGACCGTTCGTTCGTCAAGAACATCACCGAGGATTCGAGCTCGCTCAATATCGTGCGGGCGGTTGCCGCGCTTGCCAATGGCATGGGCATGACGGCCACCGCCGAGGGCGTGGAAACCGCAGAGCAGCTCGACAGCATTGCATCCGAGGGATGCACGGAGATGCAGGGCTTTCTGTTCAGCAAGCCACTCCCCGCCGCCGAGATCGAGCGGCAATTCCTGTCGGGCCGCGGCCTGCGCGAGGCTCATGGCCGTATCGTCGCGGCCTGATCGCCGAGCTCGTCATTCCGGAGCGCGCGAAGCGCGAATCCGGAATCTCGAGATTCTCAGGTGCGCAATTGCGCACCATAGTTCGCATCTTCGATGCGCCCCGGAATGACGGACACTCAAAACTCCGTCGCGATCTTCGACAGCATTTCGAGCAGGGCGACGCGGTTGGCAGGCCCCAGCAATTCGTTGAGCCGCGCCTCGTGCTTGCTGGCAACGAGCTTCTTGGCGCGCGCCAATACCGCCCTTCCCTTGTCGGTCAGGACCAGAATGTGCGAGCGGCGGTCATTGGTCGACCGCATCCGGGTGCAGAGATCGCGGCTCTCCAGCGCGTCCAGCATCGAGACGAAATTCGGCCTGAGAATGCCGAGCGTGTTGGCGATTTCGGTCTGATTGCGCCCGGGATTGCGGTCGAGCAACAGTAGCACCGAGAACTGCGCCGGCGTCAGTTGCAGCGGCGCGACGCAGCGCAGGAAATCTTCGAACACCTTGAGCTGCGCGCGCTTGAGCGAATAGCCGAGCAGGTCGGCGAGTTCGCCTAGCTGCAGCCCGGCATTGTCAGCGGCGCCATCGGCAATCTCCTTGCCATTGCTCCGCGACGGCTTGACGGCATCGGTGGCTGCCTTGGAAACTGTCATGGCGTGAGGCTCGCACCCGGAAAGTGCCTCGACCGATGGCCGAGGCCTTGATGTTATATTTGATAATTGTTATTGATTATATCAAATATCGGCGCCTTTCAACTGCCGAGATGTGGGACGGCCGGCAGACCGCGCGAGGTCAGGCCGGCGACGCTTTTAGGGGGAGCGCCAGTCTTGAATACGACGATCATGCTGTTCCTGCTGCAGGACGGCATCACCAATGGCGCGATCTATGCGCTGCTCGGGCTCGCGTTGGTGCTGGTATTTGCCGTCACGCGCGTCATCCTGATCCCGCAGGGTGAGTTCGTCACCTTCGGCGCACTGAGCTACGCCGTGCTGGCGACCGGCAAGGTGCCGGGCACCGCGTGGCTGGCGCTCGCCATGGGCGTGGCTGCCTTTGCTCTCGATCTGTTTGACGCGCGACGGTCGCTACGGCTCAAGCGAGTCCTGCGCGCCCTCGCCCTCAACATCGTTCTCCCCGCCGCGATCCTGGCCCTGACCTACGGGCTGGCCGGTCCCAAGACGCCGATTGCGGTCAACATCACGCTGTCGCTGCTGATCGTCGCGGCGATCGGGCTGTTTCTCTATCGCATCGCGTTCCAGCCGCTCGCCCATACCTCGGTGCTGGTGCTGCTGATCGCATCCGTCGGCTGCCATCTCGCCCTGCAGGGCCTTGGCCTCGTGTTCTTCGGCGCCGAGGGCCTGCGCGGCCCGGCGTTGTCGAGTGCGGCATTGACGGTCGGCCCGCTGCGCTTCACCGGCCAGAGCCTTGCGGTCTACGGGCTGACCATTGCCTTCATCGTCGCGCTGTGGCTGTTCTTCGGCTTCACGCTGATGGGCAAGGCGCTGCGCGCCACCGCGGTCAATCGCCTCGGCGCCCGCCTCGTCGGAATCCGCACCACACTGTCGGGCCAGATCGCGTTCCTGCTGGCGTCATTGATTGGCGCTATTTCCGGAATCCTGATCGTGCCGATCACCACGCTCTACTACGACACCGGCTTCCTGATCGGCCTGAAAGGCTTTATTGCCGCAATCATCGGCGGCCTCGTCAGCTATCCGCTCACCGCGGTCGCCGCGCTATTGGTCGGCAGCGTCGAGGCGTTCTCCTCGTTCTACGCCAGCAATTTCAAGGAGGTCATCGTATTCACGCTGATCCTTCCCGTGCTGGTGCTGCGTTCGCTCGCGGCGCCTGCGGTCGAGGAAGAGAAGGACTGACGGCGATGAAGCAGCGAACCCCTCTCCTCATCTTCGCAGCTCTCATGGCGGCGATCCCGTTCATTCCGGGCATCCCGCCGTTCTGGATCGTGCTGCTCAACAATATTGGCCTCGCTGCGTTAGTGGCGATGGGGCTGGTGCTGCTGACTGGCGTCGGCGGCCTCACCTCGTTCGGCCAAGCCGCCTTCTGCGGCTTCGGCGCCTACACCACGGCGGTACTCACCACGGCCTACGGCGTCTCGCCATGGCTGACGCTACCGCTTTCGCTTTTGGTCAGCGGCATCGCCGCCGTTTTGCTCGGCATCATCACGGTGCGGCTATCCGGCCATTATCTGCCGCTCGGCACCATCGCCTGGGGCATCGGGCTGTTCTATCTGTTCAGCAAGCTGGAATTCCTCGGCCGCAATGACGGCATCTCCGGCATCCCGCCGCTCTCGATCGGCAACTTCCGCATGCTCGATCCCGGCACGATCTATTTCGCGATCTGGATCGGCGTGCTGGTGTCGGCATTGCTGACCATGAACCTTCTGGACTCCCGTACCGGCCGCGCGATCCGCGCATTACGGCGCGGCCATATCGCCGGTGAAGCGTTCGGCGTGCAGACGCCGCGCGCCAAGCTATTGGTGTTCGTTTATGCGGCGGTTCTCGCCGGCCTGTCCGGCTGGCTCTATGCGCATTTTCAGCGCGCGGCCAACCCGACGCCGTTCGGCGCGCATGCCGGCATCGAATATCTCTTCATCGCAGTGGTCGGCGGCGCCGGCTACGTCTGGGGCGCGGTGCTCGGCGCCGGCATCGTCGTGATCCTCAAGGAGATCCTGCAAAGCTATCTGCCCTATGTCTTCGGCGGTCAGAGCCAGCTCGAGACCATCGTGTTCGGCATCCTGCTGGTCGTTCTGCTGCAACTGGCGCCGACCGGCGTCTGGCCCTGGCTGATGGCGCGATTGCCGCTCAGGGCGGGCCGCAAGGCACCCGACACGTCGCTTCCCCTTGCCAAGCGCGAGCGCGCGCCGGCCGCTGCTGCCGCGCTGCTGCAGATCGAGAAAGCGCGCAAGCAGTTCGGCGGCGTGATTGCCGTCAACGACGTCTCGTTCGACGTCGGGGCGCGCGAGATCGTCGCCCTGATCGGGCCCAATGGCGCCGGCAAGAGCACGACCTTCAACCTGATCACGGGCGTGCTGACGACGACCGGCGGCACCATCTCGGTGCTCGGCCACAAGGTCGACAACGCCCCGCCGCAGGAAGTCGTCAAGCTCGGCGTCGCCCGCACCTTCCAGCACGTCAAGCTGGTGCCCGACATGACCGTGCTGGAGAACGTCGCGATCGGCGCGCATCTGCGAGGGTGTGCGGGCGCGATCTCCAGCATGTTCCGGCTCGACCGCGCCGATGAGGCAAAGTTACTGGCGGAAGCCGCGCGTCAGATCGAGCGCGTCGGCCTCGGCGACCAGATCGACCATTTGGCAGGAAGCCTGTCGCTTGGCCAGCAGCGCATCGTCGAGATCGCACGCGCGCTCTGCGTCGATCCGTTACTGCTGCTGCTCGACGAGCCGGCCGCAGGCCTGCGCCACATGGAAAAACAGCGGCTCGCCGCGCTGCTCCGCCAGTTGCGCGACGGCGGCATGTCGGTGCTGCTGGTCGAGCACGACATGGGCTTTGTGATGGATCTTGCCGATCGCGTGGTGGTGCTGGATTTCGGCACCAAGATCGCCGAGGGCACGCCGGCCGCGATCAAGACCAATCCCGACGTGATCAAGGCCTATCTCGGAGCTACCGCATGAGCGCGCTGTTATCGGTCTCCGACGCTCACGTTTCCTACGGCAAAGTCGAAGCCGTGCGCTCGGTGTCGCTTGAGGTCGCCGACAACGAAATCGTCACCATTATCGGCGCCAACGGCGCCGGCAAGACCACGCTATTGAACGCCATCATGGGCGTGCTGCCGCTCAAGGGCGCCACCACCTTCGCCGGCGCCGACATGGCCCCGCTCGACATCGAGGATCGCGTCGCGGCGGGCCTCTGTCTCGTGCCCGAGCATCGCGAATTGTTCGGCACCATGAACGTCGAGGACAATCTGCTGCTCGGGGCCTTCCGGATTCCGAAAGCCACGGCCGCACAATCGTTCGAGCGCGTCTACGCGCTGTTTCCGCGGCTGAACGAGCGGCGCAAGCAATTGGCCGGCACACTCTCCGGCGGCGAGCAGCAGATGCTGGCGATGGGCCGCGCGCTGATGGGCGCGCCAAAACTGCTGATGCTGGATGAACCCAGCCTCGGGCTGGCACCGATCATCGTCGCCGACATCTTCCGCACCATCGGCGAACTGCGCGCCGCCGGCGTCTCGGTGCTGCTGGTCGAGCAGAACGCGCAAGCGGCCCTCAAGATCGCCGATCGCGCCTATGTCATGGAGCTCGGCGAATTCATCCTCTCGGGATCGGCGAGCGACATCGCCAACAACCAGCGGGTTGCGGCGAGCTATCTCGGCTTCCAGCACGAGGGCGCGAGCGATATCTAGGGCGCGTTCTGATAAATTCTGTTCGGCAAGTGCAACTCTCTGTTCGCTTCGTTCGCCCTCGCGTTAATGCAGCCGGAAGACTCCATTCACGGCGCGTAGTTCGGCAGGCTTGATCAGTTTGGAGTGCGCGACGGTGACCGCAAACAGCGGGCCATCGAGCTTTGTTTCCCAGAACGCGAGGAAATCCTTCAACGCCGGGAAATCCGGAAACATATCGTAGTCCTGCCAGACGTAAGTTTGCAGCAGCCAGCGCCGATCCGGACGGCGATAAACGATCTCCGCCGTCGTCAGCCCGTAGCCTAAGACCTGCTTCCTGAAATCCCTGGAAACCGCATCTTTCTCGACCATGCCAACCTCCAGCCCAACTGAAGCGTAGTGCGTGATTCTCAATTCGCCAAAAGCGAAACGTTCAATAGGTCATAGCAATCAACGCTCTAGCAGCATGTTACTGCACCTGCTAGCAGTCGGGCCTCCTCCAGAAACTCAAGCGCAGTCAAACATCGTGGGCCGAAGCCCTTGCACCACAGTGTCACAGGCTTATGTGAAGGACGGCTAGCACTCGCCCATTGCGACTGCCAATCCAGAAATAATCATAAAAGCCATGGAGGATCGCATGAAGTTCCGTCCACTGCACGACCGCGTCGTGGTCAAACGCATCGATGGCGAAGACAAAACCGCTGGCGGCATCCTCATTCCGGACAGTGCCAAGGAAAAGCCCTCGCAGGGCGAAGTCGTCGCCGTTGGTCCGGGCGGCCGTGACGAAGCCGGCAAGCTGATCCCGATCGACCTCAAGGTGGGTGACCGCGTGTTGTTCGGCAAGTGGTCGGGCACCGAGGTCAAGCTCGATGGTCAGGAGCTTCTGATCATGAAGGAAAGCGACATCATGGGCGTTCTCACCGACGCTCCCGCCGCCAAGAAGAAGGCCGCTTAAGCGCTTTAGCCCGTTACCTCATCCTGAGGAGTCGGCGCCGCCGGCGTCTCGAAGGAAGAGGCCTGCAATCCAATCTCATCCCTCAGGAATCCGCCCATTCGCGCGGATCTTGGGATCTGAGAGTACGGAGGTCATCATGTCAGCCAAGGAAGTCAAATTCGGCGTCGATGCCCGCGATCGCATGCTGCGCGGTGTCGACATTCTCCACAATGCCGTCAAGGTGACGCTCGGCCCGAAGGGCCGCAACGTCGTGCTCGACAAGTCGTTCGGCGCCCCCCGCATGACCAAGGACGGCGTCACCGTCGCCAAGGAAATCGAGCTTGAGGACAAGTTCGAGAACATGGGCGCGCAGATGGTGCGCGAAGTCGCTTCGAAGTCCGCGGATGCTGCCGGCGATGGCACCACCACCGCGACCGTTCTGGCGGCTGCGATCGTCCGTGAGGGCGCCAAGTCGGTTGCCGCCGGCATGAACCCGATGGATCTGAAGCGCGGTATCGACCTCGCGGTTGAAGCCGTGGTCGCCGACCTCGTCAAGAACTCCAAGAAGGTCACCTCGAACGAGGAAATCGCCCAGGTCGGCACCATCTCCGCCAACGGCGACGCCGAAATCGGCAAGTTCCTCGCGGATGCCATGAAGAAGGTCGGCAACGAGGGCGTCATCACCGTCGAGGAAGCCAAGTCGCTCCAGACCGAGCTCGAAGTCGTCGAAGGCATGCAGTTCGACCGTGGCTACATCTCGCCCTACTTCATCACCAACGCCGACAAGATGCGCGTTGAAATGGACGACGCCTATGTCCTGATCAACGAGAAGAAGCTCTCCTCGCTGAACGAACTGCTGCCGTTGCTGGAAGCCGTAGTGCAGAGCGGCAAACCGCTTCTGATTATCGCCGAAGACGTTGAAGGCGAAGCGCTCGCCACCCTCGTCGTCAACCGTCTGCGTGGCGGTCTGAAGGTCGCGGCCGTCAAGGCTCCGGGCTTCGGCGATCGGCGCAAGGCCATACTGCAGGACATCGCCGTTCTGACCGGTGGTCAGGCGATCTCGGAAGATCTCGGCATCAAGCTCGAGAACGTTACGCTGCAGATGCTCGGTCGCGCCAAGAAGGTGATGATCGACAAGGAGAACACCACCATCGTCAGCGGCGCCGGCAAGAAGGCCGACATCGAAGCCCGCGTGGCCCAGATCAAGGCGCAGATCGAGGAAACCACCTCGGACTACGACCGTGAGAAGCTGCAGGAGCGTCTGGCCAAGCTCGCGGGCGGCGTCGCGGTGATCCGCGTCGGTGGTGCGACCGAGGTCGAGGTAAGGGAGCGCAAGGATCGCGTGGATGACGCGATGCATGCGACCCGCGCGGCAGTGGAAGAAGGCATCGTGCCCGGCGGGGGCGTCGCCTTGCTCCGTGCCTCCCTGCATCTCAAGGGCCTGCGCACCAAGAACGACGACCAGAAGACCGGCGTCGAGATCGTGCGCAAGGCGCTGTCTTGGCCGGCCCGCCAGATCGCGATCAATGCGGGCGAAGACGGTTCCGTCATCCTCGGCAAGATCCTCGAAAAGGACCAGTATGCCTACGGCTTCGATTCGCAGACCGGCGAATATGTCAACCTGATCGCGAAGGGCATCATCGACCCGACCAAGGTGGTTCGCGTGGCGATCCAGAATGCAGCCTCGGTTGCGGCGCTCGTGGTCACCACGGAAGCCATGGTGGCCGAAGTGCCGAAGAAAAACCAAGGCGGCGCCGGTATGCCTCCTGGTGGCGGCATGGGTGGCATGGGCGGTATGGACTTCTAAGTCCAACCATTCCGAGCACAACAATATGAAAGGCCCGGCAGCGATGCCGGGCCTTTCCGCATCCGCTGCACGCCTATCTCGACGACAATAGCTGCATGGAGGTGACCGCACCCAAGGGATCGAGTTGCAAGGAGGTTGGAAGAGTGCGAATTTTTGACCATGCCTTCGTCGATTTCGCGAGCCAGAGAATGACGCCACTCCGCACGCTCTATCCACCGATTGAGCCATACACAGTTGGTTTCTTGGATGTCGGCGACGGGCATACGATCTACTACGAACGCTGCGGAAAACCAGGCGGCAAACCAGCGGTATTTCTTCACGGTGGCCCGGGTGGGGGCGTTACTCCAGATCATCGCCGGCTATTCGATCCCTCCGTCTATGACGTGATGCTGTTCGATCAGCGCGGATGCGGGCGCTCGACGCCGCATGCCGAGCTCCATGCAAATACGACGTGGCATCTCGTCGATGATATCGAGCGGCTACGTCAAATCGCAGCCGTGCAAAAGTGGCTTGTTTTTGGCGGGTCGTGGGGGTCGACGTTGGCTCTCGTATACGCGGAGGCCCATCCCGAACGCGTTTCCGAACTGATCCTGCGCGGCGTCTATACTGTGACTCGGGCCGAGATCGAATGGTATTATCAACATGGCGTTTCGGAGATTTTCCCCGAGAAGTGGGAACGCTTCCAGGCACCGATCCCGGAGACCGAACGCGACGATATGATCGCCGCTTATCGCAAGCGGCTGACGAGCGACGATCCCTCCATACGGCTGGAAGCGGCAAGGGCCTGGAGCGTTTGGGAAGGCGAAACGATTACGCTTCTCCCGAATGCGAAACTGTCGAACGCGCATGCCGACGATCACTTCGCCCTCGCGTTCGCGCGCCTCGAGAATCACTACTTCTCCAACGGCTGCTGGCTTGAGGACGGTCAGATATTGCGGGATGCTTTCCGCCTCCGCGGCATCAAAGGCGCGATTGTGCATGGCCGCTACGACATGCCATGCCCGGCACGCTATGCGTATCAACTACACAAGGCCTGGCCTGAAGCGGACTTTCATCTGATCGAGGGCGCCGGCCATGCCTACGATGAACCGGGCATTCTTGATGCGCTGATTAAAGCGACAGATGGTTTTGCGCAGCAAATCTGAGCGGTTATCACCAAGCTGGACGAGGTCGGCATCAGGTTCCTGCCATGTCGGCTTGCCCCTGAAGGTGGATTTCGCCGCGCCTTCACTTACACAATCTTAAGCATGATATGAGTTCCGTCCCTATCGTGTGAGTTGCACGACTTCCCGAATACTCGCGGTCTCCTAACTTGCGGTACTGCAACCACTTTCCGCCCAACGCCGGGGCGTCGAGGGCGGCTGGCGGATCACAAGGGCAGACGATGCGCGCCTCCGATTACTCTGATGTCGAGACCACTGAATTCCTGCTGGCGGCGCTTGAGCAGGCCAGCGAGGCTGTCGTCATCGTCGACGCTGATCTGCTTGTGAGCCATTTCAACGCCGCGGCGGAATCGATCTGGGGCGTCGCCCGTGCGGATATCCTGGGTCTCGATGCAAGCTGTCTCGGTCTTGCGGACCTGCAGCCGAATTCTGAAATCACCATCCGGCGCTGCGACGGCACCCGGCTTCGCGCATCCGCATCGGTCTCACGCGTCGGGATCGGCGACCGAAGCGGCTACATGGTCTTCGTTCGGGACATCACCGCCGAGGTCGAACGGCGCGAGCGGATCGCGCTGTTGAACCTGGTGGCCGACAAGACCACCCGCGCCGTCGTCGTCACCGATCGCAATCTTCGCGTCGTCTATACCAATGCGGCGTTCTCCGGAATGTTCGGATACACGGCGACGGAGACGCAGGGGCGGCAGGCCAATGAGTTGCTCGCCAGGCGGCTTACCGACCGCAAGACCCTGGCGAGGCTGCGCCGCCGCATCTGCGACGGACGTGGCGACGAGGAGGAGATCCTCGCCTACGACAGAGATGGCAATGAGATCTGGGTCTCGGCCACGGTCAAGGCATTCCACAACGATCGCGGGCGGATCAAATACGTATTCGCCCTGCTCAGCGATATCTCCGAGAGCAAGCAACTGCGGTCGCTGCAGCAACTCATCATGGGCGCGCTGGCCGACGAACTTCCGCTCACCGAGATCGCCGACCGGCTTTGCCGGCGCGTCGAAGTCATTGCTCCTGATGTCGTCGCTTCGGTATTGCACGTCGACTCCGACGGATTGGTGCATCCGCTGGGTGGTCCCAGCCTGCCCGATGACTACTGCCGCGCCCTCGAAGGCGTCGCCATCGGTCCGAACATCGGCTCGTGCGGATCGGCCGCGTATTTCGGCACGCCGGTGCTGGCCGAAGATCTCGACACCGACCCGCGTTGGCAGCCGTTCAAAACGAGGCCACTCGCGGTCGGCCTGAAAGCCTGCTGGTCGACGCCGATCAAGGCCAAGGACGGTCGCGTGATCGGAACCTTTGCCTTCTATTTCAGGGAACGCCGCGCGCCGAGCCGCTGGCATCAGCGGATCGTGGATGCCTGCGTTCAGCTCGGCGCGCTGGCGATCGAGCGCAAGGAGGCGCGGGCCCAGATCGCCCGCCTTGCCTATCACGACATGCTGACCGGGCTGCCGAACCGCACGCAATTGCGCCAATTGGTCAACCAGGCGATCGACGATGGCAGGGGAAAGCAGCTCGCGCTGATATTTCTCGATCTCGATCACTTCAAGGACGTCAACGATACGCTCGGACACTCGGCCGGCGACGCGCTGCTTGTCGAATTCGCCAAACGGCTGCGCGCCCGCATTCAGTCATCCGACCTGCTGGGACGGCTGAGCGGCGACGAGTTCGTCATCGTCCTGCCGAACTGCGATCCGGCCCGCGCCTCGCTGGTCGCCTCAAACATCACCGCAGCGCTGGCCTCGCCGATTTGGATCGACAACCGGCAGGTACCGATTTCCGCCAGCATGGGCATCAGCATCTATCCCGACAACGCCACCGACATCGATACCTTGATGCAGCAGGCCGACGCGGCGATGTACCAGGCCAAGCAGGCCGGTCGCTCGACCCATCGCTTCTTCAGCGCCGACATGAACCGCCTCGCCGAGCAACGGCTCGTCTTCAGCGCGGCGCTCCGCCAGGCTATCGCCAATGACGAGTTGAGGCTCGTCTATCAACCGCAGACCCGAACCGTCGATGGCGCGCTTTACGGCGTCGAGGCGCTATCGCGCTGGCATGATCCCGAGCTCGGCGAAGTCCCGCCCTCGAAATTCATTCCACTGGCCGAGGAGGTCGGCCTGATCGAGCAGATCGGCCTGTGGTCGATCCGCGAAGCCTGCCGGCAGATGGCCGCCTGGCGCCGCGCCGGACTGGACGTGCCCTGCGTGGCCGTCAACCTGTCGCCACTCAATTTCCAGAATGCGAAGCTTGCGGCCGTGGTGGCGGAGACCATCGCGGCCAATGGCCTACCGCCGGAAGCCTTGATGCTCGAGATCACCGAAGGCGTGCTCGTCAACGAGCGTACGGCCGCGATCGAGACCATGAATGCGATCCGCAAGCTCGGCGTCGGGCTGTCGCTGGACGATTTCGGAACCGGCTATTCGAGCCTGAGCCGGCTGGCGCATCTGCCGATCCGCGAATTGAAGATCGATCGCAGCTTCATGCGCAACATCGAGCGCGACGCCAGCGCGCTCGCGATCGCTACCGCCGTCGTCCGTGTCGGCCAGAGCTTGAAGATGGCCGTGGTCGCCGAGGGCGTCGAGACCGAGGGGCAGCGCAAGCTGCTGGCCGGGCTCGGCTGCGACGTCGTGCAGGGCTATCTCTGTGCGCCCGCGATGTCGCCCGAAGCGTTCGAGCGGTGGCTGGTCGACCATGTCGCCGGGCAGGCCCGCGCGATGCGCAAAAGCGTCGATGAGGCGCATTCGCAACCGACGCCGTCGTTGCTGGTCGCGTCGACGAGCGGTTAAGCGCAAGGTGGGCAAAGGCGTGCATGCGCCGTGCCCACCATCTCTCTTCCATTCGCCGCTCCATGGTGGGCACGCTTCCGCCTTCGCTCGTTGAGCTACGGCGGGACAAGTCGCTTTGCCCACCCTACGAAGTTCGCACGCCCCTCACTTCGCCGGAACGTACTTGCCGTCCTTCACCGTGAGGATGATGCGCGAGCGGTCGTCGAGGCCGTAGCGATCCTTTTCGGTGAAGTTGTAGACGCCCTGACTTGCCGCGATTTCCTTCTCGGAGATCAGCGCCAGGCGGATTGCCTCGCGGAATTCCGGCGTGCCCGGCTTGGCCGTCTTCAGCGCCACCGGCACCACGCGCTTGAGCACTTCGAAGGCATCGTAGGAGTGACCCGCGAATTGGCTGCGGCTGTTGGCGCCATACTTGGCTTCATAGGCGGTGTTGAGGGCGAGGCCCGGCTTCTTGGTAAGCGCGCTGTCGGGCTGCGTTTCCGGCGACATCACTGGACCAGACGCCATGAGCACACCCTCAGCCGACGGACCCGCGATGCGAATAAAGTCCATGCTGGCGGCACCGTGGGTCTGGTAGATCAGGCCCTTGTAGCCGCGCTCACGCAGCGTGGTTTGCGGCAAGGCTGCGGCGGTACCGGAGGCGACGACCAGGATCGCGTCGGGATTGGCGGCAACGAGTTTCAGCGCCTGGCCTGCGACCGAAGTATCAGGCCGCGCAAACCGTTCTTCGGTGCTCATGGTCAATCCCATGGGGACGGCCTGGTCCTTAAAATCCTTGGCCCAGAGATCGCCATAGGAATCGTTAAAACCGATAAAGCCGACCGTCTTGATGCCGTGCGCCTTCATGTGCTCGTACAGCACCTTGCCCACGATCGGGATCGGCTGCGGCATGGCGACCGACCACTTCATGCGCGCTTCGTTAATCGGGAGCGGCGCCAAGCCGAAATGTGGAATCCCCGCCTCATTCGCGACGGTGGAGACGGCGACCGTCGGCGGCGTCGTCGAGGAGCCCATGATGATGTCGGCCTTGGATTCGGTCACGAACCGCCGCGCATTGGTCGTAGCCGTGGTCGGGTCGCCGCCATCGTCGAGCACGATGATCTTGATCGGCACGCCGCCGATTTCCTTCGGCACAAAATCGAGCGCGTTACGCTCGGGAATGCCCAGCGCCGCCGCGGGGCCGGTCGTGGTGACGGTGATGCCGATCGTGATTTCGTTGGTCTGCGCAACCGCCGGCGAGCCCGGCAAAGCGAGCGCCGCTACAATGGCTGCAGCGGACAGAAAAGCCTTCTTCATTCATTCCTCCCTTGATTATCTATTTATTGTCTTAAGCAAAACTCGTCGGACTATTCAGCCCCTCCTTTAGGTCATGCCGGGCGTCCAAGTCAGCCCTAAAAAGTCAGCTCCGCATGAACCGCTCGATGATCTCCGGCGGCATCGGCGCCGATTTCAGCTTTGCCGGATCGTCCGGATGCTTGCCGACCAGCACGCGGGTCTCGAACGCCTCGATCGCCAACGCCTCACCCTTGAACACGTTATGGACGACCTCGAAGCTGGATCGCTTGAAGCTCTCGATCCGGCTTTCGATCCGGATCCAGTCGCCATGGGTCGACGGGATGTGGAATTTCGCTCGCGTGTCCACCATGGGGATGCCGACCAGGCCGTATTTGTGGATGATGTCCTGCTTCGAAAAGCCGGCGGCTTCGAACATGATCGAGGTCGAATCGTCGAACATCGCGAAATAACGCGGGTAGTAAACGATGTTGGCAGGGTCGCAATCGCCCCACTGGATCTGCACGTCGCGCCGGTTGACGAACATGGATTACCCCCGATCAAGACGCGATTTTGTCGATCGCATCATGATCTCCTTTCCTTGTTTACACATGAAATCCGCTTCGCACTTTGCAGGGATCATGCGCTAGCGCGGCGCCATGCGGAGCGCGGCATCGAGCCGCACCACTTCGCCGTTGAGATACGGGTTGTCGATCATGTGCAGCGCCAGCGAGGCAAACTCATCGGCCTGGCCGAGGCGGCGCGGGAACGGAATCGAGGCCGCGAGCGAGTCCTGAGCCTCCTGCGGCAGATTGGCGAGCAGCGGCGTGAGGAACAGGCCCGGCGCGATCGTCAGCACGCGAATACCGAACTGCGCCAGCTCGCGCGCGATCGGCAGCGTCATGGCGACGATGCCGCCCTTGGAAGCCGAATAGGCCGACTGGCCGATCTGGCCGTCATAGGCCGCGACCGACGCGGTGGAAATCACCACGCCACGCTCGCCGGTCGCAAGCGGCTCCAGCTTCGACATCGGAGCCGTCGCCAGCCGCAGCATGTTGAAGGAGCCGATCAGATTGACCTTGATCACCTTGTCGAAATCACCGAGCGCCATCGGGCCGTCCTTGCCGATCACGCGCTTGGCGACGCCGATGCCGGCGCAGTTCACCAGCACACGCGCGGGACCGTGGGCCGCCGCAGCCTTGGCGATTGCAGCCTCCGCGGAGGCGGCGTCGGAGACGTCGCAGATCACGGCGACGCCGCCGATCTCGGCGGCGACATCCTCAGCAAGCTTGGCGTTGAGATCGCAGATCGCGACCTTGGCGCCCTGCGCCGCGAGGCGGCGCGCAGTCGCCGCGCCCAATCCCGATGCGCCGCCGGTAACGATGGCGGCCTGATTGTTCAACTGCATGGTGCTCTCCCTGACAAACTCAGTTACGATTTCGGTAACAGCGTAATGACCTGCGCCGACGGCGCGGGCGAATAGATCTCCTCGATCAGCGCGCTGCGGTTTTCCAGAACCGCGCGCTGGTTGATCGAGCCCTTGTCGGTGACCTCGCCGCGGTCGATCGACAGCGGCGTATCGAGCAGCACCGCGCGCGTGATCCGGGTCGATGAGCCCGTCGCGCCAGCTATCAATTGCTGGAAGCGTTCACGGAAGGCGGCCACGATCAGCGGGTCGGACGCCGCGGCGGCCAGATCGTCCTGCGGCAGCGTCGGATTGATCAGGCGGCAGCCATCGAGATCGAGCACCACCAGCGCCGAGATTTCGTCGCGGTTGATGCCGGCAATGACGACGTCGCGCACCAGCGGCGCGCAGGCCGCAACGAAGCGCGCCCGTAACGGACCGACGCTGACCCAGGTGCCGCTGGCGAGCTTGAAGTCCTCGCCGATGCGGCCGTCGAAATCGAAGCCAGCGTCGAAATTATCTGCAACGGCCGGCTTGAGCGCGTCGCCCATCTTGTAGAAGCCTTCCTCGTCGAAACACTTCGCCGTCATGTCCGGCTGGCGCCAATAGCCCGGCATCACGTTCGGCCCCTTGGCGCGAACTTCCAGCTTGCCATTGTTGGGCACCAGCTTCGCGTCATTGCCGAGAACCGGCAGCCCGACATGGCCGGAGCGGCTAGTGTGCGGATTGACCGACATGAAGAACGGCGCGGTTTCGGTGGCGCCAAGCCCCGTCAGCATCGGCACGCGATAGCCGGTTTCCCGAACCGACAATTCGTCGAGGCTGTTCCAGACGAAGGCCGACAGCGCGGCGCCCGAGAAGAACATCGCATGGAGGCGGGCAAAGAATTTTTTGCGCAAGGCTGAATCGTCGCGCAGATAGGGCAATAGCGATTCATAGCCCTTGGGCACGTTGAAATAGACCGTCGGCGAAATCTCCTGGAGATTGCGCACGGTCTCCTCGATGCCGCCGGGCATCGGCTTGCCCTCGTCGAGATACATCGAGCCGCCATTGTACAGCGTCAGCCCGATATTGTGATTGCCGCCGAAGGTGTGATTCCATGGCAGCCAGTCGACGATGACCGGCGGCTCGTCCTTCAGGAACGCCAGCGTCTCGCGCAGCATCACCTGATTGGCGCAGATCATGCGCTGGGTGTTGATGACGGCTTTTGGATTGCCGGTCGAGCCCGACGTCAGCAGGAATTTGGTGATCGTATCCGGGCCGATGGCCTCGTGCACCGCGTCGAGGCGCGGATGCAAAGGCGCTGCCATCAGGTCCGCAAGACCAGTTATTTCACGTCCCGCGACAGTGCCGCGCGACGCCGCGATCTCGGTGCCGAGCGAGACGTTGGCTGTGAGCGCATCGGCGAATTTCGTGGCGTCGTCGGCGAAGACGAGGCCGGGCGTCAGCAGCTTCATCAGATAGCCGAGCTTGCCGTAATCCCGCGACACCAGCGAATAGGCCGGTGATACCGGGCAGAAGGGAATGCCGGCATAGAGCGCGCCGAACGCGACCAGCACATGATCGATCGAATTGCCGGACAGGATGACGACCGGCCGCTCGGCGGAAAGGCCACGTGCCAACAGCGCCGACGCAATGTGCCGCGACGACGCAAGCAGCTCGGCATAGGTGATCTGCCGCCAGCCGCGTGCGGCGTTGCGCTCCGCCATGAAGACGCGGTCCGGCGCGGTGGCGGCCCAATGGTGCAGGCGGTCGGTGATGCGCACGGGATAGTCGGTGAGTTGCGCCTTCGGGCGCAGATAGATGGTGCCGTCGTCGCGGCGCTCGACATGCACCGCGGGCGTGCCGAATGAGATCGGGCGCAGCGGATGATCGGCGCGCGCGGCTGAACCGGTCGAGGCGGACATCGAGGGCGTGGCGCTCATGTCAGGTCGGCTTCACCTTTGCGGTCTTGTGGTCGAGAAACGCGCGAATGCGGCGTTTTGCTTCCTTGTCGCTCTGCGCCACCGTCGCCATCAGGGATTCCATCAGAAGGCCGGTCTGCGGATTGGCCTCTGCGATCATCGGCAGCGCCTGCAACACCGCAAAGTTGGTCAGCGGCGCGTTCGCAGCCACGCGTTCGGCGAGCTCCAGCGCCTTCGGCAGCGCACCGCCGGCATCGGTGAGGTATTGCGAGAAGCCGTAGGCGGAGCCTTCGGTCGCCGAATAGACCCGCCCCGTCAGCATCATGTCGATCATCCGCGCCACCCCGATCAGCCGCGGCAGCCGCACCGATCCGCCGCCGCCGACGAAAATGCCGCGCTGGCCCTCGGGCAGCGCGAAATACGCGCTCGGCTCGGCGACGCGGATATGCGCGGCGCAGGCCAGTTCCAGCCCGCCGCCGATCACCGCGCCCTTCAGCGCCGCGATCACGGGGACGCGGCTATACTGGATGCGGTCGAATACCCGGTGCCACATCTGGGAATGCAGCAGGCCGCCGGTCGCATCGTGCTCGGTGAGTTCGGACAAATCGAGGCCGGAGGAGAAGTGATCGCCGACGCCATGAACGACGACGGCCCCGATATCGTCAGGCAGGTTGGAGAAGCAATCCTGGATCGCCAGGATGATGCCGTCATTCAGCGCATTGCGCTTGGCCGGACGGTTGAGGCCGACGGTCAGCACCGCGCCCTTCTGCTCGATCTTGAGCAGGTCGGATTGACCCGCTGCTGCGGTGGAGCCGGCGTTTCCCATGGGTGTATATTACTTCCTCTGCAGAATAGTTATATTTTATAACGATCTCGGGAGGAGTCAAGACGGCTGTCTGGCCACGACAAACCGTTTGCACCCCACGCACGGGGGTAACAGAAATACGCCGCGGCCTATCCCCGTCATTGCGAGCGCAGCGAAGCAATCCATACCTCGACTCGGGGGCAGATGGATTGCTTCGCTTCGCTCGCAATGACGTGGATATAGTTTCGCGATCTCGCGACATGTTTTGCCCGAGGTATGCATGTTCGTTTGCCCTCCTCTCCAAGCTGAGGGCGCAGGGAAGACCGGGTGCGCGCCGCACCCGCGGTCTCGCGTGCAATGTGCACAGGGAAGTGCGCACACGAGCATACAGGTTCGGCGGAAGCATCCCGGCCTTCCCTGCGCAATGGCTTTACGACTTACTTCGTGCTCTTCCCGGAGAACGGCTCTTTTGCCTCCGTCGCCTGCGCTCCTTATCGCACGCTTAGCACCAGCACCGCGGCGCCCGAACCACACGACTTCGCCGTACGCATCCGGCGCGAGCGTCTATCGCGCCATCAGCGTCCATCGCATCTCACCGCGCGTTCGTGACGATGGCCAACGCCCCTCATCTGCCGTGAGACGACCGGAGTTATGCGACTGATTTGCCCGCCCTGTTAAGCGGAATATTTTTGATTCCCGGGCTTGACACGATTTCGGAAAATCAGAAGTGATTTGTCTGTCGGGTTGATTTGCGCAGTCTGCTACCCGAACCAGAGCTTGGCGCAAAAGGCCACCCGCAGCGGTAGGGTGGGCAAAGCGACTTGTCCCGCCGTAGCTCAACGAGCGAAGGCGGAAGCGTGCCCACCATCGAGCAACAAGATTGGTGATGGATGGTGGGCACGTCGCTTAGCTCCTTTGCCCACCCTACGACACTGGCCGAGTGGAGAAATCACCCCGCCCCGTCTCACAACACCTGGTGCACGTCGATGACGACGCGGTCGGCGTGGCGGGCGGCGGAGGCGACGAACAGGTTTTCCATCAGCCAGCGATACTTTTCACTGCCCGTCTCGAATTTCGGCACGGTGCGGAAATAGATCAGTTTTGGATCGACCGGCTCGCCGCGCTTGAGTTTTTGCAACAGCTCGACCGGGCCGAAGCGCAGGCCCTTGTTCTCGACATAGACAACCGCGCCGTCGTCGGTTTCGAAGGCGTATTTGGCTTCGAGTTCGATCAGCTCGTTGGGGCGGATGATCTGGAAATCGGCGCCGAAGGGAAGAACCTTGCCGTTGACCTTCTCGCCCCTCACCTCGCCGCCTGTTATCGGAATGATCCGGCGCACGCCGGTGCCGATCTCGCCGGCGGATGTCACCTCGCCGATCCGGGCGGTGATGGTGAAAACATACCTGGTTTCAAGCTGCGGGGTCATCGGGCGAACAATACACTATCCGGCCATGCGTTGCGGCAGCCACAGCGCCAGGATCGGAAAGGCGATCAGGATCACCAAGCGGACGAGGTCGGTCGCCACGAACGGCAGCACGCCGCGGAAGATGGTTGAGAACGACACGTCCTTCACCACGCTCTTGATGACGAAGACGTTCATGCCGACCGGCGGATGGATCAGGCCCAGTTCGACCGTCATCACGATGATGATGCCGAACCAGATAGGATCGAAGCCGAGATGCACGATCACCGGAAAGATGATCGGCACGGTCAGGATGATCATGGCCATCGCATCCATCAGGCAGCCCAGCACCAGATACATCACCATGATCAGCGCGAGGATGCCGTAGCGGCCGAGCCCGAGGCCGGTGAGCAGTTCCGTCACCTTCTGCGGGGTCTGCGTCACCGTCAGGAAGTAGCCGAAGATCAGCGCGCCGATCAGTACGGTGAAGACGGCAGCCGCGGTGCGGGTCGCCTGCAGTAGCGAGTCGAGGATTTTGTCCTTGTTCAGCCGTCCCGTGACCACGCCAATCAGCAGCGCGCCCGTGGCGCCGACGCCGCCGGCTTCCGTCGGGGTGAAGCGCGGCAGAAACGGCAGGCCGTAGAGGCCGCCGATGACAAAGATGAACAGCAGCACCGGCGCCCAGATGCTTCGCACGCCGGCAAAGCGCTCGCGCCACGAAGTCTGCGGGCCGACCGGCAGGAAGCCGGGGCGGAACCAGCCGATCAGCGCGATCGTCAGCATGTACATGGTCATCGCGAGCAGGCCGGGGATGATGCCGGCGATGAACAGCTTTCCGATGTCCTGCTCGGTGATGATGCCGTAGACGGCGAGCACGGTGGACGGCGGCAGCATCGCGCCCAGCGTGCCGCCGGCCGCGATCACGCCGGTGGCGAAGGATTGCGGATAGCCGAAGCGGCGCATTTCCGGATAGGCCACCGCGGAAAACGTCGCGGCGGTGGCGACCGACGAGCCGCAGATCGCGGCAAAGCCGCCGCAGGCGCCGACGGTTGCGATGCCAAGCCCGCCGCGCAGATGGCCGACAAAGCCGTTGGCGGCGCGGAACAGTTCGCGGCTCATGCCGGAATTGCTGACGAACGCTCCCATCAGCAGGAACATCGGGATCACGCCGAAGGTGTAGTCGGTCACCGTGCGCATCGAGGTCTGGCCGACCAGTTTCAGCGCCGGCGTGAAGCCGACCAGATAACCAAAGCCGCAGACGCCGACGAGGCCCATCGCCATGCCGACCGGCACGCGGAGCAGCATCAGCGCAAACAGCGAAACGAATCCGAGGACGGCGACGGCATCGGTGCTCATGTCACCTACTCCACCGGCTTGACTTTGGCATCGTGGATATCCTCGGGGTGGAATACCAGCCGGTAGGTTCGGATCGCAATCAGCAGCACCGCGGCGGCATCGCCGGCCCAGGCAACCGCGAAGAACGGCCAGGTCGGCATGTGCATCTCGAAGGTCAGGACGTTGTCGTTATAGGTGCCGCGTACCTTGTCGAACAGCGTATAGGTCTGCACCGTCACCACGAACAGCAGCACCAGCGTGGCGAACACGTCGATCATGCGCTGATATTTCGGGCCGACATTGGCCCACACCAGATCGACGGTGATGTGGCCGCCGCGATAGCTGGTGGCGGCGATCCCCCAGAAGATCAGGATGCCGAGCAGCATGCGGCCGATGTCGAACGAGTCGGGGATCGCATAGTTCAGCGTGTTACGCAGGATGACGGCGATGAAGATGTTGATCGCGACGATGCCGACGAAGGCGGCGGCGATCCATTCGATGGTGTCGATAAAGCGATCCATATGCGCGCGATTCATGGGCGCTCCGAACGGCTGGCGATGACGGGAAGATGGCGGCGGCAGATGCTGCCGCCGTCCTGGCTGATGTCAGGTCTTACTGCGCCAGCGCGTTGTACTTGGTGAGCGAGGCCTTGAGCTCGGTCAGCGCCGCATCCGGATCGCCGCCGCTCTTCTTGACGCCCTCGCCCCAGGTCTTGACCAGCGGCTCGGCCGCCTTCTTCCATGCCGCGGTCTGCTCCGGCGTCAGCTTGTAGACCTCATGGTCCGACATCGCCTTGATCTTCTCGATGCCAGCGTCCTCGTACTTGCCCCAGGGCTCGCCAACGCGCCCCGCGGCTTCGGTGTTGCAATTGTTGTCGATCGCCTTCTTCTGCTTCTCGGACATCTGGTTGTACTTGTCCTTGTTCATCACGAAGGCGAAGGTCGTGACGTAGATCGGCGCTTCGATGTGATACTTCGTCACCTTGTCGATGCCGAACAGCACCACCGATCCCCACGGGAAGGTGACGGCGTCGGCGACGCCGCGCTCGATGATGTCGCGGACCTCGGGCGCCGAGGATTGCACGGTGGCGCCGCCGAGCTGGGTGACGAAATTCGCCATGGTGGCGTGGGCAGGCCGGATCTTCATGCCCTTGATGTCCTCGGGCGTGACGATCTTGGTGCGGGAGTGGAACGTCGACGGCGAGTGGATGAAGGCGAGGCAGAACTTGACGTCCTTCATCTCCTTCTCGGCATACTTGCGGTACCAGGCGTCGAGCGCCATCGAGCCGCCCTTGGCGTCCGACATCAGGAACGGCAATTCGCCGGCGCCGATCAGCGGGAACCGGCCCGGCTGGTAGCCCGGATTGACGTAGGTGATGTCGGCGATGCCGTCGCGCGCCATGTCGTAGTGATCGAACGCCTTGCCGAGCTGCTGGGCGGGATAGACCTTGTACTTGATGGTGCCGCCGGATTCCTTTTCGACCGCGGAGCCCCAGTCCTCCAGCGCCTTCTGCAGCGGGTGCGATGCCGGCACCCAGTGCGATAGTTTCAGTTCGAAGGTTTTTTCCTGCGCCAGCGCAGGCGTCACACCGGCCGCAAGCAGCAGCGCCAACAACGCTTTTCTCATGGACATTCTCTCCCCTCGCAGTTTCCTTGGCAGTTTCTTTGGCAGTCTCATGACAGGCCTGTTTGCCCGGCCCCGTTAGTTAACATGTTATCTAACGCGCCCGCTTTTTCAAGGCGGGTGCGCATTTTCAAAACGGACGTTCAGCCGCACCTGTTTGTGCGCTGCGGCGAATACCCATCCCAGTTTTTGCACCGACGTCCGTTGCCAAAACTGTTATATGATATAATCATCACGGCAAATCCGCGGTTCGGCGGACCTGTAGACTACAGCAATCGGAGAGCCGGTCTTGAGGACAAAAGTCGCAATCATAGGTGCAGGTCCGGCTGGATTGTTGCTTGGGCAACTATTACACCTTTACGGGATCGAGAACATCATTCTGGAGCGCCAGACCCCGGAATATGTGCTCGGCCGCATCCGCGCCGGCCTGCTCGAGGAAGGCACGGTGGCGCTGCTCGATGAGGTCGGCGCCGGCGCGCGCGCCCATCGCGAGGGGCTAGTTCACCATGGCGTCGAACTGGCGTTCGGCGGCGCCCGCCACCGCATCGACATGCACGGCGCCACCGGCAAGACCGTCATGATCTACGGCCAGACCGAGGTGACGCTCGACCTGATGAACGCCCGCAAGGCGGCGGGTCTCACCACGGTCTATCAGGCCGCCGACGTCAAGCCGCTCGATTTCGACACCGACCGCCCGCGCGTCAGCTACGTCAAGGACGGCGCTACCCACGAGATCGAATGCGACTTCATCGCCGGTTGCGACGGCTTTCACGGCGTCAGCCGCGCCAGCGTGAAACCGTCGGCGATCCAGACCTATGAGCGGATCTATCCGTTCGGCTGGCTCGGCATTCTGTCGGAGACCCCGCCGGTCAGCCTCGAGCTGATCTACTCGAACCATGCGCGCGGGTTTGCGCTCTGCACCATGCGCTCGATGCGCCGCAGCCGTTACTATGTGCAATGTCCGCTCGACGATCATATCGACCAGTGGCCGGATGAGCGCTTCTGGGACGAGCTGAAGCGCCGGATCGACCAGAAGGCGGCTGACGAGCTCGTCACCGGCCCCTCGATCGAGAAGAGCATCGCGCCCTTGCGCAGCTTCGTCGCCGAGCCGATGCGGTTCGGGCGGATGTTCCTGGCCGGCGACGCCTCCCACATCGTGCCGCCGACCGGCGCCAAGGGCCTGAACCTCGCCGCCAGCGACGTGCACTACCTCTCGCAGGCGTTCCGCGAATATTACGACGAGAAATCCTCCGCCGGCATCAACGGTTACTCGGCGCGCGCGCTGGCGCGGGTGTGGAAGGCGGTGCGCTTCTCCTGGTGGATGACCTCGATGCTGCACCAATTCCCCGACGAGGGCGAATTCGGCGCGCGCATCCAGCTCGCCGAGCTGGATTATGTCGTCAACTCGAAGGCGGCATCGGCATCGCTGTCGGAGAATTATGTGGGGCTGCCGTTTTAAAAAGAGTTCATCGATATTATCGCGTCATTGCGAGCGCAGCGAAGCAATCCATCTCTCCGCACGTGCGGAAGGATGGATTGCTTCGTCGCTTCGCTCTCGCAATGACGACGAAGAGAACGCGGCATTTCAAACACCCGTCGTAATACCGTTTAAAACTTTGTAGGTGGTGACTTCGATCGGTGCGACGCGTTCAATGGCGGAAGATATTGTTACGACGCGAGCCGCACATGACCACTACCGACATTCCCGCAGGCTTCGAACCTCGCACCCGCAGGAGCCCGCTCACCGATCCCTGGGAGCCGCTGTATTCGAAGACGACCGACAAGGCCGTCATCATCGGGTTGCGTCTTGCAAGACCGCACACCAATGGCCGCGGGCTGATTCACGGCGGGCTGATCGCGGCGCTGGCCGACGCCGCCATGGGTCATAGCTGCGCGCATGTGATGGGCGGCGTGTCCTCGCTGGTGACGATCAGTCTCGCGGTCGATTTCATCGGCACGGCTGAGGTCGGGCAGTGGCTTGCAGTCGAGAGCGAAGTCGTCAAAACCGGCAAGACGATCTGCTTCGCGCAAAGCCTGATCAAGGCCGACGACGTCGTGATCGCGCGGGCCAATGCGACGTTCCGCGTGGTGCCGAAGAAGGAGCCGGTGTCCTAACCGAAATGCCAGTCGGCCATCTCGGTCACGAGATCGACGAAGGTGCGCACCTTGGCGGACAGCAGCCGCGAGGTCGGATAGACGATGTGGATCGGCAGAGCCGGCTGTTCGAATGAGGCGAGGACGATTTCCAGCCGGCGCGCTTTCAGCGATTCGGCGGCCTGATAGGCCAGCACTCGCGTCAGGCCACCGTCCTTTTCGGCATACTGGATTGCGGCATCCGAGCTGTTGGTGGCGAAGCGCGGCGTGCTGGCGACGCGGATCTCGCGGCCGTCCTCGACGAAGCGCCAGTCGAGCGCCGCCGTCATGGCGCCGAACTGGATGGTGTCATGCGCCGGGATATCACCTGGCCGCCGCGGCTCGCCGTGCGCCTTGAGATATCCAGGCGAAGCCACCACGATTCGCCGCATCTCGCCGACATGGCGCGCCACAAGCGTCGAGTCAGGCAGATGGCCGATGCGGACCGCGAGGTCGACGCCGTCCTCGACCAGGTTGACCATGCGGTCGGACAAACGGAGATCGACGCTCACCTCCGGATAGCGCTTCAGGTAAGCTGATACGATGCTGCTGACATGCAGCCGGCCGAAGCCGACCGGGGCCGAGATGACGAGTTGCCCTTCCGGCCGCGTACGTTCCCCCTCGACGGCGCCCTCGGCCTCGTCGACGTCGGCCAGGATCCGCCGCGCCCGCTCCAGATAGCGCGAGCCGGCATCGGTCAGCGTCACCTGCCGCGTGGTCCGCTGCAGCAAGCGCGCGCCGAGGCGATCCTCCAGCGCCGCAATCAGCCGGGTGACGGCGGACGGCGACAGGCCGAGCTTGCGCGCTGCGGGGGCAAAACCCCGCAAGTCGGCCACCGCGACAAAGGCCTGCATGGCATTGAGCCGGTCCATCCAACTATTGCATACCCAGCAATAGTGAAGTGTCAATTCCCGAGATTGTTTATATTGCCGAAACGTCCATTTTAGGGGCCGAAGGACGACCGTGTTGGCGCTCCACGTGGAGGCTCAGATGTCTGACGTTCACACCTATTCCAGCGACGTCGCGTTCACCCCGGCGGTGAAGGCGATCCAGACCCGCAAGGGCTCGCGCGACGCTTATGCCAATGTCGAGGCGCGCGGCGGCTGGCGCACCGAGATCGACGAAAACCTCGCGGGCTTCCTGGCCGAGACCAACAGCTTCTATCTGTCGACCGCGTCCGCGGACGGGCAGCCCTATATCCAGCACCGCGGCGGGCCGAAGGGCTTTGTCAAAGTGCTCGACAAGAACACGATCGCGTTCGCCGATTACAGCGGCAACCGGCAGTACATCACGCAGGGCAATCTGTCGGAGAATCCGAAGGCTCATATCTTCGTGATGGACTATGCGCATCGCCGGCGCGTGAAGATCTGGGGCGAGGCGCGCGTGGTGGAGGACGATGATGCCTTGACGAAGGCGCTGATGCCGCAGGGCTACAAGGCGCGGCCCGAGCAGGTCATCCTGTTCAAGATCGCGGCATGGGACACCAACTGCCCGCAGCATATCCCGCAGAAGTTCGATGCCTCCGACGTCGCGCAGGCGCTGGCCGTGCGCGACGCCCGCATCGCCGAACTCGAGGCCGAGCTAGCCGCCTTGAAGGGCCAGCCAGCCGCGGCGGATCACACCTAGGCGGCTTGCTCCTGCTGCACCGGCGCCCAGGCGAATTCCGGGTAATACAGCAGCATCATCCGGTCGACATAGGCGGTGAGGTTGGCGAACTGCTCGGTCCGCTGCCGCAGCGCCGATTCGAAGAACGGCGTCAAGATTCCGGCCAGCGCGCCGAAGGCGGTGGCGTCCATGCCGCACGGCGTCTCGCCCATCAGAAACGGCTTGTCGCCAAGCTGCACCGACAGCGCAAACAGTGAGCGAACGGCAAGATCGATATCCTCGTCCGGCGCGTGGCGGCCGAGGCCGCTCAGCAAATAGTTCTCGGCAACGCGAAACTGCGCATCCTCGCGCATTTTTTCACGCAAGTGCATTGGCGCACTGTCGAAGAAATGCGCCGGTCCCTTGGCGAAATTGTCGCCATCGACCCAGCGCGCGCCCACCAGCGCCCAATAGACGTGATGCTCGATCATCCGCTCGAAGGCCCAGGCCTGCGCACGCGCCTGCAGGCTGAGCGGCGCATCGAAATCGAAACCGTATTTGGCTTCCAGATGCGCACGGATGAAGGTGGAATCGGCGATCGTCTCGGCGTCGTCGACGATGTAGGGCAACTGCCCCTTCGGCGAGGCCGGCGGCTTTGCCTTTTCCTTGCGATAGGCGAGGCCCGCCATCTTCAACTGGACCTCGGTCTTGGTCACAAAGGGGCTGATCTCCGGCAGGCCGAAACCGGCGCCGAAGCCGTAAAGGACAATCATGCTGGTCTCCCGATCTCAAAAACGTGCCTGAAGGCTAGCGCCCCCCTGCTGCCACCATGGTGTCAGCAGCAGCACTGGCGGCCGTGACCTGCCTCCCCCCGCGGCGTACGGTGCCTGCGCATCCACGACACCAGTTGCGCTCGTCCCAGCGCGCACATGGCCGTGAGCGAGCGCCACGCCAGCTCAACCATCGCCCAGCGCAGGTCTGACGTGACGCAGTGGATGGAAACGAGCTGTTCCAATGCAAATCCCCGGGCATTTACCAGAGGTCCGCGGCTTCCCAGGGTGCCGAATTCGCTGAAAATCGTCATGGACAAGTTCCCTTCACTTGAGGTGTTGTCCCGATATACCGACCCCCTGCTGCCAACATGCTGTCAGCATCGGGTAGATGCCTTTGAAAAAAGAGACGAGCCATGAGACGGGCCGACCGGCTATTCCAGATCATTCAGGTGCTCCGGCGCACCCGAAAACCTTTGACGGCAGACGCGATCGCGGCCGAGCTGGAGACATCGAAGCGAACCATCTACCGCGATATAACGACCCTGATCGAACAGCGCGTGCCGATCCGCGGCGAAGCAGGCGTCGGCTACATCCTGGAAAAGGGATTTGACCTGCCGCCCCTGATGCTCACGCCGGATGAGATCGAGGCCTGTGTTCTCGGTGCGCAATGGGTGGTCGGCCATGCCGATCCCGCACTGGCGCGGGCAGCCCAGGACCTGATGGCGAAAGTCGCCGAGACCGTGCCCGAGCGGTTGCGGCCATTCGTGCTGGAACCCGCCAGCCGCGCCCGGCGGGCATGGAACCGGGAGCCCGACCGCATCGACATGGTGCGGACACGGTCTCAGATCCATGACGGCAAGAAGATCACGCTGAACTATCGCGACGAGCACGGCCGCGACAGCCAGCGCACAATCTGGCCGATTGCGGTCGGCTATCACGAGGCGGTGCGGATCCTGGCGGCATGGTGCGAACTGCGGAAGGATTTCCGCAGTTTCCGGACCGACCGCGTCGTCGACGCGGTCTATCACGACGAAAAATATCCTGAACGGCGCGACATCCTGCGGGCGAAATGGCGGCGCAGCCTGGTGTGGGAAGCGCCGAAAGATACCTGACATCAGTCGCTGGCCGCGGCCGTCATTCCGGGCTAAACGCTGAAACATGCACCGAATCGCCGCCGATAACCAAAGCCCCTGCCAGGCCTGCGGCGCCTGCTGCAACTACTCGCGGAACTGGCCGCGTTTCACCATCGAGGACGATGCGGCGCTCGACCTGATCCCGGAACGGTTCGTCAACGAACGGCTGTCGGGCATGCGCTGCGACGGCGACCGCTGTTCGGCGCTGTCAGGCAAGGTCGGCGAAGCGACGTCGTGCGTGGTCTACGCGGTGCGGCCCGAGGTGTGCCGCACCTGCATGCCCGGCGATGTCGAATGCGCGATGGCGCGAAAGCGGCACGGATTGCCGGTGCTGGCGTGACGTTGACCGGATGAAGTGAGTAGCCCAGATGTAGCGAAGCGAAATCCGGGGACAGCTTTGGCCGATTGCGAGAGGGCCCCCGGGTTACGCTGCGCTTCAGCCGGGCTACGCAAGTTACGCCGTCACGGCTTCCGCAACATCTTCGTCGATCTCATCGTCGATCGGCTTGAAGGTAGAAAGCGGCTTGGTTGAAAGGGTGATCGGCTTGCGGCCGTTCTGGGAGGACGACGAGGCGGAACGCGCGGCGGGTTCGCGCGACAATGCATAGAGCGTGGAACCGACCCGGCCACCGAAATGGATCAGCTCGCGTTCGGTGCAGCTCGCGGCGATGGCCAAGGCCAGCGCGTGCAGATGGCTGCGGCGGTAACAGAACAGCGCCAACATGGCGCGGACGTCGGACGAAACGCTGTCCACCAGCAGCGGCAGGCCGTGCGCATTGGCGCGGTACATCTCGCCCAAGAGCTCGTCCCGGACCGGACAGAAATCATTCTCGAAGGCGTCGCGGCTTGAAAACATTGCGGTTCTCCCTTTGCGGAAGATGCCGCGCAATTCTCTAATGAAGGGTTAACCAAGCGCGCCAGTAGTGTTCCGGGGGGCTTTCCAATCACGACTGCAGCGGAATCGACACATGATTCGTAGCCGAAGCGGAGGCGGCGTTTTCCGAAGCCGGAGGATGATTGAATCCAGGAGCGCGATAGCGCCAATGCGGGATCAGTTCGCCGCCATGAAGATCGCCAGGCCGAAACCGGTGAGGTGGTGCAGCGCCTGGTCGACGCCGATCAGCGTCCAGAACCACGGATGCTCGTTCTCCATCGTCACGCCGTAGCGGGACGCGATGATCCCCTTGAGACGGTCGATGATGAGGTGAATGAAGAAATCGATAAAGGCGACGAACCAGAAGCGCGGCGCGACGATCAGGATCAACACCAGCGACACCGCCAGGTGCACGAGGCAATGCGCCAATAGTGGCATGGCCCAGCCGGTCTTCTGATCCTTGCCGATCGCCATCCAGGAAGTTTGCAGCATGAAGTCGGCAATGATGTGCTTCACGGTCAGAAGCAGCATCCATCCTACCAGCGCACCTACCGGGACCGAGGACGACATCGAAGGAAACAACAAAGCTGACGCCCTTTGCTGGGACTGACGGGGTGGCGAAAAACCGGGGCCTAGGCTGTCAGCGCAATGTTTTTTTAAACCCGGACTATGCGAACGTTGCCTTTATTTATGACATCTCCCGGGCCGGAATGCACCTGTGGGTAGTCTGAAAATCGCACGGTGTGGCGGAACTGCGATACTGCGGCAACGGCGCGCAGCGGACCTGGATGGGTAAGGTTACCGGCCAGCGCGGTTTGCAATCCCATAGGGGCGGGCTATCATTGCCCGGCAGGCAAATTATCGTTCTTTTCTAGGTATTTACGAATTCATTCGGACGGGCCTCCGGCGCCAGTTCGGCGGCGATGCGTCCCTGACCCTCTGGGTACCAGTCATGAGTGCTGAAGCCCCAACGCCACATCCGAAAATGCCGCGTCGCCGTTCGCGGACGGTCAAGAGCAACCGGGCCCAGATCCTGCTGTTTTCCATCCTCACGCTGGTCCTGACTGCCGCCGTGGTGTTGGGTGGCCGGACCCTGCTGCGCAATTCCGAGACACTGGTATTTGCGGTCGGCGATACCAACGGCCCCGAGGCGCGCTTCGCCGCCAGGCTGGCGACGGTGCTGAAAAATAATTCCTCGCGGTTGCGGCTCAAGATCGTGCCGAACGGCGACAATGCCAAGGCGTTGTCGCAGTTCGACCGCAAGGAAGCCAACCTTGCGATATTGCGCACCGACGCCAGGATACCGCCGCGCGCCCGCGCGCTGGCGATCCTCGAACACGACCTGCTTCTCCTGATCAGCCCGAACGGCAAGAAGATCAAGACCATCGCGGACCTGAAGAAAAAGAAGATCGCTGTCATCGCCGACGGCGAGAGCGGGGCCGCGCTGGTGCGCAATATTCTCGAGTTGTCGGACACCCCGGAGGCGACGACACGGGTGCAGATGGCGCCGCCCGGCCTGACCTTCGAGCAGCTCTTCGCCGCGGGCTTCGGCGCCGTGATCAAGATCGCGCACGCCTCGCAGATCGTAAAGGACAAGAGCTACGAGCAATATGCCCGACGCGGCGGCTTCACGCTGAACGCCATCGAGTCGGCGAAGGCGATCGCGCGAAAATATCCGGCGACATCAGAGGAAACGGTGACGACCGGAATGCTGTCCGCCTCGCCCGCCCTGCCCGCCGAGGACGTCGACACGATCGGGCTCGAATGGCTGTTGGTTGCCCAGTCCAAGCTCTCGACCACGACCGTGGGCGATCTGGCGCGGATCATCTACGAGAACAAGGCCGAGCTCGCGCTCTCCGACGGCTTCGCCTCCAAGATCGAGCCGGCAGCGACCGACAAGGACGCCTTCATCGTGGCGCATCCGGGCGCCGCCGAATACATCAATGATGAAACCAAGTCCTTCGTCGAGCGCTACAGCGACCTGATGTATGTCGCGCTCGCAGCGCTCAGCATCATCGGCACGATCTTTGCCGGCATCTATGCCAAGATCACCCGGGTGGCGCCGGAAAAAGCCAGCCAGCTCGCAACCGCCATTCTCGATGTCGGCGAGCGCATGGAATACGCCAACTCGCTGGACGCGCTCGACGAGCTGCAGGACGAGCTGGAAGCGATCCTGCGTGGCGTGGTGGTCGGCTTGCGCGACGGCACGATCAGTAGCGACGGGCTCGATACGTTCAAGCTCGGCTATGAATTCGTGCGCGACGAGATCGGCTTGCGCCGCGAGCACCTCAAGCGCCACGCCGCGGATCATGCGCCGGACGACAAGGTCGTGGTCGTGAAGACCGCGCAGAGTGCGTAGATAGCTCGAAATCCTAAGCTCTTGTAGGGTGGGCAAAGCGCAAGCGTGCCCACCATCCATGCCCGTGGCTTGATTGGTGGGCACGCTTCGCTTTGCCCACCCCTACGATCTGCTTCTACCCAAATCGGATACGGCAAAATGATCGAAACAAGTTTAATGTTGCCCTTCATCGGTGCGAAGGGACGGCGTATCTATTCTTAAGAGCATTGTTGGCGAGGTCCGATAACGGCGAGAGAGCGATGTCCTTGAGGTCCGTTACCGAAAAGGTTGATAGTATTGTCTTCGGCGCTGTTGCAGTTATTTGCCTGTTGATCTGGGCGATTCTCGGCTTTCCTCTCGTCATTGAGACAGCAACGACGGCAGTGTCTGTGGTCGTCATTTATTTCTTCTCGCGATGGATGGAGTCTCGGCATTGACGAAAGACGCTGCATTCATCCCTGCAAGCATCCTTGCCCACCCTACATCTTTTCGGACGGCACCGCCGCATACGCGGCGGCAGTCGCCCGCGCTCGGATTTCGGCGATCTTGCGCTTGAGCTCGGACTGCCGCGGGTCGGGCAGCGCGGCGGCGCGCGCCTCGATCACCGCGCCGGCAAGGTCTGACAGCGCCAGCACGCCGTCGAAGGTCGGCTTGGCAAGCCCGTCGATGATCGCGTGCCAGTCCGCCATGCCCTGCCGGTAGACGTCGCCATATCCGACGATCATGGTTGCGGTGTGGATGATCGCCGGCGCCGCCTGCGGCTGCTTGGTCAGGGCGCGGTCGATCATGTGCAGCCAGCGCTCGACCCAGACCCGTTCCTTGGCATAGCGCACCGAAAACAGGCGCCACCGCCGCAGCCCCGCCTCCATCTTGAGGCGGCGAATGCCGAAGCGACTTTTCGTTGAGAAACGGATGGAGACGCGCTTGTCCTTCAAACCCAGCCATTCGAGCGCATCGAGGATGTACTCGGCGATCACGGCCGGCAGCGCGCCGATCAACTCTTCAACGGAGAATTTTCTGACGTCGACGGAGCCAGCCCATCCATCCGGCCGGCCGTGCAGTTCGGCGAGCTTGAGCTGCGCGATCCGGATCGGATCCTGATAACTCATGCGCACCGCCATCAGCCGCGCGATCTCGCCAAGCATCGCGTCATCGACGCCCTGCTTGCCGATGAACCGCCGCAGCCGGTCGACATAGAGATGGGCGTAGCTCGGACCCTGATAATCGATCAGAAGATGGATGCCCTCGCTCGCCACCGCCATCACCGGCTCCGGCAGCCCCTCTGGCAGGAACGGCGGCGTTTCGTCATCGTCGCCGATGACATCGGCGAACAGATAACGCAACGACGACAGGATACCGCGGTCTGTCACTCTCCCTGCTCCGGCCTCTACGCAGGCTTCGGCGCAGCGGCGGACGCTGTTTGCTGGTTCAACTGCTGCTGCAGCGTCTCAAGGTTCTGAAACAGCCTGGCGCTGGAAAGGCGAAGGAAGTAAAAGCCGAAAGCCGGATTCTGCACGTAGAGCTCCTCGACCTTGGTGTAGCTGACGCTGAGGACGAGCCCGGACTCAACGCATTCCAGGGTCTGGGTTCGCGTATTCGACGGCGACAGCATGCCGAGCTCACCGACGATAGCGCCAACCGGCAGCACGATGCCTGATTCGACCAGCTTGAACCGGCCGCTGACGATATAGAGCATGTCCTCAGCCTTCTCGTCCTTGTAGAACAGAATCTCGCCGGCCGCGCATTGGCGCTCGGTCATGAACGGCTTCAGCCATTCCATCGAGAGATCGCTGTTGACGGATTTCTTCACGTCGCGCACCAGCTGCAGCATCTGGTGCAGGCGATAGGAATTGACCAGCAGCATGATCAGCTGCACCACCATGACCAGGTAATTACGGGCCGGGATTGCGGTGATGATCAGGATGACGTTGGCGAGAATGCCGAAGACCCGCAACGGGATCATGGTCTTCATCGTCGTGGTGGCAACCACGAAAATCGTGGCGAACAGCGCGCCGGCCGTTCCCGCGTGTTGTGCCAGATGAGACGTATCCATTGGAGGCCAACCAATTGCTTAAGGGAGTGAATTTTTTCGCGATTCTGCTGCGCCGCCGCCATCGTAACGGCGCGGAGCCCTGTTGGTATACGAGGAAAAAGCGACGTTTTGTCGGGATTCTCACTATTTCCGGGTAAAATTCGCCTTCCTCAAGCCGCGGGCCGCGGCTAGCCGGCCCTCGCGCCGCGGGTGCAGCCGCCGTCATTGACGGCCTCCCTGCAGGCGGGCACCTTGCAACCTATTGGTCACGCTGCGACCTGACCGTTACCCGGCTTTCATTGCACGCATCAGGTCCTCCTCATCCGATGTCCAAGCGGCTCGTTCTCTCGGCACTGGCTCAGTTCACCGCCAAGACGGCCGCTGCTCGACGTGCTCGTGATCTTCCTGATGCCGGTATTTCTGGCTTCCATTGCCGAATGCTTCCTGGAACGCGACATTCCGCCGGCGACCGTCGGCAGCGTGCCGGCGGCGCTGTGGTGGGCGGTGGTGACAATGACGACCGAAACAATGGAGAGAACGATGTCCGACGGAGCTGAAGCGGCGAGCGGGCCTATCCTCGAAATCAACAGCGCTCGCGCCACCGTCCGCCTCAACCGGCCGCAACACCGCAACCGGCTGCAGAGCGAGGATCTCGGCGACCTCTTGAAACTGTTCGACCGGATCGAGGCCGATCCTGCGATCCGCGTGATGGTGCTGACCGGCACCGGCCTCGCCTTCAGCTCCGGCTACGATCTCAATTCGGTGGCTGATCGCGCGACCAGCGAGAACGAACAGCCGAGCGCGGGATCCGCGTTCGAGGTCGTCGTCAACCGGCTGGAAGACCTCGGCGTGCCGACGATCTGCCGGCTCAATGGCGGCGTCTATGGCGGCTCGACCGATCTGGCGCTGGCCTGCGATTTCCGCATCGGCGTCGATACCGCCGAGATGTTCATGCCGGCGGCGCGGTTCGGACTGCATTATTACAAGAGCGGCATCGAACGCTACGTATCGCGGCTCGGCGTCGACAACGCAAAAATGCTGTTTCTCACCGCGCAGAAAATCACCGCACCGGAAATGCTGCGGATCGGCTACCTCACTGCCATGGTACCTCTGGAAATGCTGGACGAGGAAGTGGACAAGCTCGCCACCATCCTGGCCGGCAACGCGCCGCTGGCGATGGCCGGCATGAAGCGCGCCATCAACGAATTCGCGCGCGGCAAGCTCGACGAGGAAGCCGCCAACCTGCGCCACCGCGAGAGCATGCGCGGCGAAGAGATCAGGGAAGGCGTCAAGGCGTTGGCGGAAAAGCGGCCGCCGAAGTTCTGAGAGGCTTAAGCCCGCTTGGTCCACATCGCCCGGACCTGCTTGATCTCGGGATCGCGCGCCAGGGCCTGATAGCGCTGGCTGTCGACGGCATAGATCGCAACCCGCCCTTCGGCATCGGCATGCACGCCCCAGCCGAAGCGCTTGCCGAGCCCCGATGCCCTCAGGCACGCCTGCCCCCTGGAGAAGAATTCGTCGCGGGCGAGGCTTTTCTCCTTCTTCGTCGCCTTCGCGCCGAGCTGCCGGCCGGGAGCGGAGGTCGCGAACACCACGTCATCAGAGGTGTATTTGTAGGGCGCCTCCGCGATCATCTGGTACTGAAGGCCGGCCACAGTCGGATTCCCCGCACGCGCCGGCGGCGCTTCGCCGGTGCGCGCGGGACAATCTTCCGCGACCTGGATGAAGGTGTCGAAGCAGTTGGTCGTGTGCACTGTCTTTGTCATCCAGGAACCCAAGTCTCTTGATGCCACTCACCCGCCGCAGGCTGCGGCATGCTGTGCCGCCATCTCATCGTCGGCCGCGCTGATCCGCTGGAACGCGGGCCGCGAGGTGATGCGCTCGGCATAGGCCTTGAATACGTCGTTTCCGGGCACCAGGCCAAACATCATCGTCCAACTGAACGCCACGCCCCAGAGGATGTCGGCGGCCGTCATGCGGTCCCCGACCAGATAAGGTCCCTTCGAAAGCTGCGCCTCCAATACACCAAGCATGGAGTCGTAATCTGAATAGGGTGATTGCGTCACGGGCGCCGGTTCGCGCTTCATGAAGCTGTCGATCACAGCCGGCTCGAAGGACGAACCATAATAGGCGATCCAGCGCAAATACGGGCCGCGCCGGGGATCATCGAGCGCAGGCGTCAGCCCTGCCTTCGGAAACAGGTCGGCGAGATAGGTGTAGATGGCGACCTGTTCGGTCACCAGCGCGTCGCCATGGCGAATCGCCGGCACCTTGCCCAGCGGATTAATGGCGAGATAGGCCGGCTGGCGCTGCTCGCCCGCCTTCATGTTCAGGACATGGAGATCGTAAGGCGCGCCCAGTTCCTCCAGCAGCACCCGCGTGCCCGTGGCGCGGCTCTGCGGCGAATAATACAGCGTGATGCGGTTCTCAGCGGTCATTGAAGTCTCCTTTGAAGCCGACGGGCAACGGGCCTTCTATGCCGGACCATACCTGACATCCTGTGTCAGGTATGGTTTAAGGGGGCATGCGCGCGAGCCGGCTGCTTTCGATCCTGACCACCCTGCAGGCGCGGGGACAGATCACCGCGCCCGAACTCGCCGAAGCTTGCGAGGTTTCGGTGCGCACCATCTATCGCGACATCGATGCGCTGGCTGCCGCCGGCGTTCCGGTTTATGCCGAGCGCGGCGCGGAAGGCGGCTATCGCCTGCTCGACGGCTATCGCGTGCGGCTGAACGGATTGTCGCAAGCGGAGGCCGAGGCGCTGTTCATGACGGGACTGCCGGGCCCCGCGGCCGCGCTCGGTCTCGATGCTGCGATGATGGCGGCGCAGACCAAGCTGATGGCGGCGCTGCCCGAAAATCTGCGTCCGAACGCCGGGCGGATGCAGGAGCGCTTCCATCTCGATACCCCCGGCTGGTTCGGCGAAGCCGAGCAGCCAAAACATCTGCGCGCCATTGCCGCTGCGCTGCTGCGCGAGAGCCTGATCGAAATCCGCTACCAGAGCTGGCGGGCGGAGAAGCGCCGCCGCGTCGCGCCGCTCGGTCTCGTGCTCAAGGGCGGAAGCTGGTATCTCGCAGGCCAGGTCGACGGCAGCGTGCGCACCTATCGCGTAGCGCGCGTGCTCGATTGCAATGTGCTGGACGAAGGTTTCGTCCGGCCCGCCGATTTCGATCTCGCCGCCTATTGGCAGGCAGCGACGCTGCGGCTCGAAGCCGAGATGCATCCGAACGCCGCCACCGTGCGCCTGTCACCGTTCGGCGTCAAGCTGCTCAACGCCTTGAGCCAGCCTTACGTGCGGACGCGCACCCGTATCGAGGAGACGGCCGATGCAGACGGCTGGCGCATCGCCATCGTGCCGATCGGGAAAACGGTGTGGCATGCCGCCGCTGAACTGCTGCGTCTCGGCGCGGAGGCCGAGGTGCTGGCGCCGGCGGAGCTGCGCGACAAGATGGCCGAGCAGACGCAGGCCATGGCCGCGCGCTACCGGCCAGCGCCGGTCGAATATCCGGATAGAGAAAATTTACGAAGATCCCGTCCCGCGAAACATTCCTGAAACACAATTCTTCGCTTCGCGCATGAACGCAAGCCGTTGCCGGCCCGACTGATGGGCAGGGACGCAACAACGGCCTCGTGCCAAAGAATTGGAGAAATTGAGTATGTTTCGCAAGATTACCCTCGGACTGATTGCCGCCGCCTCCCTCACCTTTGCCGCTGCAACACCCGCGTCCGCCGGCGGCTTCTATCACGGCCATCACTGGGGTCATCATTGGGGCCATGGCTATGGTTGGGGTCCCGCCATCGGCGTCGGCTTCGGCGGCGTCTATGTCGACACCGGTCTGAACGGCTGCCTGCGGCAGCGCTGGGTGGAAACCCGCCGTGGCATGCGCCTGCGCAACGTGAACGTCTGCGCCTACTGATCGAATAGCGTCAGTCAAGAAAGATCCCGGCCGCGGTACGCGACCGGGATTTTTCCGCGCGCCTGATGCGTTGACCCCTGGCCGCTGTGGCCATATTGTAGCGCCTGCGGTGCAAGCCGCTCCCGGGCCCGCGGGAAGGGTTGAACCCACTTGCAGCTTTCGAGCGACATCTAGAGCCTTTGTGCAGCCGGTATTGCGGGCCGTCGGCGATGTCATGCACGGAGGTGTCTGATGGATCGGTCTTCCGATCGACTGAATCTCGATCATCTGAAGAAGCAAGCCAAGCAACTGATCCGCCTCTATCGAAGCCGCGATCCGGCTGCGATGGCGCGGCTGCGCAGCGCACTGCCGGTGGCGGCCGGCCGCAGCGACGGAGATCTTGCGGCTCTCGATCTTCGCCTGCACGACGCGCAATCGTGCGTTGCGCGCGAACACGATTTTGCGTCGTGGTCCGACCTGAAGCGTTACGTCGAGGTGCAGACGGCTGCGCGGAGCGAGCGCTCGGCCCGCATCCTGCACTGGGCTCAACTCCTCTACTCCGGCGACGTCAGCGGCACGGTCAACCGCGCCAACCCGCGCGTTGCATTGCGATTGTTGGCGGATGACCCCGAACTCGTCGCTGATGATCCCTGGCTCGCCTGCGCGATCGGCGACGAAGGCGCGCTGCGGCGGGCGACAGAGGCCGATCCGGCATGGGTCAAGCTTTCAGGTGGGCCGCTGCGATTGCCGCCGCTGTTCGCGGTCGCGCATTCGAGCCTGTTGCGCGTGGAGGAATTTCGCCAGCGCCTGCACGCCAGCGCGCGATTGCTGATCGCTGACGGCGCCGATGTCAATCAGCACATCCACAGCCGCTGGCCGCCGGGCTCGCTGGCCGAGCCGGACCAGAGCTGCCCGCTCTCGACGCTCTACGGCGCGGCCGGAAGCAACCATGATCCGGTGCTGACCAAATTGCTGCTCGATGCCGGCGCCAATCCCAATGACGGCGAGTCGCTTTATCACTCGCTGGAGAATTTGGCCTGCACGCGCCTGCTGCTGCAGCACGGCGCGCGCATTGCCGAGAGCAATGCGATCTACCGGTCGATCGATCTCGAGGACGAGGCCGCGCTAAAGCTGCTGCTGCAGCATGGCGGCGATCCGAACGAGCCGGCGCGGAATGCGCCGCTGACCGATTGGGGCTCGCCCCTGGCTTGGGCGATCTACCGGAGGCGGCCGCGTCACGTGATGGCGTTGCTGGAAGCCGGTGCCGATCCGTCGCGGCCGACCCGTGACGGCATCAGTCCCTACCGGCTGGCGCTGCAGTTCGGGCTCTCCGATGCCGCGGCGCTGCTGCGCGGACCAGCCGGCGAGCCTGATATCTCCGACGAAGAGCGCTTCGTCGCCGCATGTGCGCGCGGCGACGAAGCCGAGGCACGCGCGATTCAAGCCCGGCGGCCCGGTTTGCCGGCCTCGCTGTCACCGGCACAATTGCGATTGCTGCCCGACATGGCCGCGGCCGGTGCCGATGACGTCGTCAGGCTGATGGTCGAACTCGGCTGGCCGATCGCCGTGCGCGGCGGCGACTGGGATGCCTCCGCGCTCAATCAGGCGGTATTCCGCGGCGATTCCGGCCTGACGCGTTTTCTGCTCGAAAACGGGGCTGAGTGGACCGAGCGGCATGGCTACGGCGACAACGCCCGCGGCTCGCTGTCATGGGCATCCCTCAACGAGCCGGTCGAGGGCGGCGACTGGGTCGGCTGCGCACGCGCCCTGCGCGACCACGGCATGCCCGGTGCAATTGCGCTTCCCGGCGATTCCGAACACGAGATGGTCGCGCGCGTACGAAGGCAGTTCTCCGACGACGTCGCTGAGGAATTGCTGGGTTAGTCGACGAACGTCACAGTGTCCGCCACACTCGCCCGCGAGGTGCGGTAGCTGTTGACCTTGTGCGAATGGTCGGCGAAGCCGAAGGAGATGCCGCAAACCACCTTGCGATCGTCGGCCAGCTTGAAGTGCCGCCGGATCAAGCCGGAATGGCGAGCCAGGGCGGCCTGCGGAATCGTGCCGAGGCCGAGCGCCTGCGCCGCGAGCATGAAGTTAGAGACATAGGCGCCGCAATCGACCGCACCGTAGATGCCGAGCGGTTCGTCGGTATGGATGATGGCGACATGCGGCGCGCCGAAGAAATTGTAGTTCTCCAGCGCCTGCTTGGCGTAGGCCATCTTGTCGCCGCGCGTGATGCCCAGCGTGTTGTAGAGCTGAAAACCGCTTTCGCGTCGGCGTTCGAGATAGACTCCGAGATATTCGCGCGGCGGCGTGAAATCATGGTCGTCCTTGGCGCCGGATGCAGCTTCGGCATAGATCGCCTTGCGAAACGTCTCCTTGGCCTCGCCGCTCGCGATCAACACCTGCCAGGGCTGGCTGTTGCACCAGGAGGCCGTGCGCTGCGCCACGTTAAGAATGTGTTCGATAGTCTCGCGCGGCACCTCCTGCGGCAGGAACGCGCGCACGGAGTAACGCTCGTTCAGCAGCTCTACGAGCACGCCGATGCGATCTGCATTCGCATAGCGTGCCTTCGGTGTCTTTGCGTCCATGATCATCGCCCCTTGGTCGGGATCTTGTTGAACGGTACATCCTTGTCGACCCTGATATCGCCGGGCAGGCCGAGCACGCGCTCGGCGATGATGTTGCGCAGGATTTCATCGGTACCGCCGGCGATGCGCATCGAGGGCGAAGACAACAGCATCTGCTGGAACTGGCCGTGAACCATTTCCTCATCCGTGCCGGTCAGCGCACCGGCCGCGCCCTGCAGGTCCATCGCGTAAGCCGCGATGTCCTGCAGCATCGAACCGGAGACCAGCTTGCCGATGGAGTTTTCCGGGCCGGGGCGCTCGCCCTTCGACAACGAGGAGATCGCGCGGTAGCTGGTGTATTTCAGCCCGCTCGACTTCACCGCCCAACTCGCGAGCTTGGAGCGCACCGCGGGATCGTCGATCGCGAGCCCATTCTCCAGCATCAGGTTCGAGCAGAATTCGAACATCTCGGGGACGCCGGTCGCGAGCCGCGAGCCGATCGACATGCGCTCGTTCATCAGCGTGGTCAGCGACACGTTCCAGCCGTCACCGACGGCGCCGAGCCGCTGGCTGTCCGGAATCACCACATCGGTGAAATAGACCTCGTTGAACTCCTGCATGCCGTTGGCCTGCTTGATCGGCCGCACCTCGACGCCCTTGCTCTTCATGTCGAGGAAGAACATCGTCAGGCCCTTGTGCTTGGGCACATTGGGATCGGTGCGCGTGATCAGAAGGCCGTAGTCGGAATAATGCGCGCCCGAGGTCCAGATCTTCTGGCCGTTGACGATCCAGTTGTCGCCTTTCTTCTCCGCGCGCGTGCGCAAGCCTGCAACGTCGGAGCCGCCGGCGGGCTCGGAGAAGAGCTGGCACCAGATATGTTCACCGGAGGCGAGCTTCGGCAGATAGTGGCGCTTGTGCTCCTCGCTGCCGAACGCCATCACCGTCGGGCCGCACATGCCCTCGCCGATCTGGAACGGCTGCGTCAGCTTGCCATAGACACCCTCTTCCTGCTGCCAGATCACCTTCTCGATCGGCGTGGCGCCGCGGCCGCCATATTCCTTCGGCCAGTGCAGGCAGGCCCAGCCGCCCTCGGCCTTCTTCTTCTGCCAGGCCTTGCCGACGTCGACGATTTCTTCCTTCTCCAGCCGGATGCGGCCGAGCGAGGATTTTGAAAGCTCCGCCTCATATTGCTTGGGCGCGTTGGCCTCGATCCATTTGCGGGCGAGGCTACGGAATTCGGCTTCCTGCGGCGTATCGTCGAAGTTCATTGGCGGACCTCTTTTTTGTTTTCTGTGCAGGGTTGGTTAGCCGAAGGCGTAACCGACCAGTTCTATCGGCGTCGTTGCTGGCAGGGTGGGTTACGCTACGCTAATCCACCCTACGAATTCTCTTACGTCCTTCCCTTGGTCGGGATCTGGTTGAAAGGCACATCCTTGTCGACCCTGATATCGCCGGGCAAACCAAGCACGCGCTCCGCGATGATGTTGCGCATGATCTCGTCGGTGCCGCCCTCGACGCGGGTGCCCGGCGCGCGCAGCAGCATCGCCTGGAATTTGCCGGCGACTTCGGCGTCATCAGGTCCGCTCAGCACGCCGGCGGCGCCCTGCAGGTCGAGCGCATACATCGCGACCTCCTGCACCATCGATCCCGCCACCAATTTGCCGATGGAATTCTCCGGCCCCGGACGCTCGCCTTTCGACAGCGCAGAGATTGCGCGCATGCTGGTGTATCGGAGTCCGCTCGCCTTCACCGCATAGTTCGCCAACCTTGAACGGACGCTGCGGTCCTCGATCGCGGGGCCATCCTCCAGCATCAGGCTGTTGCAGAAGTCGAACAATTCCGGGAAGCCGGTCGCAACGCCCGCGCCGATCGACATGCGTTCGTTCATCAGCGTCGTCAGCGAGACATTCCAGCCGTCATTGACGGCGCCCAGCCGCTGCGAATCCGGAATCTTGACGTCGGTAAAGTAGACCTCGTTGAAGTCGGACTGACCGCTGGCCTGCTTGATCGGCCGCACCTCGACGCCCGGGCTCTTCATGTCCAGGAAGAACATGGTGAGGCCCTTGTGCTTCGGCACGGTCGGATCGGTGCGGGTGAGCAGGATGCCGTAATCGGAATAGTGCGCGCCGGAGGTCCAGATCTTCTGGCCGTTGATGATCCAGTCGTCGCCCTTCTTCTCGGCTCGGGTGCGCAGCCCCGCGACGTCGGAGCCGCCGGCGGGTTCGGAGAACAGTTGACACCAGACCTTTTCGCCTGACGCCAGCGGCGGCAGATACTTCCGCTTCTGCTCCTCGCCGGCGAACGCCATCATGGTCGGCCCACACATGCCGTGGCCGATGATAAACATGCCGGAGAGTTTTCCGAACGGACCCTCTTCCTGCTGCCAGATCACGCGCTCGATCGGCGACGAGCCGCGGCCCCCATACTCCTTTGGCCAATGCAGGCAGGCCCATCCGGCATCGGCCTTCTTCTTCTGCCAGGCCTTTGCGACCTCCAGAATGTTGGCGCCCTTGAGCACGGTGCGGCCGAGCGAGGATTTTCGAAGTTCTTCCTCGTATTGCTTCGGCGCGTTGGCTTGTATCCACGCCTTGGCTTCGGCGCGGAACGCGGCTTCCTGCGGGGTGTCGTCGAAGTTCATGGCGCTTCTCTTTCTGTCATTCCGGGGCACGCGAAGCGTGAACCCGGAATCTCGATCCAAACCTCTGGATTCCGGGTTCGATGCTTCGCATCGCCCCGGAATGACGTTCACAAGCTCACGCCGCGTTCTTCTTGCGCATGCGGTCGATCAACTGATCTTCCCAGTAGGACAGGCTGCCGAGCGTTAGCGCGGTCGCGTTGGCGCGGCGGTAGTACATGTGGCAGTCGAACTCCCAGGTGAAACCCATGCCGCCATGGACCTGGATGTTGTTCTTGGAGCAGTGCTGGAACGCCTGCGTCGCGCTGATGCGCGCGGCAGCGGCTGCTTCCGGCAATTCCGACGCGTTGGTCGAGAGCGCCCAGGCGCCGTAATAGCAATTCGAGCGCGCCAGCGTCGCCGAGACATACATGTCGGCGAGGATATGTTTTACGGCCTGGAACGAGCCGATCGGCCGGCCGAAGGCGATGCGGTCAAGTGCATAGTCGCGGCCCATTTCGAGCGCGCGGTCGGAACCGCCGACCTGCTCGAACGCCAGCAGCACCGCGGCACGGTCGAGCACCTGGGTCAAAATGCTCCAACCTTCGCCGGCAGTTCCAAGCGGTTCGGCCTTGGCATTCTTGAAGGTGAGTTCGGCCTGCCCCCGGGTCGGATCGACATTGGTCAGTGCCTTGGCTTCGACGCCGCCGGCCTTCAGGTCGACCAGGAACAGCGAGATATCGGCGTCACGCCCGGTCGAGCCGGTGCGCGCGGCGACCACAGCGAAATCAGCGATCGCGCCATCCGGCACCGGCTTCTTCACGCCGTTCAGCGTGCCCCCGGAGGCCTGCAGCTTGATCGCCTTCGGCGACGGATTGCCCTTGCCCTCGAACAGCGCCAGCGTGCCGATCGCGTCACCCGACGCAATTCTCGGCAGCCATTTCTGCTTCTGAGCGTCGGAGCCTGCGAGCAGCAGCGCCTCGGCGGCGAGGTACACCGTGGAGGAGAACGGCACCGGCGCATTGGCGCGGCCCATTTCTTCCGCGATCACGCAGAGTTCGAGATGGCCGGCGCCCGCGCCGCCGAACTCTTCCGGGATCGCGACGCCGAGGAAGCCCATCTCGGCGAGGCCCTTCCACAGCGCCTTGTCATAGGTCGCCCTGCCATCCAGCACCTCGCGCACGGCTTTCGGCGGGCACTGTTCGGTGAGGAATTTCCTCGCCGCGTCGCGCATCTGTTTTTGGTCGTCGGAGAAATCGAAGTTCATGGCGGCTTACCTTCTTGGCTTGCTGTTATTTGTTTGCCGTCATTCCGGGGCGATGCGAAGCATCGAACCCGGAATCTCGAGATTCCGGGTCTGGTCCTTCGGACCATCCCGGAATGACGGAGGGAGAGAGCGTCGTCTTCATTGCAGCACAATCACGTCGTCTCCCGGCTTCTCGGCGTAAAGCTTCTCCACCAGCGCGGCGCGGCGCTCGAGGCCGGCGCGCTGGTTGATGTAGCCCTTGTCGGTGAGTTCATTGCCGTCGATCGAGGGCGGCTCGGCCATCAGCATGGCGCGCGCGATCCGCATGCTGCTGCCGGTGGCGGAGGCGTTGTGCGCTTCCAGCCCGCGCTTCAGGCAGTTGATCACCTCGGGATGCCTGATGACATCTTCAAACGTCGCATCGGGATTGCCGACGATTTGCCGGCAGGCGTGCAGATTGGGCCAGGCCAAGAGCCCGATGAACTCCCGGTCCTGCCCGGCGACCAGCGCGTCATGCACGACGGGCGTCGCGGCCGCGATCGCATCGGTGCGGAGCGAGCCGACGTGCACAAAAGTGCCGGTCGTCAGCTTGAAATCCTCGACGACGCGGCCGGCGAAGATAATGCCCTGCAGCGGATCATTGTCATCGACGAACACGCCGGCATCGCCGATGCAATAAAAGCCTTCCTCGTCAAACATCTTCTTCGTCAGATCGGGCTGGCCGAAATAGCCCGGCGTGACATTGATGCCGCGCAGGCGCAGTTCGTATTTGGAGCCACACGGCACCAGCTTCAGTTCGACGCCGGGGAACGGCAGGCCGATCAGGCCGACGCGCTCGGTGTCCCAATAGGTGCCGGTCGAGGTCGGAGCGGTCTCGGTCGAGCCCCAGCCCGTATAGAACACGATGCGCTCGCCGGTGGTCTTCACCGCCAGCGCCTGCATGCGGTCGTAGAGATCATCAGGCAGCCGCGCGCCGCCATAGGCCATGATGGAGAGGTTTTTGAAGAAGCTGCGGCACAGCGCGTCGTCCTTTTCCATCGCCGCCGCCAAAGCCGCGTAGCCGGCCGGCACGTTGGCGTAATAGGTCGGCGACACCTCGCGCAGATTCCTGATGGTCTCCTCCAGCTGGCCGGGCATCGGCCGGCCGTCATCGATGTAGAGCGTGCCGCCATCGACCAGGATCGGATGAAACGCGGCATTGCCGCCCATGGTGTGGTTCCACGGCATCCAGTCGAGTACGGTCGCGACAGGCCCATTCGGATCGCGCGGGCGCACCTGCATCATCATCGCCGCATTGGCGCACATCATCTCCTGGGTGTTGATGACGGCCTTCGGCATGCCGGTCGAGCCGGAGGTGAACAGCAGCTTGCCGACGGTTTTTGGCGTGATCTTCGCAATCGATCCCTCGACCGCGTCCGTCACCGGTGTTGCCGCAAGATCGGCAAAGGACACGCTCTTGATGCCTTCGCAGGGCCGCAAGACGTGCACGATGGTGACCCCGGTGAGATCGAGCGCCTTCAAGGCCTTCTCGAAGGTCGGGCCGTCCTGCACCATCACGACCGCTGGCTTGATCAGATTGAAGAGATATTTGAGCTTGAGATGATCCTGGCTCATCAGCGAATAGGCCGGCGACACCGGCGCCGCGGGAGCGCGCGCCTGCATCGCGGCCTGCGTCATCAGCGCGTGCTCGATGGAGTTGCCGGAGAGGATCGCGACGGGGCGGCCTTCGCCGAGGCCGAGATTGAGTAGCCCTTGCGTCAATCCGTCGACGATGCGCTTGGCTTCGCCGTAGGAGACCTTTCGCCATTGCCGGTCGGCGCCGCCGCGCTGCGCCAGCCAGATGCGCTCGGGCGCCTCTCTCGCCCATTTCGCGAGCGATGCCGGAATATGCTTTTCATAAGGCTGCAGCGGAATGCGCGACTTCAGGATGATGACGCCGTCAGGACGACGCTCGACCGCGATGTCGCGCGGCAGCCATTCGATTTTGCGGAAGGCCGGCTTTGTCAGCACCTTCGCTGCACTTCCACCCATATTGCGTCTCCCGGAATTCTTGTCCTTTGCGGATCTTGTCGTCATCGCCTGATATAGACAGGCTTTCGCTTTTCGAGAAAGGCCCTGATGCCTTCGTTGAAATCTTCGGAACGGCTGCACAACACCTGATTGCGATCTTCCATTGCGATCACGGCTTCAATGGATCCTGCATCGACACTCATGTTGAGGCATTCCTTGGAGAGCCTTAAGCCCACCGGCGAGGCCGTCATCATCGCATCGACGTAAGGCTCGGCCGCAGCGTCGAGCCCGCCTTCCTCGACGACCTCGGAGACGAGGCCAACTGCAAGCGCGCGCTCGGCGCCGATGAAGCGGCCGGTCAGGATCAGTTCGGAGGCGACCGAAACGCCGACGAGGCGCGGCAGGAAATAGGAAGTGCCGATGTCGCAGCCGCCGAGCCCGAGCTTGATGAAGGCGCAGTTCATCCGCGCCGATTTTGTCGCGATGCGGATATCGGCGGCGAGCGCCAGCGCAAAGCCGCCGCCAGCGGCCGCGCCCTGGATCAACGCAATGATCGGCTGCGGGCAGCGCCGCATCAGCATCACGATATCGGCAATGCGGCGCTGCGAGTCCAATGACTCGGTCACTCCGGGCGGCTCCTGCTGCCCGGCGCGGCGCTTCATGGCGTGTTTCAGATCGAGCCCGGCGCAGAACGACGCGCCAGCGCCTTTCAGCACCACGACACGGGTCGAGCGATTGCGTTGCAGGCCTTCGAAATAGGTATTGAGCGCGTCGATCAGTGACGGATCGAGCGCGTTGAGACTGTCAGGGCGATTGAGCGTGACCCAATCGACCCCGTCATGATGTGCGATCAGCAGCGGTTGGGACATGCGAGCCTCCAGCAAGCGAGTTAGCCGTCGGACTTACCCTCCCCTGGAGGGGGAGGGTCGATCGCGCGCAGCGCGAGCGGGGTGGGGTGACGGTCTCTCCGCCTTGAACAGTGCCCGAGTGGAGAGATCACCCCGCCCCGGCGCTTCGCGCCGACCCTCCCCCTCCAGGGGAGGGTCAAGAACGCACCACCGTCGCTTACCGCGGCGCCATGCGGATGGCGCCGTCGAGGCGGATGGTCTCGCCGTTGAGCATCGGGTTCTCGACGATGTGAACCGCGAGGTTGCCGTACTCGGAGGCATCGCCGAGGCGGGCCGGATGCGGGACCTGCGCGCCGAGGCTCTTGCGGGCCTCTTCGTTCAGGCCCATCAGGAGCGGCGTCAGGAACAGGCCGGGCGCGATGGTGTTGACGCGGATCTTCAGGCTGGCGAGATCACGCGCGGCCGGCAGCGTAAGACCGACAACGCCGCCCTTCGATGCCGAATAGGCGATCTGGCCGATCTGCCCTTCATAAGCGGCGACGGAGGCGGTGTTGATGGCAACGCCGCGCTCCTCGCCGATCGGCGGCGCGGTCGCGAGTCGCTCGGCGAATAGCCGCAGCACGTTGAAGGTGCCGATCAGATTGACGTTGATGATGCGCACGAACTTCGCCAGCGGATAGACGCCGTCCTTGCCCACCACGCGCTGCGAACCGCCGATGCCGGCGCAGTTCATCAGCACGCGGGCGATGCCGTGCGCGGCCTCGGCTTTCGCAATCGCCGCCTTGATCGCCTCTTCGTCGGTGACGTCGGCATGGAGGGCGACGCCCTTCACCTCGGCGGCCACCTTCTCGGCGTTTTCCTTGTTCTGGTCGATCACGCCGATTTTCGCGCCCTTGGCGGCCATCGCGCGGGCGGTCGCGGCACCCAGGCCCGAGCCACCGCCGGTGATGAGAACGGCTACGTCTTGCAACTGCATTTTTGAGGACCTTTCCTTGGTTGTTTCTTCTCTGGTTTTTGCGAATAGCGAATAGGGAATAGCGAATGGTCATCCATTCGCTATTCGCTACTCGCCATTCGCCCATTCAGCATCCCGCCGAAGATCAGCGCTTCCATGTGCTTGATGTAATCGCGGCAGACTTCGTCAGTGACGGGCCCCACCCCGGTCGCGCGCGACATCGCGTGGCGGCCGAAGAACAGGTGATCGCAGGCGCCGATCAGGCTGGTGTAAAACAACACCGGATCGATATCGCGGAACTCGCCGGCCTTGACGCCTTCGGCGAGCAGGCGGCGGTGGAAGTTCAGCAGGGGCGCAACGAAGAATTGCGAGACTTCGTCCGCGGCTTCCGCGCTGCTCTCGTGCAGGAGATAGTGGATCAGCCGGTTCATATAGGGGAACTGGTGATAGGCGCGGATGATGCCGCCGATATGCAGACGCAGCTTCGCCGTCGGCGTGATCGGCTGGCCGATGAGGTATTCGAGCTGCGACATCTCGGTCGCGGCATCGCGCGCCAATAGCGCCAGTAACAGCCCGTCCTTGTTGCCAAAGTGGTATTTCACCAGCGCGGCGTTGACGCCGGACTTCTGCGCAATGTCGGATAGCGAGACCTCGATCGAGGCGCGCTCGATCATCAGTTCGCTCGCCGCGACGAGCAGCTTCTCGGCGGTGGTATTTTTGCCGTTCGCAAGCCTGGTCGGTACGCTGGTATTCAACGGCGATCTCATCACGGCCGAGGGCGGGAAATCTGCCCGCACATAAGCGCATGCCGCGGCTGCACTCAAGAGTTAATTGATTGATTGACTAAATTCCGCAGGCCCCCTTAAATCCGGCCCATCTTTGAAAAATCCACCAAACAACGACCAGGGAGAACAGGAATGGCCGAGGCCTATATCGTCGCCGCTGCGCGCACCGCGGGCGGCCGCAAGGGAGGACGTCTCGCGGGCTGGCATCCGGCCGATCTCGCCGCTTCCGTGTTGAATTCGCTGGTCGATCGCTCGGGCGTCGACCCCGCCCAGATCGAGGACGTGATCATGGGCTGCGTGATGCAAGCCGGAGAACAGTCCAACAACATCGCCCGCAATGCGGTGATGGCCTCGAAGTTGCCTGAGAGCGTGCCCGCCACCTCGGTCGACCGGCAGTGCGGCTCCTCGCAGCAGGCGCTGCACTTTGCGGCGCAGGCGGTGATGGCAGGCAGCATGGACATCGTGATCGCGGCGGGCGTGGAATCGATGACGCGGGTGCCGATGGGCCTCGCCTCATCGCTGCCCGCCAAGAACGGTTTTGGCCATTACAAGAGCCCGGGTATCGAAGCGAAATATCCGAACATCGTGTTCAGCCAGTTCACCGGCGCTGAAATGATGGCGGAGAAGTACGGGCTCTCCAAGGACCAGCTCGACGAATATTCCTACAATAGCCATCAGCGCGCGATTGCCGCGACACAAGGCGGCAAATTCAAGGATGAGATCGTTCCGGTGCAAATCACCCGGGCCGACAATACGACCGACACCCACCATATCGACGAAGGCATCCGCTTCGACGCCAGCCTCGACGGCATCAAGGGCGTCAAGCTGATCGCCGAGAACGGCAAGCACACCGCCGCCAGCGCCAGCCAGATCTGCGACGGGGCCTCCGGCGTGATGGTGGTCAACGAGAAGGGCCTCAAATCGCTCGGCGTCAAGCCGCTGGCGCGTATCCATCACATGACCATGATGGGTGGCGACCCCGTGATCATGCTGGATGCGCCCTTACACGCCACCAAGCGGGCGCTGGAGAAGGCCGGCATGTCGATCAACGATATCGACCTGTTCGAGGTCAACGAAGCCTTCGCCGCCGTGCCGGTGGCTTGGCTGAAGACGACGGGCGCCGATCCTTCAAGGCTTAACGTCAATGGCGGCGCCATTGCGCTCGGCCATCCGCTCGGTGGCTCCGGCACCAAGCTGATGACCACGCTGGTCAACGCCCTGAAGCAGAACAACAAGCGCTACGGCCTGCAGACCATGTGCGAAGGCGGCGGCATGGCCAACGTCACCATCGTCGAACGGCTCTAACAACAAGAAAAGCGTTTGGCGACTGGCGAGCAGGGAGTGTGCTTCCTGCTCGCCATTTTCTTATTGAGGAAACACCCATGACACATCCGTCCGTCTACGCGCGCACCCAGCCGAACAAGATCGCCTATCAGATGGCGACGACCGGCAAGGCGATCACCTATCGCGAGCTGGATGAGCTCTCGAACCAGGGCGCACATCTGTTCCGCAAGCTCGGCTTGAAAGCGGGCGACCACATCGCCTTCCTGATGGAAAACCGCCTCGCTTTCATGGAAATCTGCTGGGCTGCGCAGCGCTCGGGTCTCTATTACACCGCGATCAGCCGCTACCTCACCGAGGAAGAGATCGCCTACATCGTGAGGGATTGCGGCGCGAAAGTCTTCATCACCACGCCGCAATGCGCCGACAAGGTCAAGGGCCTGATCAAGGGCGAGCCCGGCGAGCCGCTGTTCTTCATGGTGGACGAGCCTGCCCCCGGCTTCCGCTCCTTCGACAAGGAAGCGATCGCGATGCCGGTGACGCCGATCGCGGACGAGGTCGCGGGCTACGACATGCTGTATTCCTCCGGCACCACCGGGCGGCCCAAGGGCATCAAGAAGGAGTTCGAGGGCAAGGCGATCGACGTGCCGAACCCGCTATTAAGAATTCTCTGCGCCGACATGTGCGGCATGAACTCCGACAGCATCTATCTGTCGCCGGCGCCGCTCTATCACGCCGCTCCGCTGCGCTTCAACATGATGGCAATCACGCTCGGCGGCACCTCCGTCATCATGGAGCACTTTGACGCCGAGGAGTTTCTGAAGCTGGTCGGGAAATACAAGGTCACGCAATCGCAGCTGGTACCGACCATGTTCGTGCGCATGCTGAAGCTGCCGGACGAGGTGCGCGCGGCCTACGACGTCTCGACGTTGAAGGGCGCGATCCATGCCGCGGCGCCCTGCCCGGTCGACGTGAAAGCAAAGATGATCGAGTGGTGGGGACCGATCCTGATCGAGTATTATGCCGGCTCCGAGGGCAACGGCGTCACGGTCTCGACCTCGCAGCAGTGGCTGACCCATCGCGGCACCGTTGGCCGCGCCGTGGTCGGCAAGGTAAAAATCCTCGACGAGAATGACGAGGAGCGGCCGGTGGGCGAAATCGGCACTGTCTACTTCGCTGACGCGCCAGCCTTCGCCTATCACAACGATCCCGAAAAGACGAGGAAGGCCTATAACGACAAGGGCTGGTCGACGCTCGGCGACGTCGGCTATCTCGACGACGAGGGCTTTCTCTATCTCACCGACCGCAAGAGCTACATGATCATCTCCGGCGGGGTGAACATCTATCCGCAGGAGACCGAGGACGTGCTGATCACCCATCCTGCCGTCTCCGACGTCGCCGTGTTCGGCGTGCCGAACGAGGAGATGGGCGAAGAGGTCAAGGCCGTGGTGCAGCCGCACGACATGACAAAAGCTGGCAAGGAACTCGAGGCCGAACTGATCCTGTTCTGCCGCAAGCACCTGTCGCCGATCAAATGCCCGAAAAGCATTGACTTCGAGGCCGAACTGCCGCGCACGCCCACCGGCAAGCTGGTGAAGCGGCATCTGCGCGACCGCTATTGGCCGAAGCCGGCCGCGAAGGCGTGAGAGCCCGTTATCTTCTCTTCCCAGAGAACCAACGCGGCCAAGCAAAGGCCCGGCCCTCCAGTAAGGAGGGCCGGGCGAACGCAAATACACACTCTGAGCAAATACACACTCTTAGAATGGCTGCGAGTATGCAGCGCCAGTCGAATACATGCGAGTCCGGACGAATACGGGCTGGCTACGCAGTGCCAGCCGGCGCGCAGGCCACGGATGGCAATGCGCGCATCTGCAATTGCCCCCGCTGTCCAGTGGTCGCCGTGGTCCATTGAGCATCGATCTGCTGCAAGTCTTTCGACAGCTTTCCGCGATGGCTGCCATCCGTCGTGAATGCCGTATTGCCTTCGGGCGCCAGCTCGAAAATCTCCACTTGCAGATCCGACAGGCGGACAAGCATCCGGACCTTTATCTTCGTCACCTGGCGACCGACCTCGTACGTACCGCATCCAAGCGCGCTTCGGCATTCTGGCTGTCGAGGGCCCGCACCGAGTCGAAGGTGATAACGACGTTCTGCACCGTCCTGTCACCATCCCAGCGGAATTCGCCAGAATACCCACGCGGCATATTCTGGGTCAGATCTTCCATCTCCGCCGCGTGGGCGACGGAAGCAAGGAGCAGACTTGCGGCCGCGATCGCCGCACCGATGCGCAAGAACAAGCCGTGAAAATTTGCGATCCCCAGCCAACGCATGTGGCATTCATCCTCTAGGAAATGTTGTCGCCGTTAGACGATCCTGACGAGGCCAAGGTTCAAGCCTCTCAGTTGAATGAGCAGCCTTGAGTTCGCCCGGGGTCGCCGTGAACGTCAGTTTCCGCCTTCTCAACGTCATGACGCCCGCCGCGTACCCAAGGACGCCACCAATGACAGGTGCCACCATAGCTGCCAGAGATATTGATAGGTGAGAGCATTTCCGAGCAGGAAGCGTGCCGCCCCAGGGCCCATACGCAGGATTGCGCAGGGCATATCGTCAATCGATTTCACATTCCGACCGAAGCTACTTGTTTGTGGCTGATGATATGCGTTGTGCGGCTACCGAAGATTATCGAAAACCGGTAGAATTCTGTGTAATGAGTTGGACAAGGTTTTTCCGGGTAAACGTGTCATGCGCGCTGATCTCCCCGATATCCCGCTCCCCTCCTCCATCCGCTCGCGCTATGTCGACGGCATCAACGGCTTGCGCATGCATGTGCTGGAAGCCGGCTTCGAAACCCGCGGCCGGCCCTGCGTGCTGCTGCTGCACGGCTTCCCCGAACTCGCCTTCTCCTGGCGCAAGGTGATGCCGATTCTCGCGGAGGCCGGCTATCACGTGCTCGCGCCGGACCAGCGCGGCTATGGCCGCACCACTGGATGGGACCCTGACTACGACGGCGATCTCGCCTCCTTCCGCCTCCCCAATCTGGTGCGCGATGTGCTCGGGCTGGTGTCGGCGTTCGGCTACAGAAGCGTCGACGCCGTGATCGGGCATGATTTCGGCTCGTCGGTCGCGGCGTGGTGCGCGCTGATCCGGCCCGACGTATTCCGCTCGGTTGTCATGATGAGCGCGCCGTTCGGCGGCCCACCGGCGCTGCCGTTCAACACGGTGAACGAACCTGCTGGGCGCATCGACGATCCCATTCACCGCGATCTGGCCGCACTGCCGCGGCCGCGCAAGCACTATCAATGGTACTATTCGACGCGCGAGGCGAATGACGACATGCACCGCGCACCGCAGGGCGTGCATGATTTTCTGCGCGCCTACTACCATCACAAGAGCGAGGACTGGAAGGACAACAAACCCTACCCGCTCAAATCATGGTCCGCGGGCGAAATCGCAAAGCTGCCGACCTATTACGTGATGGACCTCGCCAAGGACATGGCCGCGACCGTTGCGGAAGAAATGCCCTCGCCGTCGGAAATCGCAGGGAATAAATGGCTGCCCGACAGCGAGCTTGCCTTCTACAGCGCCGAGTATGAACGCACCGGATTTCAGGGCGGCCTGCAATGGTATCGCTGCGGCACCTCGGGCGCGTTCACACCGGAATTGCAGTTATGGTCGGGCCGCACCATCGACGTGCGCTCCGCCTTCATCTCGGGCAAGCAGGACTGGGGCACCTACCAGCGTCCCGGCGTCTATCAGGCAATGCAATCGAAGGCCTGCACAAACATGATCGGCTGTCATCTCGTCGACGGTGCCGGCCACTGGGTGCAGCAGGAGCAGGCCAACAAAGTGAGCTGGCTGCTGGTGCAATTCCTGCGAGGGACGAAGGCGAGCCAGGGCACGCCCAACAATTGACCGCGGCAGACGCCAAGATTAGAATAATTCTAAACTAAGAAAAGGCAGGCGTCCCGTGAAGAATTTCGCCGATCTGACCGAGCGCGAAGTGCTGGCTGTTGCGATCTCTTCCGAGGAAGAAGACAGCCGCATCTACATGACCTTCGCGGAGGACCTCGCGGAGCGCTATCCGGACTCGGCAAAAGTATTCGAAGAGATGGCGGAGGAGGAACGCGGCCATCGCCATCGGCTGCTGGAAATGTACGAGCAGCGGTTCGGCGCGCATCTACCGCCGATCCGCCGCGAGGACGTCAAGGGATTCTTGCGAAGGCGCCCGATCTGGCTGACGAAGAACCTGTCGCTCGACACCATCCGCAAGGAGGTCGAGACGATGGAGCTCCAAGCCGAGCAATTTTACATCAAGGCCGCAGAGCACGCCGAGGATGTCGGCGTCCGCCGCCTGCTTGGCGACCTCGCCGAGGAGGAAAAGGGCCACGAGCGATTAGCGGTGAAGCTGACCGGCGAGATCCTCAGCCCCGATGTGCGCGCGGAGGAAGACAAGACGCGGCGGCGCATGTTCGTGCTGCAATATGTGCAGCCGGGACTGGCCGGGCTGATGGACGGTTCGGTTTCAACGCTGGCGCCGCTGTTTGCCGCGGCCTTTGCCACGCATCAGAACTGGCAGACGTTTCTGGTCGGCCTCGCCGCCTCGATCGGCGCCGGTATCAGCATGGGTTTCGCCGAAGCGCTGTCGGACGACGGCTCGCTGACCGGACGCGGCTCGCCCTGGCTGCGCGGCATCACCTGCGGGCTGATGACGACGCTCGGCGGCGTTGGCCATACGCTGCCCTATCTCGTTCCTGACTCCTGGCCGAACGCGTTCTGGATCGCGACCGCGATCGCCTGCATCATCGTGTTCTTCGAACTATGGGCGATCGCCTTTATCCGCGCGCGCTACATGGACACGCCGTTCCTGCAGGCGGTGTTCCAGATCGTGCTCGGCGGCGCCATCGTGCTGGCGGTGGGGATATTGATCGGCGCGGCTTAGCGAGCGTCTCAGTTCGCGCTCGCGGCGTCTCCCGCGATCCGGCCGAAGATTCGAAAGTCATGGAACGCGCCCTTGAACCATGCCTTTTGCCGCAACGTGCCTTCATACTGAAAGCCTGACTTTTCCAGCACGCGGTCGGACGCGGCATTACCGGGCAACGTCCAGGCATCTATGCGATTGAGCCTGAAGGTCTCGTGTCCGCACGCGACCACGGCCCGCACCGCCTCCGTCATCAAGCCCTTGCCCCAATAGTCCGGATGCAACTCGTAGCCAATTTGGCCGCACCGCCATTTCTTCTCGAAACTGTTGAAGCGGATCGCGCCGGCCAGCGCCTTTGAGCCGCTGATCTCGATGATCCAGGCACAACCCTTGCCGGAGCCGTGGATCTTGGACATCCAGCGCAAGGACCGTTCGACCCGCGTCGTAGACGGCGTATCGGGCCAATTGGAAAACCGCGTTACGTCGGGAATCGACAATAGCGCCCGAAAGGCAGGCACATCCTTTGGCATCGCCGCCCGTAAGGTCAGCCGCCTGGTGGACAACACGGGAAATTTCCGGCTCGCGGCGGTGGCATGGTTTCCTCTGTCCGTTTTGTTGATCGAAAGACTAACCAGCAACCCGGCCTTCGCCAAGCGGTTAGCAACATGACGGGATCGCCGCTGTACAGCCATTGCTCTTGCCGCGCGTACCCAAACTGAACATCATCCGCGCCGCATTCGAAAACAGAGCGGGAGTACGCCTTGGCCAAATCGCAATGGAGTTTCAAGACCGCCGTCGAACTATCGGCCGCACTTGCCGCGAAAAAGGTCTCCGCGGTTGAACTTGCCGAGGACGTCATCGGCCGCATCGAACGGCACGATGCAAAAATCAACGCGATTTGCGTTCGCGACTTCGAGCGCGGACTTGCCGCCGCCCGCGCCGCCGACGCTGAACTGGCGCGCGGCGTCAGGAAGCCGCTGCTCGGCATCCCGCTGACCGTGAAGGAATCCTACAATATCGCGGGGCTGCCGACGACCTGGGGCATTCCGGCGCAGAAGGAATTCACGCCTGGGGAGGATGCGCTGTCGATCTCGCGCGTCAAGGACGCCGGCGGCGTCATTCTCGGCAAGACCAATGTGCCGCTCGGGCTCGGCGACTGGCAGAGCTACAACGAGATCTACGGCACCACCAACAATCCGTTCGATCTCGGCCGCACGCCGGGCGGCTCGTCCGGCGGCTCGTCAGCAGCGCTCGCGGCCGGCTATGGCCCGCTGTCGCTGGGGTCCGACATCGGCGGCTCCTTGCGCGTGCCCGCCTTTCATTGCGGCGTCTATGCACACAAGCCGACCTTTGCGCTGGTGCCGGGGCGTGGCCACACGCCGCCGCCGTTCCAGCCGCTGCCGCTCGACCGCGACCTCGCCGTGATCGGCCCGATGGCGCGCAGCGCCGCCGATCTCTCGCTGCTGCTCGACACCATCGCCGGCCCCGATCCGCTGGAGGCCGGCAAGGGTTACACGCTCGCACTGCCGGCTCCACGTCACGCCGCGCTGAAGGATTTTCGCGTGCTGGTGGTCGACACCGACCCGGTCATGCCGACCGACGAGGTGGTGCGCGGCACGATCCACAAGCTGGCCGCCAATCTCGAAAAGGCTGGCGTCAAGATCGATCGCGAGAGCCCGCTGCTGCCGAACTTTGCCGAGACATCCCGGCTCTACATGCGGATGCTGATGTCGTTCCTCGGTGCTTCCTTTCCGCCAGAGGTCTATGAGGGCGCGCAAGCCGCCGTCGCCACGCTGCCGGCGAGCGAGACAAGCCTCGCCGCCGAACGCCTTCGCGGCATAGCGCAAAGCCACCGCAATTGGCTGATGGACGACGGCGCGCGCGCCCGCCTGCGCGCGCAATGGCGCGAATTGTTCAAGACTTATGATGCCGTGATCTGCCCGATCATGCCGACGCCGGCCTATCCGCACGACCACTCCGACGACCAGGAAAAACGCCGGATCAGGATCGACGGAAAGGACCACGTCTATCCCGACATGCTCTCCTGGCCTGGTATCGCTACCCTGCCCGGCCTGCCCTCCACCGCTGTCCCGACTGGCTTCTCGCCGAACGGATTGCCGGTCGGCGTGCAGATCGTCGGCCCCTGGCTGGAAGACCGCACGCCGCTGAAGCTCGCCGAACTGATCGAACGCGAATTCGGCGGCTTCAAGCCGCCGCCGATGTTTGACGATTGAGCGACGAAACGCAACGTCATTGCGAGGAGCGAGGGTGAAGCAGTACGGTTGAACGCGCCATGCGGACTTTCATTCGAAGCATCATCGCCGTCGTTGCCGGCTTCCTGCTGATGTGGCCGCTTGGCTATGCCTATGCCGCGCTCGGCTGGCCAACATTCCACTTGTGGGGGCTGATGCATGGCACCTATGTCGCGGCCTGGCCTACCCTGTCGATCCTGGCATTCCTGGCACTGGGGTATCTGCCGCTTTTCCGGCGCGTCGACGACACGGCGCTTCTCATCGCCGGCCTTGTTTGGGGTCTGTTGCTGGCCAGCGGTTTCAACATCCGCCACGCTCTCGGCTATGAGATCGCCTATGGCCTGTTCGGCGCCACGGCCGTTGTCGTCGCAATACTCTGCATCTTTGCCAAACACCGGCTTCGTTTGGCGTTGCTTGTGGTATCGCCGCTTGTTTTCCTGAACCTGGATCTTCTGCTGGCGCCACCGGCGCTTGAACAATTTTTGTCTCGGGCCATCCTTGATCTCAAGGGGCTCTTGCCGCCAGTCGCTTTCTCGCTTGCGGGTTA